>NZ_CAXSVC010000003.1:0-320471 GCF_964240755.1 Bacteroides sp. HPS0048 | reverse complement strand
GCGACAGGATTCAAACCTGTAACCGGCTGATCCGTAGTCAGCTACTCTATTCAGTTGAGCTACGCGACCCTTTGTTTCGAATTATGAATATATTTTGTGACCGCGACAGGATTCAAACCTGTAACCGGCTGATCCGTAGTCAGCTACTCTATTCAGTTGAGCTACGCGGCCATTCTGTTAAACTTAAAAGTGATCGCGACAGGATTCAAACCTGTAACCGGCTGATCCGTAGTCAGCTACTCTATTCAGTTGAGCTACGCGACCCTTTGTTTTTGTTTAACGGGTGCAAAGATACGGACTTTTTTGAAAGTAGCAAGCGTTTACTACTATTTTTTCCCGAAATATTATTCAAAGAAACGATAATTGAAGAGCTGCCAACCCAGCGTTAATCCTACATTCCACTCTTTTTTCGGTGAGCTATAATGATTTACATAAGCAGAGATAGCACCGAATGAAAATTGGCATACAATTGATATTTCTCCTAAATATTCAAAACGAGAAAAGGCTTTTCCATAATATGCCTTATTTATCGAATTTCTCTCTATTGGGAAAATTGGCATAAAACCATAGAATTCTCCTCGCACATGAAACATTTGATTCAAACGATACACAGGCCGTACACCAGCTCCTACAAATTGATTGGCACGAAAAGCTTCATTATACATCAATTGCCCATGCGCTGTAGGCGCAAACTCTCCGGCCTGCATCATAGTAGCCGTATAGTTCTCGGAGAAATTTCTTGAAGAATACAATGCTTTCAGATACCACCCAAGCGTCCAATGCTCTGCCATTCTGTGATACTTCTCCTTCATATATGACAGTTGCAACCAGGAGTGCCGCTCCTCACTTGTCTTCTTTATATCTGAAGTTTCTCCCGGATAGAATCGTTCTTTTCCGGTAAATATCTGGGCCACAAGTTCCTCATGGCTGCCTTGTGTAGAAAATTGTCTGGCATTCAAGGTACTTCCATTAAAGCTGATTGAACCACCAAACAGGCTATATTCGCTTTTATCATATTTATCTTTATCAAAATCAATCACATTCTTCTGAAAGTAACGATCCTGTATCTTCGCCAGTCCCACTCCAAACTCAGCTCTTTTACTGGAAAGGAAAGGAAGTCCTACTTTCAGTTTCACAAAACGTTCATCTTTTTGATTGAATGCCGGCTTATCATTCCGCGAAAAGAGTTTCTCTTTCTTAAAATAATCGAACGTGCTGATAGAAGCTATCAACCGGTATGACGTAGGAATATTGGTAGCGAAATCAATCCTCCCCATCAACTGCACATTATTATAGATTTTACCTAATTGTCCGTCAAATGTCAGCTCTTTTGCATTATAATTCAAGTTTTGATAACTAAGTCCCAGATATATCTGATTGGAACTTGTGGTAGAAACATTACCTCCGATACGAACAGAGAAATTATCCTCCAGTTTGACTTTCAAATGCAAATCATACGTATCATCTTCCGGATTAAAAACAGCATGAGGGATAATCTCGGATATCATATTACCTGAAAGCAAACGGAAATAACCACGTTTCACATCTTCAAACGTAAACTCTTTATCATCAGAAGCATGAAACTCTTTCTTGATATAAGCCTGCTGTTGAGCATTGGCACCGTCAATCAATATATTTTTGAAGCGAAGTTCCGGATAATTACTTCGGTACACAAGCCTTCTAAGACGAATATTATCGAGATTTACCCTCCTGCGAATACGACTTTTGATAGAATCCATCATACTCATCGTACGATTATATCCAATGTCATGCAGTTCATCAATTCGCTGAAAATCCATCAGATTGACATCATCGTATTTAAAAGTCATCACAATGCCTTCAGATTCCGGAACCGAATAATCAGTTTTCTGCATTACCATGTTCTCTATCTGACTCATTAAATCATTTTCCTTCGGCTTTGTGGGATTGGTGGCTACAACACTACCAATAATAACATCAGGATGAAAATCATCACGCATCACATCCGTAGGAAAATTATTATAAATTCCGCCATCATAAGCCAAAACACTGTCTATTTCAATCGGCTTAAACATGAACGGGAAGCTCATAGAAGCACGTACAGCATCTCCCAGATCACCCCTATTCATAATCAGTTGTTTCTTATTATACACGTCAGAGGCTACACAACGAAAAGGTACAAAAAGCTTATTAAAATCTCCACCACAAGCTGCCGTAGCCCGAGCGTACAGATCAAGAAAAACAAGATTCATCTGTATTGGATTGACAACACTGGAAGGTAGAAACTGCGGTTTTATATTCAATGAATCACGAAAAGAAAGCCTGATATTTAAAAAATCAGGTGTCGGCTGGTTCTTTTTGAAGTAATACATATACTCTTCTTCCACCTCTCCGGAATACCAACGTTTAAATTCTTCCGACTTCAATAATATTTCCATATCATCCGGAGAATACCCCATAGCATACAAAGAGCCAACAATAGCCCCCATAGAAGTACCTGTAATATAGTCAATAGGAATATTATTCTCTTCAAGGGCACGAATAATACCGATGTGCGTCAGCCCTTTAGCTCCACCGCCACTCAACACAAGCCCCACTTTCTGGGCTTGCACCAATATAGGCAACAACAGCAAAAAAGTAATAAGCACTAAAGCTTTTTTCATAATCCCGGATAAAACAATTGATTTTTCATTAATTAATGCTCAAATATATGCAATAGTTTCCAATTAACGGGCAATTCAAAGGGATTTATAATCAAAAAAAGAGCATTGCTTCGCTTTAAGCGAGCAATGCTCTTCGGGAATTTATTTAAGAATTTAAAAGGGGCTAATTAAATAAGCTCAATGCTTCTTTTTACAAAGTTGTTCAACGCTTCACCCTTCAGCATGTTATTCTGCAACAGAGCAAGATCCACTAATTGGCGTACCACTTTATTTTTTTCAGCATATCCGGTGAAGATAGCGTCTTTCTTACCTTTCAGTTCATCCAGTTTCTTATCCAAATCTTTCAATTCATCCTTTTCTGAGGTAGGAATATCTTCATCCTTCTTACCTTCCTGCTTCTTTTTCAATGCATCACGTTGTTTGGTCGTATCATCAATAGAAAGTTGCAAAGGAACAATATCAGCGGCACAAGCTGCTTCTTCATCACTCAACACCTGCTTAATGAGCTTATGATCAGAATTCAGAACCAGATTGAACATATCCGGCATTTCTCCATAGAAACTCATACCTGCCTGTATATTGGCCATTTCCTTCATACGACGCATGTATTCACTCTGCGTAATCATGACAGGAGCAGAATTTTCACCCAACGCTTGTGTCATCACATTAAATTCGACCTTCTCAACTTTAGGCAACTGACTCTTGAATGCAACAGATAAAGCTTCTTGCTTGTTAGCATCCAGCACATCACCCTTCTTATCGTCTTTCACAATGATATTGTCTATTACATCACTATCAACACGGGTAAAACGAGATTTCTCAAATTTCTGTTCAAGCATGCTGACCATAGCAACATCCAACTGTCCATCCATAAGCAACACATTGTATCCCTTATTTTTAGCAGCTTCAATGTAGCTAAACTGTTCGTCTTTATTATTTGTATAAAGATAAATCAAATTTCCTTCCTTATCTGTCTGATTATCTTTAATTAGCATCTGATACTCTTCATAGGTATAATGCTTACCATCTGTATCGGTGAAAAGGGCAAATTTTGAAGCTTTCTCATAGAAATCTTCCTGCGTCAACATTCCATAATTGATAAATATTTTCAGGTCATTCCACTTCTCTTCAAACTGAGGACGATCATTCTTGAAAATAGATTGCAGACGGTCGGAAACCTTCTTAGTGATATATGTCGAAATCTTCTTCACGTTTGAATCGCTTTGCAAATAAGAACGTGAAACGTTCAACGGAATATCCGGTGAATCAATTACACCATGTAATAGTGTCAGAAAGTCGGGCACAATACCTTCTACAGAGTCTGTCACATAAACCTGATTGCTATACAACTGAATCTTATTTCTATTCAGTTCAATATTACTCTTTACTTTCGGGAAATAAAGAATACCAGTCAGATGGAAAGGATAATCTACATTCAAATGAATCCAGAACAAAGGCTCATCAGACATCGGATACAACTCTCTATAGAACTTTGTATAGTCCTCGTCTGAAAGTTCACTTGGTTTACGTGTCCACAATGGGGTAGTATCATTGATAATATTATCTTCTGCAGTTTCTACCTGCTTACCATCTTTCCACTCTTTTTTCTTACCGAATGCAATTGGAACAGGCAGGAATTTACAGTACTTTGTCAACAGACCGGATATACGTGTTTCTTCAAGGAACTCTTTACAGTCATCATCAATATAAAGTATGATATCTGTACCACGATCAGCCTTATCAACATCTTCCAAAGTAAACTCAGGACTACCATCACAAGTCCATTTCACAGCCTGAGCACCTTCCTTATAAGATTTTGTAATGATTTCAACTTTCTTTGCTACCATAAAGGCAGAGTAGAAACCAAGTCCGAAATGACCAATAATGGCATTCGCATCATTCTTATATTTTTCCAGGAAGTCATTGGCACCGGAGAAAGCTATCTGATTGATGTATTTATCAATTTCTTCGGCAGTCAGACCAATACCGCGATCGGAGATGGTAATTGTATCCTTATCAAGCGATACATGAATGGTCAAATCACCTAATTCTCCTTTAAACTCACTAATAGATGCCAGTGTATTCAACTTTTGAGTAGCATCGACAGCATTAGAAACCAACTCACGGAGAAAAATCTCATGATCACTATACAAGAACTTTTTGATGATAGGGAAAATGTTCTCTGTTGTAACCCCAATATTACCTTTCTGCATAATAATGTATATTTTTAATTTATCAGATTAATGTTTTCATGGAATATGAAAACAAAAAAAATGCCAGACCTTCCGATCTGACATTTTGACGTATTACAAGGAAATTTATTCCACAATATTTGCCTCTTTTTTCATCTCCAGTTCTCCTTTCTCCTCATTCAGGGACACCTTTATAGTATCTCCATCGACCAAAGTAGAGGAGATGATCAGTTCTGACAATCCGTCCTCCAGATATGTCTGTATAGCACGTTTCAACGGACGGGCACCAAACTGTACATCGTACCCTTTTTCAGCTATAAATTGTTTAGCCTTATCTTCGATAACCAAATTATAACCAATAGACTTGATCCTGTCATACAAGCCTTTAAGTTCTATATCAATAATTTGAGTTATCGCTTCCAAAGACAGCTGGTCAAAAGTAATAATCTCGTCGACACGATTTATGAATTCCGGAGCAAAGGATTTATTCAAAGCCTTCTGTATCACACCACGAGAAAATTCTTTATCATCAATACGGTTCTGAGTAGCAAAACCCACTCCGCGGCCAAAGTCTTTCAGCTGACGTGTACCTATGTTAGAAGTCATAATAATAACTGTATTTTTAAAATCTACCATTCTGCCATAACTGTCAGTCAACCGGCCTTCGTCCATAACCTGCAACAATAGATTAAAGACATCAGGATGCGCTTTCTCTATTTCATCAAGCAAAATAATAGAATAAGGTTTACGACGAACCTTTTCCGTCAACTGTCCACCTTCTTCATATCCCACATATCCCGGAGGTGCTCCGACAAGACGGGAAACAGTGAACTTCTCCATATACTCACTCATGTCAATACGAATTAAAGCATCCGAAGAACCAAACATATACTTGGCCAACTCTTTTGCTAAATGCGTTTTACCAACACCGGTAGGCCCCAGGAACATGAAAGTTCCAATCGGCTTATTCGGATCTTTTAATCCGACACGGCTACGCAGAATGGCTTTCACCAACTTCTCAATAGCCGGGTCCTGAGCAATAACCTTAGCCTGAAGAGACTCTTTCATCCCAGCCAGTTTAATACCTTCGGCCTGTGCCATACGCTGTACAGGAATACCGGACATCATAGAAACAACATTTGCAATTTCCTCTGCATCAACTGTCTGCCGATTGTCTTTCAATCGTTCTTCCCATTCTTGCTTCATACGGTCGAGCTCAGTAGTGAGTTCTTTTTCTTTATCCCGAAAACTGGCAGCAAGTTCAAAATTCTGCGATTTCACCGCATCATTCTTTTTACTTTTAGCTTCTTCAATCAATCTTTCCTGTTCTTCTATTTCTTTCGGAACATTAATATTGGTAAGATGCACACGCGAACCTGCTTCATCAAGAGCGTCAATTGCTTTATCCGGGAAATTACGGTCCGTTATATAACGATCTGTCAACTTGACACAAGCTTCTAAAGCTTCATCGGTATAGATCACGTTATGATGGTCTTCATACTTACTCTTGATATTCCGAAGAATCTGGAGAGTTTCTTCAGCCGTAGTAGGTTCTACCATAACTTTCTGGAACCGACGTTCCAATGCACCGTCTTTCTCTATATTTTTACGATACTCATCAAGAGTAGTGGCACCAATGCACTGTATTTCACCACGTGCAAGAGCCGGCTTCAACATATTGGCAGCATCCATAGAACCAGCAGCAGAACCCGCACCAACAATGGTATGCATCTCGTCAATAAACAGGATAACATTCGGATTTTTTTGCAACTCATTGAGAATGGAGCGAATACGTTCTTCAAATTGTCCGCGATATTTAGTTCCAGCAACAACCGATGTCATATCCAAAGCCACCACACGTTTATCGAATAAGATACGCGATACTTTTTTCTGGATAATACGAAGTGCCAAGCCTTCAACAATGGCTGATTTTCCAACCCCCGGTTCACCAATCAATATCGGATTGTTCTTTTTACGACGACTCAAAATCTGCGCCAGACGTTCTATTTCACGTTCACGGCCTACCACCGGATCCAGACGTCCTTCTTCTGCCGCTCTTGTCATATCTGTACCAAAATTATCGAGTACAGGAGTATCATTCGCCGGCTTTTTAGAAGCCGTTTGTGCCTGTTGCTGACGCTCTTCCGAACCACGACCACCAGAACGGGAAGCCCCCATTTCTTCTTCATCATCGTCATCTTCACTAAAGCCCATTCCGGCATTAATGTCTGGTTGCAATGACAACTGCTCAAACACTTTTTTGTAATCCACCTGGTTTGCTTCAAGTACAGAAGCAGCCACGTTATTACGATCTTTCAGAATAGCTAACAGAACATGTTCTGTATCAGCTACATTACTCTTCATTAAACGAGCTTCAAGAATACACATCTTGAGTATCTTAGCCGCCCCATTAGACAATGGAACTTCTGCATCAGGCAGCAGAAAATCATCTGCATCTGCCTTCAATATTACTTCAATCTGCTTTTTAATGTCGGTCAGATTTGTTTTGAGTTTAGACAATATCTCGATAGCTTTCCCTTCTCCGTCCCTAAGCATTCCCAGTAACAAATGTTCAGGGCCTATATACCTACTTCTCAAACGGTTCGCTTCTTCCTTACTGAAAACGATAATGTCGGAAACTCTTTGTGAGAATTGATTATTCATACTTTATTCCTTCCTTCTTAAGGTGTTATTCACTGGCAAAGATACGCATAACATTGATTTATGCGCAATATTTGCTTTATTTATTATAATAACAAATGCCGTGCCAAAAAAGATGCATACTTATATACCTTATTATATATAATAGTAAATACTTCTCATTTTAATCAAATAAGACTATTTCTTATCCTCATAAAAGGTGAGAACAAATACTAAAACATCCCCATGTTCTTTATCATAACACCCGGATGTTTTTGTATAAAACATCCGGGTGTTATGATAGCATGATATCTATAATAGTACTATTACCAAACGCTGATAGAACATCCATTAGATACCTGTATTTTAAGTTTAAAACACAGTACTTTTATTCCATATATCAATCCCAAAGATAGAAATGTATATTTCCAACTCTTATAATTAAGGATATACCAACACTCAAAAAGTTTATGCGAGAAAACTTTTGTATATCGTGAAAAAGTAGTACTTTAGCGTGGTTTTTCGTAAGCCATGAATGTATAATTAATAATCTTTTTAAATGCTTGAACAAGACAGAATTATAAAGATTAACATCGAGGAGGAAATGAAGTCATCTTACATTGACTACTCCATGTCGGTCATTGTTTCGCGTGCCCTTCCGGATGTTAGAGATGGATTTAAACCCGTTCACCGCAGAATACTCTACGGTATGATGGAATTGGGTAATACGTCAGATAAACCTTATAAAAAATCAGCCAGAATTGTGGGTGAGGTACTCGGTAAGTACCATCCGCACGGAGATTCTTCCGTATATTTAGCAATGGTACGTATGGCACAAGAATGGGCTATGCGTTATCCGTTAGTAGATGGCCAGGGTAACTTTGGTTCTGTGGATGGTGACAGTCCCGCAGCTATGCGTTATACAGAGGCCCGATTGAACAAGCTCGGCGAAGCTATGATGGAGGATCTTTATAAAGAAACCGTTGACTTCGAACCGAACTTCGACAATACGTTGGTGGAACCAACTGTAATGCCTACACGTATCCCTAATCTTCTGGTAAATGGCGCTTCCGGTATTGCTGTAGGTATGGCTACGAATATGCCACCTCACAACCTGTCCGAGGTTATCGATGCTTGTGATGCATATCTTGATAATCCCGAGATTACCGTAGAAGAGTTGATGAACTATGTCAAAGCACCTGACTTTCCGACAGGAGGGTATATATATGGTGTAACTGGTGTACGTGAAGCCTATTTAACGGGACGTGGTCGTGTAGTAATGCGTGCAAAAGCCGAAATTGAAACGGGACAAACACATGACAAGATCGTAGTTACTGAAATACCATACAATGTAAACAAGGCTGAATTAATTAAGTATATTGCTGATCTTGTAAATGATAAGAAGATAGAAGGCATTTCCAATGCAAATGACGAGTCCGACCGTGATGGTATGCGTATCGTTATCGATATAAAACGCGATGCAAATGCCAGCGTTGTTCTTAACAAGCTCTATAAGATGACGGCTTTGCAGACGTCTTTTGGTGTCAACAATGTGGCATTGGTACATGGGCGCCCTAAAACGCTGAATTTAAGAGACTTGATTAAGTACTTCGTAGAACACAGACGTGATGTAGTTATACGTCGTACTCAGTATGATCTGCGCAAAGCTAAAGAACGTGCTCACATTCTTGAAGGTTTGATTATAGCTTCAGATAATATTGATGAAGTTATCCGCATTATCCGTGCGGCAAAAACTCCGAACGATGCTATTGCCGGATTAATCAACCGCTTTGAACTGACAGAAATACAGGCACGTGCAATCGTAGAAATGCGTCTGCGTCAATTGACCGGACTAATGCAGGATCAGTTACATGCCGAATATGAAGAAGTAATGAATCTCATTGCTTATTTGGAAAGTATTCTTGCAGACGATGAGGTATGCCGTAAAGTTGTAAAAGATGAATTAATCGAAGTAAAAGCTAAATATGCTGACGAACGCCGGTCGGAAATTGTTTATTCATCTGAAGAGTTCAACCCTGAAGACTTCTATGCCGATGATGAAATGATTATCACCATCTCACATATGGGATACATAAAACGTACACCACTTACTGAATTCCGTGCACAAAATCGCGGTGGGGTAGGTTCGAAGGGTACAGAAACACGTGATGAAGACTTCATTGAACATATCTATCCGGCTACAATGCATAACACGATGATGTTCTTTACCCAAAAAGGTAAATGTTACTGGTTGAAAGTATACGAAATTCCTGAAGGAACGAAAAACTCTAAGGGACGTGCTATTCAGAACCTACTGAACATAGACTCTGATGACGCCGTAAATGCATATTTACGTGTAAAGAGCCTTGATGATCGAGAATATATCAACAGTCATTATGTATTGTTCTGTACAAAGAACGGTGTAATTAAGAAAACGTTGCTTGAACAATATTCTCGTCCACGTCAGAATGGTGTAAATGCGATCACGATCCGTGAAGACGACCGCGTTATCGAAGTTCGTATGACAAATGGTAATAATGAAATTATTATCGCAAACCGCAACGGACGTGCAATTCGCTTCCACGAAGCAGCAGTTCGCGTTATGGGACGTACGGCAACAGGTGTACGTGGTATTACACTCGACAACGACGGACAGGACGAAGTAGTAGGTATGATTTGCATAAAAGATCTTGAAACAGAATCTGTTATGGTAGTTTCTGAGCAGGGATACGGCAAACGTTCTGAAATTGAAGACTACCGTAAAACAAACCGTGGTGGCAAAGGTGTAAAAACAATGAACGTTACCGATAAAACAGGTAAAGTGGTAACAATCAAGTCAGTAACAGACGAAAATGATTTGATGATTATCAATAAATCCGGTATTACCATTCGTTTGAAAGTCGCAGATGTACGTATTATGGGACGCGCCACACAAGGCGTTCGCTTAATCAATCTGGAAAAACGCAATGACCAGATCGGGTCTGTATGTAAGGTTACAACGGAGAGTCTTGAAGATGAAGTCCCTACAGAAGAGATAGAAGGACAAATTCCGGTTGATCCTACAGCAGAAACATTTGAAGATACAGATACACCGGATGTTGCAGAGAATAATGAAGACGAAAACAAAGAAGAATAGACGTAATATTAATAATTAATCAAACAACAATCATGAAAAGAGTATTATTTTCAATGGTTCTACTGATGGCTGTCAGTTTCACATTTGCTCAACAGAAGAGCGTAAAAGAAGCTAAAGGCATTGCCAGCGATGTAAAACCTGACTTCAAAAAAGCTGAACAGCTGATTAACGGAGCATTGACTAATCCTGAAACAAAGGATGATGCAGCTACATGGGATGTAGCAGGCTTGATCCAAAAGAAAATCAACGAAAAGGAGATGGAAAATGCTTATCTGAGAAAACCCTATGATACATTGAAAGCGTACAACAGCATCCTGAAAATGTATGAGTACTTCTTGAAATGTGACGAATTGGCAGAAATACCTAACGAAAAAGGCAAGGTTAAAAATAAATATAGAAAAGCCAATGCTGCTTCAATGATGGCGGAACGTCCTAACCTGATCAATGGAGGAATACAGTATTTCAATCTTAATAAGAGCGCAGAAGCCTTGAAATTCTTCGGAACATACGTAGAATCAGCTTCTTATCCGATGTTGGAGAAAGAAAATCTGGCTGTATCTGACACGTTGCTACCTCAGATTGCGTATTACGCCACATTAGCTGCCAATGGAGTAGAGGATAAAGATGCTATCTTGAAATATGCTCCTATAGCAATTAAAGACAAAGATAATGGCTCAATTGCCATGCAGTTATGGGCAGATGCTTTAAAAGCAAAAGGTGATACTGCCAAATGGGTGGAATCTCTAAAAGAAGGTATCCTCAAATTCCCAGAAAATCAATACTTCTTTGCAAATCTTGTTGACTATTATAGCAGTTCTAACCAACCAGAAAAAGCAATGGAATTTGCTGACGGTATGTTGGCTAAAGATCCTAATAACAAATTGTATCTGTATGTGAAGGCATATCTTTATCACAATATGAAAGATTATGATAAAGCACTTGATTTCTACAAAAAAACAATTGAAGTTGATCCTCAATATGCAGAAGCTTATTCAAACTTAGGTTTAGTATTGCTGATGAAAGCTCAGGATTTTGCAGATCAGTCTACTACGGATGTTAACGATCCTAAGTATGCACAAGCTCAAGCTACTATCAAAAAATTCTATGAAGAAGCAAAACCTTATTATGAAAAGGCGAGAGAACTGAAACCTGATCAGAAAGATTTGTGGGCACCGGGTCTTTATAGAGTTTACTATAATTTAAACATGGGTACTGAATTTGACGAAATTGAAAAGTTGATGAATAACTAAAATTCAATTTGATATTTCCCCAAAATAGCATGAACGGCTGGAATAATTAATATTTCAGCCGTTTCTTTTTACACTTGATAGGATCTATATATAATAGGAGAGTAATTGATGAATAGTAACTTTCAACCATATAAAAAGGCAACTTACTCTTTACGAACAAATTGCCTTTTTATATTAAACATAATGCTGATTATTCCATTATTTTAAATGCCTTATTTTTTTCTTCTGATCATCCGTTAATAACAAGTAATGGTGTATCTGAATGGAAAATCATTTTCCGGGCAATACTTGGATTAAACAAACGAGCAAATATATTTCTTTTATAAGAAGTCAACGTGATAATATCGATTTTATTGGCTTTAATATATCCGTCAAAACTTTTAAGGAAATCATCATTCATCACCACATCATAATGAATTTCAAGTTCCGGATATTGTTTTTGGAAATATTCTTTAATACCAGCCAACTTTATTTCATTCCAAGTATCTTTTGCTTCTTTAACATCAGCAAGATAAATCAAAGATACGACGAAATTAAAAGGTTTCCAAGCATTTATAAAGGAATCAAAAGCTATTAAATCCCTTTGATCAAAATTAGTCATAAAAGCAACCCGCTTCACAGCACCGAATTCTCTAAATGGCGTGTTTTCTGGAATAGCCAATACTGCAGTACGACTGCGTTCAATCACTTCAGCAGTAACACTACCAATCAAATCAAGATCTTTCTGACTCTTACCACGAGTACCCATTATTATAATACGCGGATGTTGTTCTTTTGAATAGCGTAAAATCTCCTCTTCAGGTATTCCTTCACGCAATACACAAGTATATTTTACATCCGGAAACTCCCCGGAAGCTACTTTCTCTTTTATTTTATCAGCTAACGCATTCAAATCCGAATGAACTTTTTGTAAAATCATTTTAACCGTCTCCTCGTCACTTATCTGGTAGTTAAACACATCACCATAAGGCAACGAAGATGCATATATAGGTGTAAAATATACATGCAATAATAAAACTTCGGCTCCATAGGCTTTAGCCAAGTTAAAACCGAATTCACATGCTTTAATCGAATAATTAGAAAAGTCCACTGGAATAAGTATCTTCCTACTCTCATTATCATCCTCAACATTAGGTGTCTTCTCTCCCACTATACTTTCGGCTAACCAAACAGAACTCTCTGTAATCTTGAGCGCCCTTGGTAAATCACTTTCTTTTATGCGTAATCGGACACCTGATGAAACAACTGGTTGAATCTGATTCACATTATGAATATACGTCTCAATACCCTCATTTTCAAGGACATTTTTCAATATCTGAGCTTTTGTATAAGTCAGAATAGCTAAAGTAACTAATTTGTCTTCCATAATCCATTAATATATATGAATTTAACAAATAAGAAATCCCAATTGTTTTGATTCAATTGGGATTCTGCAAGTATATCTTTTCATTAAGCCTGCACAGGTTCGGTAGCTTCTTCTCTTTGCATACTCATATTTAGTTCATCAAGAATGCGAAGAGCCCGGTCAAGTACGGTAGTATCGTCAATCATCACTAACCCACCGTCCGGACCGGGCTCTAAATGTATTCCGACACTTTTACCCTCTTTAAAATTATGTCCGCCGAAGAAATTGCGTACTGTATCTACGTGTAGACCAAGTTCATCAGCTATTCTATGCATGCTACCGCTGGGCAATGAATCTTTAATTTTACGAAGCTCATTGAATGTTATTGTCCTCATGTCACATAAATTTAATGGTTAATACTAATGTGAATCATTATCACGCTATAAACTTAAGGAAAAAAAAAGATAAAACAAACTATTTACCTATTTTTTTTACTATATTAGATAAAATACAATTTTAGATAGATATTATATAGCAAAATCCCCATGTAGACATATCTACACGGGGATTTTTACTTTTATTTTAATTATTATTCCTATATTATTTCGATTGCAGAAGCGGGTATCCATCCCACTTTACCATCTTCTAAACGTATTTCTTTCCAGTCTTTCATGGAATTATCTTTTACATCTACTTTATGTCCTTCATGAAGAATAAACAAACTCGTTCCGCTGTCACTGGGAGTACTACGAACTGTAACACTCGGATTTATCACGATAGCATTATTACGGTTCAATAATTCGTCTTTCTGTTGTCCGGCAAATATATTCGTTAAAACAACTACAACCAGAAAAATGATCCCACATATAAAGCCCGCTTTCTTCAATACAATCTGCTTTGAGAAAATAAAGAAATAAAGAGATATAATCAATAATATAAAACAAGCAACACCCCACACAGCCCATGCATCTACGCTCATACTATTAACTAAAGAATTTATCCAGGAAACAAAAAAGATTTCCGGAACAGCTTCTACTTTATCAATCGTTTTGGAACGTGCTATCTCTAAATTGGCACGAATATCACTATTACCTGGTTGAAGCAGTAATGCACGTTCGTAATTCAATATTGCTTTGGCAATATCACCGGCTTTATAATAACTATTCCCAAGGTTATAGTAAACATCTGCAGCTTCACCTTTCCCCAACAGCGCCTCATAAATCTGAATAGCAGAAATATAATCGTTTCTCATATATGCACTGTCTCCTTCAGCTTTTGTAACATCTTCCAATTTAGAAGAGAACTGTTGCATACCAGCACTTATCGAGTCTGTTTCTACAGCCTGCAAAGAGTCTGTCTTCAACGAGTTCTGTCCAATAGAAGCTATTGAAACCAATAAACTAAATGCAAAAAACAATATTTTTTTCATGATGTTAATCTCTTCTAATTTAATGTTTTATTGAATTCTCCATCTTACTCATCACAGCCAAAGATGACGAATAGACTTTATCCATAGCCTGGCTTTCATCTCCCGGAGCAAAACGTGCAAATTCACATTCATTTAAAGCATCCAAAAACTCTTTAATCAATTCATCAC
The DNA here is from genome assembly GCF_964240755.1 of Bacteroides sp. HPS0048. Lineage (NCBI taxonomy): Bacteria > Pseudomonadati > Bacteroidota > Bacteroidia > Bacteroidales > Bacteroidaceae > Bacteroides > Bacteroides sp. HPS0048. The sequence continues at coordinate 305,669 of NZ_CAXSVC010000003.1, read as the reverse complement.
TTACTCCATGATTTCTCAATTTCTCTTCCACATTATCCTTTGATAAGCGAGATACCGGGATATTCAGTTTATCACTTATATATCCCCACAAAGCTTTCAATACTTCATCATAGAATGCTTCTTTCTTATTTTCAGCAAGCAGTTTACCTGCCAGTTTCATACGCTTTGTAGCTACCTTATTTGCCTTCTTCGTACGCATTTTAGCCACATTAGCATTCTCGGCTGCCTGCTTACGATAAATAATAAAGAATATAATGAAAGCAATGGCAGGAATTATGTAGAACAACCAGTAAGTGAATGAACCATAGAAGAAACTTCCCTTAGGTTGAAGCGTTACATCTTTCAACTTAATATAACGAATATCTTCACCCAAAACTTTCAGGTCTTCTTTATTTGTGAAATTCGCAATCACTTGATCCGCATTACCAGCACCTTTCTCTACTTTTATTTCATAGTCTTCTGTTTTCAACGTCTTATAAGACTTGGATTTAATATCGAAATAAGAGAATGTTACAGCCGGTATCTTATAATTACCTGGATGACGCGGAATTGCTAAATATTCAATCACACGATTACCAGACAACCCGCTCGATGTCAAACGAACTTGGCTATCTACTTTGGGGTCATACACTTCGAAATCTTCCGGAAATTTCACCTCCGGATTTGAAAGCAATTTTAAATTTCCTGTACCGGAAATTACCAACTTAATCGTGATTGCATCATTTGTTTTTACATCCTTACTATTTATTGAAGAACTAATAGTAAACTCTCCTACTCCACCTGAGAAATCAGCAGGTTTCCCGGCAGGAAGAGCATTCACATTGATTGTAATAGCCGGAGTTGTAAGTACTTTCTTCACTTCAACAACGTTACTGCCTCCATTAAAGAATGCATCAAACGGATCGGCACTCCGTACTGCTTTCGCAACAGAGGCATCAAACCGTGCCGGCTCAATCGTGAGCTTTCCGGACTGTTGTGGAAATAACACAAACTGTCGAAAAACAGTAGTATAATAGTTTCTCCCTTTATAATGCTCTTGCGACCATTTTGCATTGGATGGACGTTCTATTTCCTGCGAATGAAAACCTTTAAAATCCGGTAATTTCACATTATCAAATTGCAACTGGCTTTCACGTGTATAAATTTTATAAGTCAGCAGAAAAGCCTCTTGCTCATAAACAGTTGTTTTTGTAGCTGTTGCTGTTACAAACAGGTCTTGACTGGAAACACTTGCAGAAGAATTTCTGCCAGAAGAACTATTCCCCTGAGTAGCCGCACCACTTGAAGTTGCAGCTGCACTTTGATCGGGTGGAAGCACTTTTATTTTTACAGAGTTAGAAACCATTTGATCTCCATCTGCCGTAATTGTTGCACCAGAAATAGAATAATCACCTTCAGTTGTTGCCATCAGAATATAGGTAAATGTGATTCCTTTTTCTGAAGACATCGCACCATTAATTATTTGCGTATTACTAAATGTACTTCGAGTAGGTCCCATCAATACATCAAACCCTTTGATAGATGGTGCACGAAAGTCTCTCACCTTCTGCGTAGTCACTGTATAAGATAACCTGAACTGGTCTCCCACCACTACTACATCAGGCGCTGATGCAGTAAACGATACTTTACCATCGGCAAAGACATTAGTGCTTGCTACTACAAATATTATCAATAAGAAAATCAGTTTTCTCATTTCTTTTGAAGTTTTTATCATCTTACTTTATTATTACCAATCTTTTTCGAGACGACCTCCCTGGATTACCTGCTGCTGTTTTTTAACTTTATCCTGGGTATCCTTTTCGTCCTGCATCACAGAATTAAGGAGTTGTTCAGCATTTTCCTTCGACATCTCATTATCTTTCTTCTCAGGCTTGGGTGGCTGCTGTTGCTGATCATCTTTCTTTTGATCATTTTGCTTATTCTGATCTTTTTGCTGATCCTGCTTCTTTTCCTGCTCATCCTTATTCTGATCTTGATTTTGATCCTGGTTTTGCTGATTCTGTTGCTGATCCTTCAACATCTTCTGTGCCAATGCCAGATTATAACGAGTTTCATCATCTTTAGGATTATTTCGCAACGACATTTTATAAGCTTCTACAGCCTGAGCATAATCTTTCCCCGCCTGAAATAAAACACCCATATTATGATAAATATGTGCCAGTTTCATTTTATCTTTCTCAATCTTACCAGCAGCCACATATTGCTCCATAGCATCTTTAAATTTCTGCTGCTGAGACAATGTATTACCCAAATTATACATAGACACTGTTGACTTGGGATTTACTTCCAATGCCTTCCGATAATTCACTTCAGCGTCTACGAATACACTATCGTTAAACAAACGATTTCCTTTACGGATATAGTCTCTCTCTATCTTTTGTGCTGAAGCTCCAGCTGCCAGTATCACAAACAGAATGAACAGAATATATTTACTTTTTGACATAAGCATAATTACTTCTTATTAGAGAACAAATGAATGTTCTTAAACAACGGATTCCTACGTTCCAATATCAACATCTCAGCTAATAATAAAAGCAAAATAATCCATGCAATAGCTTGGAACTGCTCGTTGAATTCTGTATATACCTTGGATTCAACATCTGATTTTGCCATTTTATTAATTTCCTGGTTAATAGCTTTTTGAGCAGAATTGGAATTATCAACACGTACATATATACCCTTACCATCTTTAGCGATTTCCTGACACATAGCTTCATTAAGTCGAGTTACCACTACATTTCCATCCCGATCACGACGAAAATCGTTCGTTCCTTCAACGGGAATCGGAGCCCCATCAGGAAGTCCTATTCCTAATACACTCACTTGGATTCCTTTTTCAGCCGCAACCTTAGCAGCTTCCACAGCTCCTCCTTCATGATTCTCACCATCAGTAATGACAATAATAGCCCGCCCTACTCCTTCTTGCGGAGTGAAACTACGTGTTGCAAGATTGATAGCAGCTCCGATGGCAGTTCCCTGTTTAGAGATCAGCGAAGGATTAATAGACTCCAGAAACATTTTAGCAGAAATATAATCACTTGTAATCGGAAGTTGGGTAAAAGCATCACCTGCAAACACAATCATACCTACCTTGTCATTTTCCATTTCATCTACCAATCTAGAAATAAGACGCTTGGCTCTTTCCAAACGGTTTGGTTGAACATCCTGCGCCAACATAGAGTTAGAGATATCAAGTGCAATTATTACCTCTACTCCTTTACGTTTCACTGTTTCCAGTTTTGAACCAAACTGCGGACGTGCCAACAATACAGCAAACAATCCGATTGCAGCAAAAATCAACCAAAATTTCACATCCGGACGATATTTGGAAACGTCAGACATAAGTTGTGCCATCAATACCGGATCACCAAAACGACGAATAGCTTTTCGCTTTCTGTAATTAGAATACAGATAGAAAACAGCTAATAACGGTAATAGCAGCAACAGATATAAATATGCAGGTTCTTCAAATCGAAACATCTTTCTATTTAAATTTTACGATTTACAATTTACGATTGAAATCACATTTATACTATGGAATCTTCTTAAGAATTGAGTTACGCAACAGTACCTCAAGCAATATACAAAGAAAAGCTGCTAAGGCAAACCAGCGATATTCTTCCTGACGTTTGCTATATTCTTTAACACTCAACTTTGTTTTTTCCAGTTTATCAATTTCTTCATAAACCTCTTTCAACTTTGAATTACTGGTAGCCCGGAAATAATTTCCGTCTGTTGTACCTGCAATCTCAGTCAACGTCTTTTCGTCAATTTCAACAGGTATATTTACATACTGCACAGAATTTCCTATCGGATACGGATAAGGAGCCATGCCATTTGTACCGACACCAATTGTATATACGCGAATACCAAAACTCTTAGCTATCTCAGCAGCAGTTAAAGGAGAAATATCTCCTTTATTATTCGTACCGTCAGTTAACAAAATAATAACCTTTGATTTTGCTTTACTATCTTTCAAACGCGTAACTGCATTAGCAATACCCATACCTATTGCTGTCCCGTCTGTCACAATACCACATTTAATACTTTGAAACAAGTTGAGCAACACTGCATGATCCACTGTTAAAGGACACTGCGTGAAACTTTCACCAGCAAATAAAGTCAAACCAATATTGTCATTCGGACGTCCATTAATAAATTCAGCTGCTACATCTTTAGCGGCTTCCAATCTATTAGGCTTTAAATCCTCAGCAAGCATACTGGTAGATACGTCAATAGCAAGCATAATATCAATACCCTCTATTTCGCTATTTTGCCAGTTATCCGTAGTCTGAGGTCGGGCAAGTACCAGAATAATCAATATCAATGCTATGATTCGAAGTCCAAATGGTACATGCAACAAATAGTTCTTATAACTTTTTGGTGTATGTGCATATACCCGGGCATCCGAAACTTGAAGCGTTGCCTGGCTTTTCTTCCACTTTAAAACATACCATACGATATAAGGTATGAGCAACAGCAGCAAAAATAAATATTCAATATTGGCAAAAACCATTCTATTTACGATTTTACAATTTACTATTCACGATTGAGAAATGCTCCTTTAAGCAAAGAGATTATAAAGTTGCATTCCAATATATACAAAAGTACCTACAAGAGCTACTGATAATAAAACAATGCCACAAATAAGCAATATCTTAGCACGCAATGAACGTTTTTCTATAATCGTAATCTCCGTTGGTTGCGGCTTCTGGTTCTCCTCATCAGGCTGCTTAGTTTCATTAATAAAATCAATAGCATTAATCAGATTGGCATCATTCTCATTCATTTGAGGATCATGCTTAGCAAACTTTACTAAATCCGCTGTTTGGAAGAGCTCCTTCAAATCTGCAATAGCTTCTTTATCATTCATTTCCATCAGATTATCAATGATTTCCGAAGAAGTCATCTCTAACGCATTGAAACCAAAACGATCTTTTATATAAGTACGAAGAGTATCTGTAAGTTCCGTGTAATATTCCTTCGGAAGTCCTTTTTGCCATACCTTCTCATTCTTAATACGTTCGATCTCTTTCATAGCAGCCTGATGTGGAGGCAATTTGGGCTCTACTTTCACCTTACGTATAATTGGCTTATTATCACGAATACGTATGATAAAATAAATAAGCAAAGCAAGTAGCGGTAATGCAAGGAATGAACATCCGATTAGTCCATACCAATCTTCCCAAACAAAAGGAGCTTTCATTACGGCTTTCTGCCCAAAGAATTGATCCGGATGCAAGGTATCCACTGGCATTGAGTACACTTTCAATGCTAATGCCTTCGACTTATACTCTTTATTATCAACCGTCACCACCATTGGAGGTAAATAGTAAAGAGCAGAATCAAAAGATGTTACAGTATATTCTTGTGTGATCAACAATCGCTGACGATCATTCAAGAATTGTGTATCCGGTTTAGCAGTTTCCACAATTTCCACTCCGCGTACTATTGTATCAGTATAAGCAGGCAAAACAGCTCGCTGCTTTGCATCCATTGCCACCTGCAATTGTATCTTTGCCTGTTCTCCAATGAGAATCTGCAAAGAATCTATTTTAGCTTCAACAGTAACAGACTGTGCAACAGCCCTACCAGATAACAAAAACAACAGTATTATTAGAAAACTATTTCTATTCATTGTCTTTCCGTTAATTTCGTTTGGCAAACAAGTTCAACAACGCCTTTACATAGTCCTGATCTGTACGTACCGATACTGAATCTACATTACTTTTAGTAAAGATGTCACTCAGTTCATCCTGTTTACTTACCCACCAATTGTGATGTGCCTGACGAACTGCTTTCGACGAAGTATCAATCCATTGTTCATGCCCGGTTTCGGCATCTTTAATTTTCATCAATCCTATTGGTGGAAGTTCAGCCACACGCCTATCGTAAACCTGAACGGCTACTACATCATGCTTCCGGTTGGCAATCGTCATGGCATTCTTGAAATTTTCCTGATCAATAAAATCAGATAGAATAAAAGCAGTACAACGCCTTTTCATTACATTCGTCAAGTACTCCAGTGCTAACCGAATATTTGTACGACGGCTTTCAGGTTTAAAATCAATTAATTCACGAATTATATAAAGAATATGTTTACGTCCTTTCTTAGGAGGAATGAACTTCTCTATTCGATCAGAGAAAAAGATTACACCAATTTTATCATTGTTCTGAATAGCCGAAAATGCCAATGTTGCAGCAATCTCAGTTATCATATCTTTCTTCATCTGCTTAACAGTACCAAATTCCAAACTACCGGAAACATCAACCATCAACATCACTGTCAGCTCACGTTCTTCTTCAAACACCTTAATATAGGGTTTATTAAAACGCGCAGTCACATTCCAGTCGATATCACGAATATCGTCACCAAACTGATATTCACGCACCTCTGAAAACGCCATACCTCTACCTTTGAAAGCCGAATGATACTGACCTGCAAAAATATTGTTAGACAATCCACGCGTCTTTATTTCAATCTGACGGACCTTTTTTAATATTTCACTTGTTTCCATCTATTTAATTGAGAATTGAGATTTGAAAATCGAGAATTATTCATCACTCAATCAAAGTTAAGGCACTTCAACTTTATTCAATATCTTACTGATAATTTCATCTGAAGTTATATTGCTGGCTTCTGCCTCATACGTCAAACCAATACGATGACGAAGTACATCATGAGCTACAGCACGCACATCTTCCGGTATTACATACCCACGTCGTTTAATGAATGCATACGTACGCGCAGCCAACGCAAGATTAATAGAAGCACGTGGAGAACCACCAAATCCAATCATATCTTTCAACTCCTTCAAGTCATATTTCTCAGGATAACGTGTCGCAAATACAATATCTACAATATAACGCTCTATTTTCTCATCCAGATAAACCTGACGAACGACTTTACGAGCCTCAAGAATTTCATCTGCCTTGAGAATAGGCTTTACATTAAATTTCTCACCATTAATATTCTGACGAATAATCAATTTTTCTTCTTCCAACTTCGGATAATCAATGACCACCTTCAACATAAAACGGTCTACCTGTGCTTCCGGCAACGGATAAGTACCTTCTTGCTCAATCGGATTTTGAGTAGCCAATACTAAGAAAGGTTCAGGCAAAAGAAAAGTTTGTTTACCAATAGTAACCTGACGTTCCTGCATCGCTTCAAGCAAAGCACTCTGTACTTTAGCCGGTGCACGGTTTATTTCATCAGCCAATACAAAATTAGCAAAAACAGGACCTTTTTTTACCTGAAATGATTCGTCTTTCTGACTGTAAACCATTGTACCAATAACGTCAGCAGGCAATAAGTCGGGGGTAAATTGTACACGACTATATTGTGCATCAATCAATGATGCCAACGTTTTGATTGCTAATGTCTTTGCCAAACCAGGCACACCTTCCAACAGTACATGCCCGTCAGAAAGAAGTCCAATAAGCAGCGACTCTACCAAATGTTTCTGACCAACAATAATCTGGTCCATGCCTGTTGTAAGATTGGTAACGAAAGCACTTTGTCTTTCAATCCGCTCATTCAGTTCGCGGATATCAATTGATTCAGCCATAAATACTTAATATTTTATTGTTTAATTACCACAAATAATAAATAAGCCTCTTGTTTGTGTAAGGCTTTTTAATTCGATTCCAAAAGTACGCCATAAAATTAACCATTGCAACTAATTTTTATTAAAAAACAATGCGAAACCTTTAGATTAAGGTACTTTTATATGGTTTAGCAGTTCCATAACATTTCGTTCCTATACAAAAAACTCCGCCTGAATGAAACAAACATGTACATTCAGGCGAAGTAAAAAGTCCGGGTTATTATTTCCTTACTAATTCAGGGATCTTAATTGTAGTTCCATACGGCACATTATCGGGATTTTTAATAACTCCCGGATTGTGTTTTACAATGTATGGCCACAAAGCTTTAGTTCCATAAAAACGTAAAGCAACTCTTGTTAATGTTTCCCCTTCTTTGATAGTATATGTAGTTTTAGTTCCCGTTATAATATAACTAACAGAATCCGGCTTGAAAGGAACAGACTTAGCTGTTGTCGATTTACCTGCATCTTTCTTCACTGTTTCCGGTTCTTTTTTAGATACAGGAACAACCACCGGAATTTCTTCTTTCACAGGAGGAACAACTTCAGCAACCGTATCTTCTCTGACTATTGTATCTTGAAGAATAACCGGTTCCGAAGTAGGCTGAACAGCTTTTTCCATTTCCTTCACTTTTTCAATTCTGTCCGAAGAATCAAAAAGATCAGGATAATAGATGAAAAGCAAAGCCCCTCCACAAAGCAATAATACAATAACGATGATCGCAATAAGATAAGGTACCGGAGACCTTTCAGATTTCACCTGCTTGGGTTTACTTTTTCTTTTAACCGGCACTTCATTCGCCACTGTTGAAACAGCCAATTCCCGGGCTATTATTTCTTCTGCAGACAACTTTGGAGCTACTGATTGAGAATTCTCCGGATCTGTTGTTTTTTCCTTATCCAATTGAGAAGGTTGATTTACAGAAGGAGTAGCTTCTTTCTCCATAATAATATCGTCTGAAACTCCTTTTTCACCAACTATTATTTCATTTTTCACCTCTTCTATTTTCGGTACTACAACTTCAGTAACCGCTGTATCTTCCTCAGTAGCAACTTCATCTACCGTATCTTGTCCTTCTGTCGCCACTGAAGTATTTCCCACAGCAGAAACGTCTTGCTCCTTTTCCTCTATCGAAGACTTTTCTTCTTCAACTATTTCCTCAGTACTCTCTACTTCCCCGATGCTTTCTTCAGGATTCACTCTCCCCACACTCTGGGATACAGATTCCTCTTCTGTCAATTCCCCATCATCATCCGAATCCATCACCGGAGTATCTTCCAAAACAGTCTTTTCATTCAACACTACCGTTTCAAAATGAGAAAATGGCTTATTAATAATATCACGTAATGAACCATCCGGAATAAAGGAAACCTTTGTATAACCTTGTATCTGAAATCGTTCACCCGTATTAACCTTCACACTCTCCCTGCTTTCCACATCTACCAGTTTGAAAGTACCAAAGCCTTTAATTTTCACAGACCTGTCCTGTTCAAGAGCTTCTTCTATCAAAAGAAAGAACTCTTTAACAAATTTATCGGCATCTTTTTTATCCATGCCGTATTTCTCAGATAATAAGTCTATAAAATTCTGCAGATATAACCTTTCATTCATGAGAGTGAACTTTTATTTAAACTTATCTTTTAATTGGGCACTCGGTCTGTATGTCAAAACCAATTTAGGAGGAACAAGCATTCGTTGCTTCGTTGTTGGATTGACTGTAATACGTTCTGCTTTCTTCTTTACTTCAAAGGTTCCAAAACCCTGTATTGTAACTACATTTCCCTCTTGTAATTCCTGGGTCATACCCGACAATAAAGAGGATGATAATTCGGATGTATCCTTAATTGTATATCCTAATCTACGTGATAACTCTGAAATAAAATCTTTATTATTCAAATCCAAAAGTTTTTAAAGTACGACGCTATATTAGTCATTATTAAGCAAATAAACAAATTCCATGAAAGAATACTTTAAATAATCTTTCCAAAAAGATCAAAATCATCAGAATCAATCACCTCTATCTGATAAAAATGACCAATCAGAAGCGTTTGGTCCGCACGATTAATCAAAACCTCCGGATCCACTTCCGGGGAATCAAACTCTGTACGTCCAATATAATAATCTCCCTCAATACGATCAATAATTACTTTTAGTTGCTTACCCACTTTCGCAGCACTTAACTCAGATGATATCCCTTGCTGAATATCCATCAATTCATCCAAACGAGCTTGCTTTTCTTCTGCAGAAACAGAATCTTCATAATGCTCGGCAGCATAAGTCCCCTCCTCTTCTGAATATGCAAAAGCTCCCATTCTGTCAAAACGTGCCTTACGAACGAACTCTTTCAATTCTTCAAAATCAGCCTCCGTTTCTCCCGGATGCCCTACCATCAGGGTAGTGCGCAAATGAATACCGGGAACTTCTTCACGAAACTGCTCTATTAACCGATAAGTATCCTCCTTTGTTACATGCCTACGCATATGCTCCAACATATTATCACTAATATGCTGCAAAGCGATATCCATATATTTACATACATTATCACGCTCACGCATTACACGAAAAAGATCTGTAGGGAAATGAGCTGGATAAGCATAATGCAGACGAATCCATTCTACCCCAGGAATATCAGAAATACGTTCTATCAATTCCGGAAGCATTTGTTTCTTATACAAGTCAATTCCGTAATAAGTAAGCTCTTGTGCTATAACCTGAAACTCTTTCACACCCTGAGACACAAGATATTTCACCTCATCCAGTATTTCTTCAATCGGCCGTGACACATGGTGTCCTGTTATTATAGGAATAGCACAATACGAGCATTTGCGGTCACACCCTTCCGAGATTTTCAGATAAGCATAATGACCGGGAGTAGTTAATGTTCGTTCAATGTGTAATTCATCGTGATAGGCTTTACCCAGATCTTTCAGCAGTTCTTTCCAATTAAACTTTCCATAAAATTTATCAACCTGGGGAATTTCGATTGCCAGTTCTTTTAAGTATCGTTCCGACAAACATCCCATCACGAATAATTTCTCCAGATTCCCTTCTTCCTTCTCCTGAGCAAATTCAAGAATCATATTAATAGACTCCTCTTTTGCATCACCTATAAAGCCACAGGTATTTATTACTGCAATTTCTCCTTTAGGTTTCTCAGAATCATGAGTAACGTTATATCCAGCTTCGTTCAGTTGACGCATCAACTGTTCTGAATCTACCAAATTTTTAGAACACCCTAAGGTTATAATATCTATAGTCTTTCTCTTCATGCATTCTCTCCAAACAAGGAATCTACAAATTCTTTTTTACGGAAAACCTGCAAGTCTTCCATACCTTCCCCCAAACCGATATACTTTACAGGAATTTTAAACTGATCAGAAATACCAATCACGACTCCCCCTTTAGCTGTACCATCTAATTTGGTAATAGCCATAGCTGTAACCTCTGTTGCCAATGTAAATTGTTTCGCTTGCTCAAAAGCATTTTGCCCGGTAGAACCATCAAGCACCAACAAAACCTCATTAGGAGCATCAGGTACAACTTTCTTCATAACGTTCTTGATCTTTGTCAGTTCATTCATCAATCCTACCTTATTATGCAAGCGCCCGGCAGTATCAATAATAACCACATCAGCACCATTGGAAACAGCCGAACTTAGTGTATCGTATGCTACGGAAGCGGGATCAGAACCCATTTTTTGCTTAATAACAGGTACTCCTACTCTTTCACCCCAAATAACCAATTGCTCCACGGCAGCAGCACGGAATGTATCCGCAGCACCCAAGTACACTGATTTTCCGGCTTTCTTAAACTGATATGCCAATTTTCCAATAGTAGTAGTCTTGCCTACCCCATTAACACCCACTACCATAATTACATATGGCTTCTTATCTATTGGCACATCAAAATCAGCTACATCATCAGAGTTATTCTCTGTCAGCAATGCAGCTATTTCATCACGAAGAATAGTATTAAGTTCTTGTGTGTTTACATATTTATCATTTGAAGCACGTTTTTCAATACGCTTAATGATGTTTAATGTAGTCTCTACACCTACATCAGAAGTAATGAGCACCTCTTCCAAATTATCTAACACTTCGTCGTCCACTTTTGACTTACCGGCTACTGCACGGGCTATCTTACTGAACACGCTTTCCTTGGTTTTAGATAATCCTTTATCTAAAGTTTCCTTCTTTTCCTTTGAAAAAAAACTAAAAAATCCCATGATACTTACTATTTGTATAATACATTATGCTACAAAGATATAATAAAGTAATGAAAAACTAAAAAGTGAGGCAAAAAAATTGAAACTCCACAACGTTTTAGTAAACTTCAAACAACAACAAGAAAGCATTTCAAACTGTTCAGAAGAGCTCTTTTTTATTTATAGAATTACAAATAAAGATTCACAAATCTATAACTACAAAAAAAATCCCCCCAATAACAACATGAGAGGATTTTTTAATTGCAGGGCAACCGCAATCTATTATTTCTTGAAAAAGTCTTGTACCTTTTCGTTAGGAACCATCTGTTCATCAAAAATGTAAGCACCAGTTTTCGGAGACTTAACCATTTTGATAACCTTAGTATAAGAACGACCTTCTTTAGATCCTTCGTGCAAACTTGCTACTGTTTTCTTTGCCATGGGTTATTCTCTATCTTTTATTATTTAATTTCCTTGTGAACTGTTACTCTCTTCAGAATAGGGTTGTATTTCTTCAACTCAAGTCTTTCTGTAGTATTCTTTCTATTTTTTGTTGTGATATAACGAGATGTTCCCGGCATACCGCTATCTTTATGTTCTGTACATTCCAGAATCACCTGTACTCTATTACCTTTTGCTTTCTTTGCCATAATCAGTTTTCTCCTCTACGTTTAGCCAATCACTTTAATGGTTTTCCAATCACAATACCCTTTAGCAACTGCATCGTTCAGTGCAGCATCCAATCCTTTTTTGTTAATAATGCGCAAACCAGCAGCACAAAGGCTAAGGCTGATCCAGCAGTCCTGTTCTACATAATAGAACTTCTTGTTAAACAAGTTCAAATCAAAGGTTCTCTTTGTTCTTCTCTTTGAGTGTGAAACATTGTTGCCAATCATGGCTTTCTTTCCGGTAATTTGACAAATCTTCGACATTTCTATCTTATTTTTATAGTTTTTATCTATACTTATTTCAAACAGAGCGCAAAGTAAGCACTTTTATAGATATAAAACAAGTAATTCTTAAAATAATTCGTTATACAGTACACTTTTTCTTTATTTTAGAAGGTCCAGAAGTAACAAAAAGGCATTATTCCCAGCTCTCTCGACATTCATCTCTCTCCCACGGTCTGTATCTTGTTTCATTGTTCGAATTTCATTTTTATAGGCAGCAGCAATCCAAACGGTCCCCACCGGTTTCTCTTTTGTCCCTCCACCAGGACCGGCTATTCCTGAAGTTGAAACGGCGCAATCAGTTTTCAACGCTTTCATCGCACCTTTTACCATTTCAATCACAGTTTCTTCACTGACAGCCCCCTGTTTTTTGAGCGTTTCAGACGACACCCCCAACAACGATTCCTTAATTTCATTAGAATAAGCAACAATCCCTCCTTTAAAGTAATCCGAACTACCAGGCACGGAAGTTAATTTAGCAGCAATGCTTCCTCCCGTACAACTCTCTGCGGTGGATACGGTCAAATTCTTCTCTCTTAGCAAATTTCCAATAAGTATTTCAAGAGGAGTATCTTCTTCATCAAAAACAGCATCCCCCAAAATATACTTCAGTTTACACCCTTCAACGGAAATCTGAGATTGCACCTCTTCTTTATCCTTTCCACGTCCTGTAAGTCGAAGCCGAATAATACCGGGTTTAGGCAAATAGGCCAATTTTATAGATTCAGGCAAAGCCTCTTCCCATGATTCAAGTTTTTCTGCCAAGACAGATTCAGGATAATTCTTTACGGTAAAAGTCTTATGTATAATAACATCTGTATCAAATTTCTGACGCAAACGAGGAATTACCTCTTCGCTCATCACAGTAATCATTTCCTGAGGCACACCCGGCATAGATACCAATACCTTACCATTTTTTTCAAACCAACTAACGGACGCACTACCTACCCGGTTATTTATCACAAGACAATCTTTCGGAACCATTGCCTGGCTCTTATTTAACGCATTCATCGGTATCTTACTTGCCAATACACGCTTGATATTTTCAAATACCTCTTCACTAAACACCAACTCCGTATCAAAATAAGCACATAACGTCTGTTTGGTTATATCATCTTTCGTAGGCCCCAATCCACCAGTCATCAATACAATATCGGCCCTATTCATCGCATCGTCTACAGCCTCAGTTATTTCATCCGCACGATCACGGACAGAAACAACACGAATCACCTCAATGCCAACTTTATTCAACTCACGCCCCATCCAGGCCGAATTTGTATCGACAACCTGCCCTATCAGTAGTTCATCGCCTATTGTAATAATCTCTGCAAACATACTTATACCAATCAGATAATTGTAATTAGAAACCTCTTTCAATACAAATCTCTTTTATATCACAAAGTAACACGCGAATAAGCTGGAAGTTCGATTGAACAAAAGTCCTGATCCAAATACTTGAAGTAACCTGTAATAGCAATCATTGCGGCATTATCTGTAGTATAACTGAATTTAGGAATAAATATTTTCCAGCCATATTTTTCGGCATGCTCACGGAAAGAGTTACGCAATCCGTTATTGGCAGATACTCCACCAGCTACAGCTACCTCATTTATTTTATACTGCTTGGCAGCTTTCCGAAGTTTATCCATAAGAATATCTACAATTGTCGCTTCCAGGGAAGCTGCAAGATCTACCTTATGATGTTCAATGAAATCAGGATCATCCTTCATCCAATCACGAAGTGAATAAAGGAAGGAAGTCTTCAATCCACTAAAACTATAATCCAGTCCCGGTATATGCGGTTTACTAAAAGTAAATGCTTTCGGATTTCCCTGGCGTGCTAATTTATCAATAATTGGCCCTCCCGGATATCCGAGCCCCATCACCTTTGAGCATTTGTCAATTGCTTCTCCGGCAGCATCATCAATAGTCTGCCCCAGAATTTCCATATCATTATATGCCTTCACCAATACTATCTGCGAATTTCCACCCGACACAAGCAAGCAAAGAAAAGGATAGCTAGGCTGCTGAATTTCTTCACCCTCTACTTTAATAAAATGGGCTAACACATGACCTGTCAGATGATTAACATCAACCATTGGTATATTTAAAGAACGGGCAAAACCTTTTGCAAACGAAACTCCCACAAGTAATGACCCCATTAATCCCGGACCACGCGTAAAAGCTACAGCACTCAATTCCTCCTTGGTCACCCCTGCACGTTTTAATGCTTCATGTACCACCGGAACTATATTTTGCTGATGTGCACGCGAAGCAAGCTCAGGTACTACTCCCCCATACGCTTCATGAACAGCCTGGCTGGATACCACATTCGACAGCAAATAACCATCCTTGATAACGGCTGCCGACGTATCATCACAAGAGGACTCAATTCCTAATATTATTGTACTCATAGTTTTTTTGATGTTTAAACGGTGCAAAAGTAATGATAAAAGTACGATTCATAACGAACTATTTTATATTTTTGTTCGCAAAATAAAAGTAACCGCTTATCAGAACGCTGAAAAAGACTGTACGCTGGGTACTCGGTATTGTACTGGGAGTATATATCGGGGTCATTCTTTTGTTGAACATACCTTTTGTTCAGCAGAAGTTTGCTGTATTCGTAGCCAAAGAACTCTCCCGTGTAATGGGTACCGAATTAACTATTGGAAGAATAGATATGGGACTGCTGAACCGTATCATTATCGATGATGTATTACTTGACGACCAGTCAGGAAAGGAAATGTTGAAGGTCACCCGTCTTTCTGCCAAGTTTGAGATACTTCCTCTTTTCAAAGGAAAAATAACTATTAGTAGTGTACAGTTGTTTGGTTTCAACATCAATCTAAACAAAAAAACTCCGGATTCACCACCTAACTTCAAATTTGTCCTTGACGCATTTGCATCCAAAGATACTGTTAAGAAAGAGAAAAATATCGACTTGCGTATCAATTCCATATTAATTCGTCGTGGAAAACTGGCATATGATGTACTTTCTGAAGAAGAGACTCCGGGAAAGTTTAATGCCAAGCATGTACGTTTACAGAACATTATAGCCAACATCTCGTTGAAAGCGCTGCAAAATGACTCTGTGAACGCTTCAATCAAGCGGCTGAGCGTAGATGAACAATCCGGATTTGAACTTAAAAAATTAAGTCTGAAGTTAGTAGCCAATGATAAAGAAATGTCTATTGATAATTTTGTTATCGATTTGCCCAATACTTCCTTAAAGATGGATACTATTCATCTGAATTACGATAGCTTGGGAGCATTTAAACAATTTACCAATAATGTACGATTCTCTTTCCACACATTGCCTTCACACATCACATTAAAGGATATTTCTCCGTTTGTTCCGGCACTATCCAATTTTAAAGAGCAGATCGAACTCGATATGGATGTTAATGGTACAATAGACCAATTGAATTGCTCTAAACTTGAAATAAAAGCCGGTAAGCAGTTCCATCTGTTAGGAGATGTTTCTCTGCAAGATTTGTCACACCCACAAGACGCTTTCGTCTTTGGTAAGATGTCTAATCTTTCGGCCAATAGTGACGGCATTGGCTTTTTAGTACGCAATTTAAGTAAAAACTATAATGGAGTTCCTCCTGTACTCGAGCGCTTAGGAGATGTATCCTTTCACGGAGAGATTTCCGGATACTTCACGGACCTCGTTACATACGGTCTGTTCCATACAGACATAGGCTCTGTAAAAACCGACTTGAAACTCAGTTCTAACAAAGAAAAGGGGCTGTTTGCTTATTCCGGTTCCGTTAAAACAAAAGATTTTGAACTGGGAAAATTACTGAATAATGAAAAGTTAGGAGAAATCACCTTCAATCTCGACGTACAAGGCAGTCATTATGAAAAACAGCGCCCTTCCATCGTGTTGAAAGGTTTAGTAGCTGCTATTGAATATAGTAATTATAAATATGAAAATATCACTCTTGATGGTGAATACAAACGTGGTGGATTCAATGGTAAAGCTGCATTAAATGACGAAAACGCTACTATTGCGATCAATGGTGATATTAATCTGACTGAGAAAGTGCCTACTTTTGACTTTTCAGCCTCAGTTAGCAATTTCCGTCCACACGAACTAAACCTGACACCCAAATATGAAGATGCAACATTCTCCGTAAAAGTAAAAGCAAACTTCAAGGGAGGCTCTATCGATCAGATGATCGGTAATATAGACATCGATAGTTTGCAATTCACAGCTCCCGAGAAAAATTTCTTTATGAAAAATATGCATCTGTCCGCCACACAACAAACAGGTATTAATCAACTAACTCTAAACTCAGAGTTTCTGACTGCTAATGTAAAAGGACGTTTCATGTACCATACACTACCCTCCAGCGTAATGGGCATTTTGCGCAGTTATATCCCCTCGCTCATTCTTCCTCCTAAAAAAACGATAGAGACAGATAACAATTTCAGTTTTGACATTAATATATATAATACAGATATCTTATCCACCATTTTTGATATTCCATTAAAGGTTTACACCCATTCCACCATTAACGGATATGTCAATGACCGAATGAAACGCTTGCGTGTGGAAGGATACTTCCCACGCCTACAATACAAAAACAATTTCTTAGAATCGGGATTGTTACTTTGCGAGAACCCTGCCGACCAGTTTAGAGTCAGGGTTCGTTTTACAAATCAAAAAAAGAAGGGAGCTGTAAACCTATCTCTGGAAGCACAGGCTAAAGATGATCTTGTAAACACTACCATCAATTGGGGAAATAATGCTGCCGTTACATATAGCGGCCAACTGGCTGCCGCAGCACAATTCTTACGTACAGAAGGAGACAAACCCTTGCTCAAAGCAATTGTAGACATAAAACCGACAGATGTTATCTTAAATGATACCATCTGGGAAGTACATCCTTCGCAAGTAGTGGTGGATTCCGGTAAAATTGATGTTAACGATTTCTATTTTAGTCATCAGGACCGTTATATCCGAATCAACGGACGCGTATCCGACAATCCGGCGGATACAGTAAAAGTTAATCTGAAAGATATCAATATCGGTTATGTTTTTGATATTGCACGCATTTCAGACGATGTTAATTTTGAAGGAGATGCCACCGGTATGGCTTATGCCAGTGGAATACTGAAGAAGCCGGTGCTCAACACGCGCCTGTCTATCCGTAGTTTCACATTGAACAAAGGGTTATTAGGTGATTTAGATATTTATGGAGCTTGGGACAATGAGAAGAAAGGTATTTATCTGGATGCCCATATACAAGAAAAAGATATTTCCAAAGTTCACGTAGATGGGTTCATCTACCCTATCAAACCTACCAGTGGACTTGATCTAAACATTGATGCCGAAAACCTGAATATTAAGTTTCTGGAACATTATATGCGGTCTATAGCTCAGGATATTAAAGGAAGAGCTACAGGAAAAGTACATTTTTACGGTAAATTCAAAGGATTAAATCTCGATGGTGCCGTAATGACAGATGCCTCAATGAAATTTGATATACTTAATACCTCGTTTGCCATAAAAGACACGATACGTCTGGCACCGGAAGGAATCACATTCGATCACATCCATATTTCAGATATGGAAGGGCATCAGGGAAGAATGAATGGATATCTCCATTACGAACATTTCAAGAATATAAAGTATCAATTCGACATTCAGGTCAACAATATGCTGGTAATGAACACACAGGAATCTCCGGATTTCCCCTTCTATGGTACAGTATATGCCACTGGAAACGCTCTGCTCGCAGGTAATGCACAAGACGGGCTCGATGCGAACATAGCAATGACTACCAACCGGAATACGAACTTTACATATAGTACAGGAACTGTTGCCTCGGCCACCAGTAATCAATTTATTAAGTTTGTAGACAAAACCCCACGACGTAGCATACAGGATTCGATACAGATCATTTCATTCTATGAACAAGCCCAACAGAAAGAAGAAGAGAAAAATTCACAGACAGACATCCGTCTCAACATATTAGTGGATGCCACACCAGATGCTACAATGAAAATTGTTATGGATCCTGTTGCCGGTGATTATATCAGTGGACGGGGTTCAGGTAATATTCGTGTAGAGTTCTATAATAAAGGAGATGTGAAAATGTTCGGTAACTACCACATTCAACAGGGTATCTATAAATTCAGCCTTCAGGAAGTAATACGTAAGGACTTTATTATCAAAGACGGAAGTACTATTACCTTCAATGGACCGCCACTTAATGCCACATTGGATATACAGGCCTCTTACACTGTACCCTCAGCCTCATTAAATGACTTGATACCAGATGCATCTGTGGTTGTGCAACAACCCAATGTCCGTGTAAACTGTATGATGAATCTTACTGGCATCCTGTTGCGTCCCTCTATTAAATTAGGTATTGAGCTTCCCAACGAACGTGATGAAGTACAGGCCCTGGTACGCAATTATATCAGCACAGATGAACAAATGAATATGCAGATACTCTATCTGTTAGGTATTGGTAAGTTTTACATGGAAAATAATACAGGTAACCGGCAGAGCTCTGACATGATGTCTTCTGTATTATCTTCTACTTTATCCGGCCAACTGAACAATGTACTCTCACAGATTATCGATAATAACAACTGGAACATCGGAACCAATCTCAGTACCGGTGAGAAAGGCTGGACAGATATGGAAGTGGAAGGAATCCTTTCGGGTCAATTGCTCAATAACCGACTGATTATCAATGGGAATTTTGGATATAGAGATAATCCAATGGCTAATACCAACTTTGTGGGAGACTTTGAAGCAGAATGGTTACTGACCCGTTCGGGAGAAGTACGATTGAAAGCATATAATGAAACGAATGATCGCTATTATACTAAAACCAATCTGACCACCCAGGGAGTCGGCATTATGTATAAGAAAGATTTCAGTAAATGGAATGAACTTTTCTTCTGGAACAAGTGGAAGCTTCGTAATCTAAAGAGAAAAATGGAGAAGAAGCAGGAAGAAGTTCAAAAGAATGATTCTACAAAAACAGATAGTGCACAATCAAAAACAAAAAGACAACGACCGGAAAAATAAACAAGCATTCCGGATAATACTGGCAGAGTTGGTTTATCAAATTCTTCCCGCAAGGAGTGAAAGGTCCGGAATATATATTGCTCAAATTCAGCAGTAATCAGGCTACAATTTATATTGAAGATCAATTTCAGCGCGTAGTAATAAAAGAGTAAGAACACACCATAACATTCCGGTAGAAAGGAAAAATTGCCGCAAAAATCTGAATAAATACTATCTTTGTAACACGAAAACAAATGAAAAGATAGTAATACAATGACTCAACTCATAATGCTGGGTACAGGAAATGCAATGGCAATAGAATGCTATAATACCTGTTTCGCTCTAAAATCAGGAAAAGAGTACTTTTTAGTAGATGCCGGTGGTGGCAACGGCATCTTCACTCAACTTAAAAAAGCAAATATTGCTTGTACTGACATTCATCATATGTTCATCACTCATGCTCATACTGATCACTTATTCGGTATGGTGTGGATGGTACGCAATATAGCAATGATGATAAACAATGGTAAGTATGAGGGCACTTTGACTATCTATTGCCACGATGAAGTGAAAGAAACATTGCTTACTATTTGCCGTCTGACTCTCCCACAGAAAATAATGCTTCCCATTGGAAAACGGATTCTTATACAGGAAGTTAAGGATGGAGACAAAGCAGAAATCGCCAATATAAAACTCTCTTTTTTCGATATTGCTTCCACTAAGATGAAACAATTTGGGTTTCAGGCTATCCTACCCAACCAAAAAACATTGGTCTGCCTGGGTGACGAACCTTACAACGAAAAAAGCCACAGATATGTAGCACATTGCGATTGGTTACTTTGTGAAGCGTTTTGTCTTTATGCAGACAAAGAAAGATTCAAACCATATGAAAAACATCACAGTACAGCACTTGATGCCGGAAGATTGGCAGAAGAATTAAATGTAAAAAATCTATTGCTCTATCATACAGAAGACGAAAACATAAAAGAACGGAAACATAAATATAGCCGGGAAGCTTCCAGGCTATTTAAAGGCAATATATTTGTCCCTGATGATCTGGAAATTATTACATTATAAAACAGATGTATCCTATAATTGTCTTACTACGCGACAAGGATTCCCCACTGCAAGACAATTAGCCGGAATATCTTTAGTCACCACACTACCAGCTCCGATGGTGGTATTATCACCGATAGTCACCCCAGGCAATATAATAGAACCACCGCCAATCCAGACATTATTACCCAGAGTGACAGGAGCCGTCAAAGAATTCCAGTAAGCACTGTTTTCAGAAAGCCGTTCCATTGGATTTACCGGATGAAATACAGTATAAATATGCACTCCCGGAGCAATACCACAATTATCACCGATGGTAATACGGTTACAATCGAGGAAAACACAATTCATATTTATTTCAACATTATTCCCTAAATGAATATTCTCACCATAATCTACAAAAAAAGGAGCGGTGATCCACACATTCTTTCCATGTGAACCAAGTAATTCATTTAAAATAGCATCCAATTTCTCCTGATCTGTTGTGTCAGTTGTAGCATATTCTCTTTGCAGTTGTTTTGCTTTGTGCCAACGGGTAATCAGTTCTGTATCAGTAAAATCATATATTTCCCCTGACAGCATTTTTTCTTTTTCTGTTTTCATAATAGTTGTTTTATGATTTAGTTTCTCTGTTTTTCAAAATGACAGGCATGTTCTCCAACGCCCAACCTACCAAAGCTTCAATATGAGGAATCAGGCTATGTCCTGTCTTGGTTAAACAATATTCCACCCGTGGAGGTACTTCGGCATATATCTTTCTTGCCACCAATCCGTCAGCTTCAAGTGTACGAAGAGTTACAGTAAGCATACGTTGAGATACATCCTCAATCGTTTTATGAATATCACTGAAACGCATCACTCCATTTGCATTTAATGTGATTAACACGAGCATTGACCATTTATCACCTAATCTGCTCAACACGTCCCGTACGGGGCAATTTCCTGTAGGATGAAAATTTTCCATTTTTTTATTTATTCTATTCCACTGATGCTCAACAATAGTTACTTCTATGTAAGTCCCTTATCCTGAGGTACGTTCTTGTTTATATGAATTAGTAAATCTATCTTTGCGGTACAAAAGTAATAAACTTACTAAAAATAACTATTGTTTCACTTTATAATTAATGTTATGGCAAAGAAAGTTGCAGTTTTAGCAGTAAATCCGGTCAACGGATTTGGTTTATTCCAGTATTTGGAAGCATTTTTTGAGAATCATATTTCATACAAAGTGTATGCAGTGGCAGAAACGAAAGAGATTAAAACCAATTCAGGCATAACTTTACTTACAGACGATGTGATAAGTAATCTGAAAGGACATGAGGATGAATATGACGCATTGGCATTCGCCTGTGGAGATGCAATTCCGGTATTTAAGGACAATGCAGACAAGCAATATAATCTTGATTTAATGGAAGTGATTAAAACTTTCGGAAACAAAGGAAAGCTAATGATTGGACACTGTGCTGCCGCAATGATGTTTGATTTTACAGGAATCACTAACGGTAAAAAAATAGCAGTACATCCTCTGGCAAAACCAGCTATACAAAATGGAACAGCTACAGATGAGAAATCAGAAATTGATGGAAACTTCTATACTGCACAGGATGAAAATACGATCTGGACAATGATGCCTAAAATAATAGAAGTTCTCAAAAAATAGAAACCTATTCCGGTTCTATATAAGAAATATTGTAGAAGCAAATCAACTTAGCATTAAAACACAGATTATCGCAAAAATCAGATTTAATCTGCGATAACCTGTGTTTATCCTGCGTTTCAAAAAAACTATCTTGAAATAGATCAGGTTTTGCAAAACATTATCTCTTATCTACAATTTCCTTCCCAAACGGCGTTAATGCAAGTCCAGCCAGCTTAAAGTGTTGTATACCGAAAGGCAATCCGATAATTGTGATACTCAGCAACACCCCGAATACCAGATGTGAAAGGCTTATCCAGATACCTCCTAAAAATATCCAGAGAATATTCATTAATATACTGAGACAACCACCCGAATCTGGGCAACTCCTCACCTCCTTTCCAAATGGATATAATGCCAGCAAAGCCATCTTCAGGGTCTGAAGTCCGAAAGGAATACCAATAATAGTTATCATCATCAAGAAACTGGCTATCAGATATTCGACAGCTGTGAATATGCCTCCCAATAGAAGCCATAGTATGTTCATGAGTAAATTCATATTTCCAAAAATTTAATTATCTATGGATACAAAGATAAAACAATCTTGTGAATTTTTGTATGGTTTTGAGTGTATTTCACCACAGAGTAACACGGAGTTCCACAGAGTTTAAATCTTTATTGAAACGCAGATGAACGCAGATTTTCGCAAAGGGAAACAAATCTAAGATAAAGAAATACAGTCTTTTAATCTGTATTTATCTGTGTTAATCCGCGTTTCATCAGATAAATAGTACTCTGTGGAACTCTGTGTTACTCTGTGGTGGGTTTTACTCATTTCCGATCGGTTTTGATACAATTTAAACAGGCTAAGAATTTATAAATATTAGAGGTATGAGGATATCTCTTATGTAATAATTTTAAAACATAAAAAAACACTTTCTTTTGTAAAATACAGATAGTTTATAGTAATAAAAGTGCACAATAATTAATCCAACTAATAAGCTGATTATAAACAAGTTAACATGGTGTAATTTTCCTCTACGAGAAACGTATCGAAACTCTACGGAGATCGGGTCGAAACTCTACGAGAAACGAGGCGTTCCTCGTAGAGCAACAAATGGAATGTTTATAAGACTTGACAAGAGGTATATAGAAAAGCAAAAGCGATCCCTTCTTTTTGTACTAAAAAATAAATATTTTTAGTACTATGTAAACCATTTCTATTTCATTCCACTTCCTCATTAACTGTCTTAACAGTTTGTCTTACCCTACTTTTTTAGCCCGGCAAAAGTACGTACTTCTCAGGTATAAAAGTACGTACTCATATACAAGAAAAGTACGTTTTTAAGATACACTTAAATACGTACTTTTACAACATAAAGAATGCATTATTAATTACGTTGTCATTCAGCAACTTACGTCTTATTTACTATTTCATACATCGATGATCTTCAACAGACGCTTTCTGTTATAATTGCTGTTATGATAACTTTAAGTCCAATAGAGATCAGATAAATTTCCCTGTCGTATCTATTTTCACTTTTACCTCTTTCGCTCCTTGTTCCAGTTCAATCTGATAATAATCTCCTTGTGGTGCTTCATAATATTCGGCATCATCCACAGTATACGTACTATATTCAGAGTTTGCCAATGCTTGTGTCACAACAGCAGGGAGTTCATTTCGGCGAATGTCCCATGAAGTAGAAATCCAATTGTTCGTTTTATCAAACCGAACCTCCTTACAACGCCCCTCGTGAACGATTTCCACTTCTGTCACGCCCTGTTCTACTTCTATCTCTATCAGCCGGGCATCGGGATATTTATCGTTAATGAAAGAAAGAATTGCTTCCGGAGCCTGTATCGGTAAATGACTTTCATAGTCGTCATCATGATCCGTATCTGCAACCGCTTTTATCAAAAGCCCTTCAGCAGAATAGTACAAATCCATTTCCTGTGGTTTCTTCTCAACCTCAATGACATATACTGTTTCCATATCCCGGCGTTCCAACTTATCAACGTCGTCAACAGTCCAAGTGCTATAATCTCCCTGTTCAAACGCCGCTTTCACAGCTTCGGGCAAACCTACATACAAAACATCCGTTTCTGTCATGCACCACACACCTGCCGGAGTGAACCAGGCAGAAGCTTCACTGGCATTATCATAAAAATCGGCAACATAATAACCGGCTTTTGTTTCCCATTCTACGCGAGTAGCAGCAGGATATTTCTCCAGGAATGCTTTCTGAAGTTCGGGAGATACTCTCAAGTTATCATCATCATTATCACAACTTTGCAAACCTATAATACAGGCAACCGCCATTAGTATAGAATAAAATCTCGTCTTCATTATTCTCTATCTTTTTTAATTATCAATATCAATCAGGTTAAATTGCAGGTCAAACTTCAATTCCCACTTATTAGAGAGCTTTACTTCATACTCTTTTTTGTCACGCTCTATCTTCAACACTTTAACGTCGGGATAGTTCTCTGAGATATACTTACGAATAGCCGCAGGAATAACACTCACAGGGACAGCACTGTACTTGCAATTCACCTCTTTCCAATTTCCTTGTTTATCAAACTCTACTTTATTGCCATCAGTAAAAATGACATCATAACTCTTATCAAACCAATCGGTTTCCATTTTAGCCATAGCAACCTTGCTGTCGCCAAAGTGCGATTTTACAAACTGTTGAGCCGGTTGTGGTAACTGGTCTACCTTAATAGGTTTATCATCATTTGCCCTTACAACAGATTGAATAGTAAACAGGCACACAAATAAAAGAAGTAACTTTTTCATAATCATTTTTTTTATACTGTTTTTTTCTTTGAATATTTAATTATGATACAAAGATGAGAAGAGAAACTGAAAAGATTTTGAAATCTGAGAAAAAATGAAATAAAAAGCGATCTTAATATATTATATTTGTAAAGTCTAACAAAAAACATTTCTACATGAGAGAAAAATTAGTCTTGTCTCTTCTTCTATTTATAATGGCCACAAATCTGGTAGCTCAACAGACTGTACCGCAAAAGCCCCGTATTCTTATCAGTTCTGATATCGGAGGAACTGATCCTGACGACAACCAGTCAGTAGCTCATTTCCTGATGTATAACAATGAATTTGATACAGAAGGTCTTATTTCTTCCCCATCTTTCGGAAATGGAGACAAAAAAGAAATTCTTCGGATGATAGACCTTTATGAGAAAGATCTACCAACGTTGGAGAAACATATCCAGGGGCTATCCTCTCCCGCATACCTCCGCTCTATTACTAAACAAGGCCGAAGAGGATCTGCTCCATACTGCGGCTTTGCTTCTGCAACCGAAGGTTCGGACTGGATTGTGCAATGCGCCCGTCGTGAAAACAAACGCCCTTTATATATACTCGTTTGGGGAGGATTGGAGGACGTAGCCCAAGCTCTCCATGATGCACCTGATATTCAAAGTAAAATTCGTATTTATTGGATTGGAGGTCCCAACAAGAAATGGAGTATAAATAGTTATACCTACATCGTACAGAATTTCCCCGATTTATGGTTTATTGAAAATAACGCTTCTTACCGGGGATTTATTTATCAAAGTAAAATCAACGATCAATACAATGCTTTGTATTATGATACATATATAAAAGATGCCGGATATTTAGGAAAAGATTTTGCACACTATTATAAAGGTAACCCCAAATTGGGTGATACACCTGCATTACTATACATGATGGACGGTGATCCTGACAACCCCGCTAAAGAATCATGGGGTGGTAGTTTTGACCTGTGTACGCATAGCCCCCGTTCCGTCTTTTATCGTCCGGTTACGGCCAAAGACACGGTACAAGTGTATTCCATCATAGAGTTTCATGTGGCAGGACCAGTCAGAAATGATATTCCTATTGATTCAGCCTGTATAACTTTAACTATTGGTAAGCAGAAATGGGGTGGCTATCACATTGGCAATGGTGACTATGTAGTCCGCCACTCTACCTATTATCTTGGAACATTGCCTTATACAATTACTTCCAATATTCCTGAATTTCCCAACCAGGAAGGAGAGATTACTGTAGAAAACATTTGGCCGGGAAGAATACGCGATACTGATTATATTGTAGGCAATAAATGGTTTACTGATAAAAGTGCTTCCGAGTATTTCTGGAAAAATTATCAAGGTGCACAAACTATCTACAAATGGAGAAATGCTGTTATGGAAGATTGGGGCAAACGTTGGGAGTGGCTAAAAAAAGAATAAAGACACCGAAAACATCCATCATTTTTAAAAAGAGGTCTTTTTTATAAAATTCCTCTTTTTTCCGGTTTACCATCCCTGCCTATTCTGTAATTTATACCTGCTTTCCATGCCTGTGCAATCTGATAATATCGTTTAATGCGATACAACTTTCCGTCTTTAAGCAGTTTGGCTCCGGTCTGATGGAAACAGAAAGGAATGTCTTTTTCTATACACTGTTTACGAATATCGAGTATCCATTCATAATCACAAATTCTGGCATCATTCCCCGATTCACCACTTGCTGCTACTTCCTCAATTGTATCGTCCAGGTAAGGTGAGAGAACCAAATTTTCCAATAGCGGAGCCGCTATAATTACTTTATGCCGTATCGGCAACTCTTTAAAAATAGGTAAGCGATAATCTGCCATCTCCTGATTTTCAACTGTACACCCGATAATCACATTCTTGTATCCGTTTCCCCAATCAGCGGGTAGCCCAACCTTAAACCGATCAATACGTTTAGTAAAAATAAAAAAGTCCAAATCTTCCCTTTCACGTATCATAGCCCATGCTTCTGCCCGCCATTCGTCTGCACCATCCACAAAGAAGTCAGAAGTAAAACAGGTATAAACCAATTTTCCCGACTCTATCTTATAACTTTTATCGCGTTTTAACTTCACTGGCAGGCTAAAATCCGCCGTTTTGCGAACCTCACGACTACTGGTATCTGCACCATACATTTCATCCTGCCGATAAACATAACAATATTTACAACCGGCACTGATTTTAGTACAACCATGCCACGGATTCCAGCTTGCTGACATTATCATATTTACCTAATTTTACTTTTCTGAAATTTCAAAACAATGCTCTCCATTCTCAAAATAATACCTCAGTCCGATATTCTGCAACCGACAAATAGAATCAACGATTGCCAGTCCAAGTCCTGTAGAACCTTCTTTTTTGGCCCCCTGATAAAAGCGCTCAAAAATACGCTCTTCGTCCAAAGGCTGCCCTACCCCACTATTACGAAACGTAAAGCTGTGTGGCGTTATTTCTATCCGGATATGTCCACCATCTATGTTGTGAACGAATGCATTTTTCAAAAGATTAGTTATCAGGATAGTAGCAAGAGACTCATTCATTTGTACGCAAAAAATACCATCTTCAACTATTTCTGTCTGAATATCCCGATAAGCATATACTTCTTTATAGTCATCCATGTACTGCTTTAAAAGTTCATTAAGTTCCAGTGCTACGGTTTCTGTAAATTGCCCGTTATCTATTTTAGAGAGCAATAACAGCGATTTATTCAGTTTTGTAATATGCTCCAAAGTCTGGTGAGTCTTCATCAGTTCTTCCAGCTGGGTTTCAGAAAGAGATTCATCTTCCATCATCATCTCCAGACGGTTCCGGCAAATGGCAAGCGGAGTCTGTATTTCATGAGAAGCATTGCCTATAAATTGTTTCTGTTGTTCAAACAGTTGTTCACTACGCTCTGCATTCCGAAGGGCTGCTTCATTTAGTTTCCGAAATTCAGTTATCTGCGTATCATTCTTCAGAGGTTTATTCTTATTTCCTATCCGGTAATCATCCAACCAATGCAACAAAACATATAAAGGTTTCATATTTTGTTGAAATACCCACACATTCACTACTATTATTACAAGCAACAAAGCGATATAAAGAAATATCATCCAATCACGTATCGCAGCGGTCAAATCCTCTTTCTCTATACTGGGAATAGATACTGTTAATTCATAAAAACGATTTTCATTATCTTTAAATATTGTAGTCAGAATACGTGCCGGTTCGGTTTCATCCTTTTCCACAATATAAACCATCGAATCTTTATAGGTAATACCCTCACGGCTGTCCGCATATTCTTCAGTAACTTCTTTAAGATAATATTGATTGTTTGAACCGGTATTCTGTGAAGGCAATTCCTCTCCGGCAAGCGCACGAATAATGATTATTTCCGAATAATCTTCCAGAGAATCGTCCACCTCATCGTTCACCTCATCCATCATAGCCATATAAAAAAACACGGCCCAAACACCCAGAACAAGTGTTAGGAGTAAGGATATGCGGATAACGATGCGATAAATCAGTTTCATAATTATTCAACAGTCATTTTATAGCCAAATCCATAGACCGCTTTTATTTCAGCAGTGGCTCCGGCATCTTTCAGTTTCTTACGAAGATTCTTTATTTGTGCATAGATAAAGTCAAAATTATCTACCTGGTCGATATGATCTCCCCAAACAGATTCGGCAAGTGTATTCTTATTGACCAGTCTGCCGGGACGATTGATAAAATACAATAGAATATCATATTCCTTCCGGTTCAGTTCAACTTCTTTTTCATCAATAAGCACTTGGTACTTGTCCGGAAGAATACGAATATTACCCAAACGAATATCCACCTCTCCATCATGATGTTGACGGCGAATAACGCTTTTAATACGAGCATTCAATTCTGCCAGATGAAAGGGTTTAGGTAAATAATCGTCCGCTCCCAATTCCAATCCCAATACTTTATCTTCCAAAGAATCTTTCGCAGAGATAATAATTACATTCTCACGTTTGTGCATTGCTTTCAGCCTTTCAAGCAGATTAAGTCCATTACCATCCGGAAGCATGATATCCAGTAAAACGCAGTCATAATCATAATCTTCTATTTTGCACAAAGCCGAATTAAAATCGGCAGCCACCTCTACCACATAACGCTCTTTTTCCAATGAACGTTGGATGAGTTCACGCAATGAAGGTTCATCTTCAACTATCAATATCTTCATAAGATTACTTTTTTATTAGATATATGTACAAAGAAAGAGGAAGTTTCTGAAATAAAGCTGAAATCACGACGTTTTTTTTATTTTTAAGTTCATAATACAGGTACTGTATCCCAATTGAGTGATAGTATTGAAATACCGATTCATAGTATGAGTTAAATCTGAAATACTCCTGCTTATCACTAAAAAAGAAATGCCGGTTGGCAATGATCTGCAACCGGCACTCGCGTCAAAATAAAGTATCTTCTTAATAAGAGCGTGCAAAAATTACACGGCATGCAGAAGGCTTACCTGTAACCATACACTTTCCCGGAGTTTTATCGCCATCGAATGGAATACAGCGAATAGTCGCTTTCGTCTCTTCTTTAATTTTCTCTTCGGTTTCAGTAGTTCCATCCCAGTGAGCAAGAATAAAACCACCCTTTTCTATTTCTGTCTTAAACTCATCATAAGTATCTACGGTTCTTGTCATAGACTCACGATGTTTCAACGCTTTCTGATAAATATTTGCCTGAATTTCTTCAAGGAGATTCTTAACATATGCTTCGATACCTTCACAAGAAATTGTTTCTTTTTCCAAAGTATCACGACGCATTATTTCCATTGTATTGTTCTCCAAATCACGTCCCCCCATAACAAGACGCACAGGCACACCCTTCAGTTCATAATCTGCAAACTTAAAGCCAGGACGCTTATTATCGGCATTATCATACTTCACAGAAATACCCAGTGACTTCAAATTGGCAACAATACCCGCCACTTTAGCATCAATCTGCTTCAACTGTTCGTCGTTTTTATAGATAGGTACTATAACGACCTGTATAGGAGCCAAATGCGGAGGCAATACCAACCCGTTATCATCAGAGTGAGTCATGATAAGTGCTCCCATCAGACGAGTAGAAACGCCCCATGAAGTAGCCCACACATATTCCATCTTATTCTCTTTATTCACAAACTGCACGTCAAATGCTTTGGCGAAGTTCTGTCCCAAGAAGTGAGAAGTACCACTCTGCAAAGCTTTTCCATCTTGCATCATTGCTTCGATAGTATACGTATCGAGTGCACCGGCAAAACGCTCGTTGGCCGACTTCACTCCTTTTACTACCGGAACAGCCATATACTTCTCTGCAAAATCAGAGTATACATTCAACATTCTGACTGCTTCTTCTTCCGCTTCTTCACGGGTAGCATGTGCTGTATGACCTTCCTGCCACAAGAACTCGGCTGTACGCAGGAAAAGACGTGTACGCATTTCCCAACGGAATACATTTGCCCATTGATTACACAAAATAGGCAGGTCACGATAAGATTGTATCCAGTTTTTATATGTATTCCAAATAATTGTTTCTGAAGTAGGACGAATAATCAGCTCCTCTTCAAGTTTTGCAGCCGGATCTACCACGACCCCTGAACCATCTTCTGCATTTTTAAGACGATAATGAGTCACTACCGCACACTCTTTAGCAAAGCCTTCTACATGTTCGGCTTCGCGGCTAAGGAAAGATTTTGGGATTAACAACGGAAAATAAGCATTCACATGACCTGTTTCTTTAAACATATCATCCAACTGACGTTGCATTTTCTCCCAAATAGCGTATCCGTAAGGTTTTATCACCATACATCCACGCACAGCCGACTGCTCTGCCAGATCGGCTTTTACCACCAAATCATTGTACCATTGCGAGTAATTCTCGCTACGTTTGGTAAGGTCTTTCAGTTCTTTTGCCATTATATTTTTTATTTAAAGTTTTCTTAATTCATTAAAAACAGGATGCAAAAATACGAAATTAGACTGAACTCTGCCTATTCTTCTGCATTATTTTTGTCAATGAAAGCCGCTATAACGAGGCTTCTGTCACTTTACAGGCTCATTCACTCCAAAACCGAACAAAGCAAAATCTCCTTTTACCGGATCATCGGGCCAGATACGTGCCAATGCTTTCGTAATATCACTTGCTGTTTTGATACATTTACGGCTTTTTGTCAAGCCCAAATCGGTAGAAATACGATGAACGTGAGTATCAAGTGGAATAATCAATTCACGGGGATGAAACTTCTGCCAGATACCAAAATCAACACAGGAATCCCGACGAATCATCCAGCGCAGAAACATACACATTTTCTTGGCTTCGGAAGTACTACGTATTGCGGGCATACCGTTGATATGCCCCAAAACTGATTGTAATCTTTGTAATGGTGAGAATCCTTCAAAGGACTCATAAAGATAATCTTCCAATGTCGGGGTTTGAGAATACACCGCATGTAAGGTACTACACAACAGATAAAAATCATCATAAGAATAATATCGGTAAAAACTTCTCTTTTGCCCTGCATACATTTTCCACTCTTCACTCATGATATAAGAATGAGGAGCACAACTGAATAGTTCACAATCCACCCGGTCTGCACTTTTGATAATGGCTTTACGGTTTCCGGTAGCTATCCAGGAAGTTACGAGACCTGAAATTTCAATATCTACCTGAGAAGTATAACGATGAGGTATTTGTATCGGATCTTCTGTGATAAAGGCCGGAGTCTCATATCGTTCCGCCAATAACATAAGATGTTCTTTCAGTTCTTTATTCATGATTATTACAGATATAGTAAGAGCCATAAATCAGGTTGATTTATGGCTCTTTTCATTTGGAGCGGCAAGCGAGACTCGAACTCGTGACCCTTAGCTTGGGAAGCCATATTCATCAATATATAAATCATTTATTATCAAATAATTAAAAAATAATGCAAAGTAATTTGCACCAAATTTGCATTATATCTTTTTTGTAAAAACACATCTCCTTGATTTATGTACCATAAAAATATAATTTTTAAGCAAAGATAATAATAATGAATATATAAACCTTATCTTCACCGGATGAAACACACATTAATACTTTTCACGATAATAGCAATCACTGGTTGCAGCCGTGAAGAAATCACTGAAACAAACAAGCAAGAGTTGAAAACAGATATAACTCCTGCTGTAGTAGACAGTACTGATAACGGTCTTGATCCTGATATTGGAGATTGGAAGCCAGGAAGTCACGTAGAGGCAGATATGGAAGAAAAAGAAGAATAAATTAAGGCAGCTTATTGGGCTGCCCTAATTATTAATTTGCAACTACCATTCGTTTAGTATCAATCAAACAATCATCAACTATAAGAGAATACATATAAACCCCATTGGTTAGTTCTGTAGTGTTTACATCAATACTATTTTGACCAATAGAAGTTATCGGTATTTTCATAACCAAGATTCCCATCATATTGTAAAATTGTAAATAGGCACTTTTTCGCATCTCAGGTATCAATAAAGGTATGGAAGCTACAAATGAAGCCGGATTAGGAATATTCTGATATAATTTTGCAGAATACTTATCAATATCTATTTCATTTTCTACTATATTATCTTCATCTATAGTAACCCGAGTCAAAACTTTAGGTGCTGTACCATTGTAAATTCTAACAGTACTTCCTAACTCAGCAGTAAATCCCGGTAAAAGGTGCACTGAATTATAACCATTTAGAGTTACATTTGCATCTTTCATCAAAAAAACATTTTCAAGATATAAATTGGGAAAATCGTATTCTTTACGGGAAGAAATATACTTATCTTTAATTGTTCTATCAAATCTTCGAATTGTAATATAAGTAGATTTTCCTGTTTCACGTCTATCTTCGTCATAAGGAGATATTCTAATTTTGTCCCCCTCACCATCATTATTTCCACAAATTAAAGTCGCTTTTCCATTACTTATAAATATGCTACCACCAGAACTGGAAGGAAAAGTCCAAAAAAATGATTTAAATTCATAATTAGGATCTCCATACCCCACTTCAAACCAGGATTTTGCCCGAAGAGTATATATTGCCTTTTGACCTATCGGAATATAAATTTCGTCAGATTCAATGTCGAATTCATCACATTCAACTATTGTATAAACACGCTTCAAATTACGAATAAGGACATCAAAAGGATCAGAATAATAAATCCCTCCTGAAACTCTTACCTGAAACCGTAGCGACCCTCTAAAACTATCTTCATCCCATTTCACTGTAACTGGTTGAGTATGACTATAGCTTACAGATAAAGTCTTCTTTCCACTTGGTTGGAATGTTCCATTTTCAACTTTCCATTCTACATTAGTACCATATGTTACACCAGAGCAATTATAATTATATGTTATATTAGAACCTGAATACACTTCAGTTTGTCCAGTTACTTTAAAAGTTTGAGAATATGTATTTATAAAATATCCTGTAAAAGCTATTATAAGAAATATATATTTTTGTATCATTTCTTTTCCTCCTATCGAATATATACATTATTTTATTAAAATTTTCTTACTAAGAAAACCATTTTCATTAAATATTTTCAAAATATAATATCCAGATAATAAATCAGACAAATCAATATTATTAAAATCCTCTACAAATGACTTAACTTTTTGTCCATTCAAAGACCATATCTCTAAATATTTAATGGGATTATCGATTCGTATGTTCAATATTTTTGTAGTTAAATCCAAATTAACAGTACAACAATCATTATAATCCACCATTTTATTAACACTTTTGGTTAGAGAACTTGAGGCAGCTCCTTTACAATCACAATATATCAATGGTGGCGTAGGTATTATTTTTGCGGAAAAAGAGCTCCCTTCCTTTACATGAAAACCATTTTCTAACTTTATTAGGGAATAAGATCTAAAATCGTACTGTCGTCCATTATTTATCACTAAATCAAGATAAATTTCTTTATAAGTTTCCTCTTGTTTGTAATCACTAATCTCGTTTAAATACAAGATTTTAGAACAATCTACAACCTTCACTTTTTTTATAGCTTGACTATTATAATAATTCGTAACAGCCTTTAAAGGATTTCTTCTCTGTCCTAACAAATATTCAAATTTTCCTCCCCAAACATTAAATTTAATTGTATATTCTCCTGGATTAGCCATATATACACACACAGGATGTCCACCTTCAGAATAATACTTTTTATATTTTGTATCTGCCATTTCCCAAGTTGTATTGAAAACATGCTCATGTTCAAGTCCAACATCCCATTGAACTTTATAAATGCCATCATATCGAGATTTCTCGTTTGGAGTAGCTTCTAAACGAGCACAATCATAAAAAAGGACTTTACTCCCAAGTTGAAACTCCATAATACTATCAATATCATAATCATCCATTCGTATAGAAGAAAGAATACCGTCTGACTCTATAATAGGAACAAAATAAACTATTGATTCTGTCTCATTAGTAATACTAATAGCAGTTATATAAACTCTATATATTCCTGCTTTAGTACGATTTACAGGAATTTTCACATCTCTTTGATACGATGTCTGAATTTCAACTTTGGATGGATCATCAACATAATCTTCAAAATCATTTGGCTCTCTATTTATTTTCCAAGTCCATTGTTTTATTCCTGTAACAGCAACAGCCGTATAAGATGCCTGTACTTTTAATGTAGCACCCGTAAGTATAGTTGGTATTTCTGGTTCGACATGTATTTCGATTCTAAAAGCTGATATCTTTACACACCAAATATTTATTAGAAAGATTATTCCTAACAAATATTTTTTATTATCAATAAAA
This sequence comes from Bacteroides sp. HPS0048, assembly GCF_964240755.1. Classification (NCBI taxonomy): domain Bacteria; kingdom Pseudomonadati; phylum Bacteroidota; class Bacteroidia; order Bacteroidales; family Bacteroidaceae; genus Bacteroides; species Bacteroides sp. HPS0048. The sequence continues at coordinate 270,554 of NZ_CAXSVC010000003.1, read as the reverse complement.
TAAGTCATAATAATTACTCAATAAATAAACATTTAGGAACACATTTTTCTCTATTTCAAACTATTAAATTGACATTTCAATTTATCTATCTCATTTTTCATATTTTCAATTATATCTTGCTGTTGAATAGTATATAAAGTTAATTCCTCAATTTTTTGTAGTAATAAAGCATTAACTTCACCGAGGCTAACTCCATTAGCCTTGACATCTGATTCATTAGGAACACCTGGTAAAGTTCCTTTTTCTTCTATATGTTTCTTTACCTCCCCGAGTGTTGGAAGTTTATAGTCCTTCTTAAAAACGAAGTCGGACCAATCGGACTCTACTTTGATCTCTTTTGCACGGATAATACCACTAACGGCTAATTTGTAACCGTCAGTATTGGTGGTACCGATTCCAATACTACCACTCGTCAACAAATTGTGCGAACTAATAGTGCCATTTACATCAAGCTCATTTGCTGGATCTGTTGTACCAATACCCACTTTACCAAATTGATCTATATGCATTCTAGGTTTTAGAACTATTGCGGCGGTATCCTGACTGGTTAGAAACTGCATATATGTACCATACCATCCACTTCTGTAAGATCTTATCGCACTCATACCGGCGTCTTTAAATTTAAAAACAATATCACGTTTACTATCTTCAAAATAAGGCCGATTAGAACCATTTATTACTAAAGCAGAATATGTATTATCCTGTTCTGAACCAATAGCCAATCCATCAACTCCTGTTCCATTCTGGGAAAAAGCAAAATCAAGGCTACCAAATAGAAATAAAATAAGAATAAATGAAGTTATTAAAATGTTCTTTCTCATAATAATATTTTTAAGTGTTAATATTAATTTGCTCTAATGCTTTTTATTTCGGCTTCCATACTCTCCATTCGTTTTTCTTGTTGAATGATGTAAAGTGTCAGTTCCTCTATCTTTTGGAGTAACAAAGCATTTGTCTCTGCCAGGTTTACTCCGTTGGCTTTAACCTCTGCCTCACTTGGTATACCGGGTAAAGTCCCATTTTCATTGATATGGGTCTCAACTTCTTTCAGAGTAGGAAGCTTATAATCTTTCTTAAATACAAAGTCAGCCCAATCGGACTCTACCTTGATTTCTTTTGCACGGATTACTCCATTAACAGCTAATTTGTAACCTTCTGTGTTAGCAGTACCGATTCCAATACTCCCACTCGTCAGCAAATTATGCGAACTAATAGTACCATTTACATCAAACTCACTGGATGGATTAACTGTACCAACACCTATTTTTCCATATTGATCAATATGCATTCTCACCCTCGGCATTCCTGTAGCATCCCCAGGCTGGCTAGTCATTAACTGTAAAAAAGTACCCCATTCATCACCTCTAAACGCTCTTATACCACTTTGCCCTGCATACTTAAAATTAAAAATAATATCTCGCTTCCCTGCTTCACCTGTTGGAGAATTAGGACCTTGAATTATGAATGTGGAATTTGTATTATCCAACTCATTTCCAAATTCAAATGAGTCAGTTACTTTTAATTTCTCCAAATTAACATTTCCTGATAAATCACTCATTAATATTTTATTCCATCCATTCCAAGAAGAAGATAGAAAATCGCCATTTCTATAAAAAACACCATTATTATTAAAACTTAATTGACTTATATACCCAGCCGTTCCGTTAAATCCAGGAGAAATCGTAAGATTCGTAGTAAATCCATATGCAGTACTTATTCCTGAAGTCGTTAAGAACTTCAAGTCTGCTCTAATTGCTTTTTCCCCATAACTATTGGGTGATTCACTTACATCCCTTGTATCATTAACTTCTAAGGATGTTGCAGTTTGCGCACTGGCATTCATTGCCAATAAAGAAAGAATAAACACAACTAATTGATAAAGAATCTTCTTCATAATAATAAAATTAAAATGTTAACACTAATAAGGATTATCTCAATCAATAAAATATCATAGCAAGTCATATTTATAAATATAATTTGCTAAGCGAGAAAGCAATTACTATAAACAAAAATAAAGAAAAATACAAAATAATCCAAAAAAACAACAAATAATTTTGAATTTATTTTCACATAAAAAACATAAAGAAATTAAGCAAATAATAATAGCTTAACAGTGTATTCGTAAGAAAAACCCCGATTCCGAAGAACCGGGGAATGCCACTTGTCGCTACAAGTAAGCTTCTACACATATATAACAATTACCACATAAATAAGTTATAACTAATTCCTGCACCGACATACCAACCATACGGATATCCATATCCGGATTGTAATCCAATCCCCCAGCGTTTCTTTTTCGGTGTGATGATGTGATAAATATCATTTGTTACTGTTTGATACACAGTTCTCGGAAATATCTGCATACTATCCAATCTCGGCCGATAACCGGACATCCATACCCGGTAAAGACTATCCTCATAGTATGCTTGCTCACGATGAATCACAGTATCACCTACATGCATCGTATCCGTCAATCTAATGATTAATAGAGGCGCCATAGGGGAAGGAATCAATAACGTATCAACCTTGACAATCGTCTTTACCTTTGTCTCGGTCTTGATTTCTGCCGGAAATTGCTTGAGTGGACGGAACCAAGCCGCCACACAAACAATTAATAATAGAATTACAAATATCCATGGAAGTACTTTCATGGCTTCACTACTGTATTACGAAGGAAATTAGAGAACTCAGATCTTACATCAAAACACGGGCAAGCTTTGATATACTCTGCCGGTTCTACCTCGCCATTTCCATTCAGGTCAGGAGATGTATCCCGATGGCCCAATAACTCTACAATATCGTACTCTTTGCATAGTTTGGCTACGAGATCACGAAGAGAGTTCTTTTGTGCTTCGGTACGAGTGTCTGCCGGATGTCCGTTTGCATCCAGTCCGCCAATGTAGCAGATACCGATTGAGTGTTTGTTGTATGACACCCCGGAGAATCCTTTCGTATTGCAGTGTGCACCATCAATAGAGAGTGGGCGACCGTTCTCTACAGTACCGTCGAGATCAATTACGAAGTTATAACCGATCTGGGAAAAACCTCTTTGTCTGTGCATACGGTCAATGTCTTTTGCACGTAGGTCCTGCCCGGCACGTGTGGCCGAACAATGGATGATAATAGAATCAATTGTTTTCATGCTGTCCCTCCTTTATGTTCTAATAACCATTTTGCGGCTCACGATCACCACATCTTTTCTTCTCACATCGCTTTAAAGCAAGCTCTAATTTCAAGTTAGAGATGTCCTCCTTTGCTACAAAGAGTTCATCTTGTACGATTCTCAACCTATTTGTTTGCTCGACAAATCGCTCTTCTTTATCCGACAGTTGTTTTTGCAAAAACTCATTATACTCTCTTAAAGTCTTGAATTCAGCACTATCCGCGTTGGCATCCTCTATCCGGGCGTTCGTTTTGCGATTCATGTAAAAATTTACACCCCATTTAATCGCTTCCAATCCACCCAAAGCACCGATGATTGCCAGCCAGTCATTTAATCCCATCTTTTATTGTTTATAAATTTATTAATACTATCTTTGTCGGAGCGATGAGGGTGTCCGATAAGGATTCCCTCGTAATTTTGTTAATGATCCGCCCTGCTTGTGAAAGTAGGGCGGTTTTTCAGCTCTCATAGTTATCTCTACTCATTATTATATGTTTTTTTTAGAGAGCCATTTTTATAAAAACTTATCCCATATGGGTTAATAGAAACCTTCCTTTTTACTGTTCCTGATACTCCATATTCATTATATGTCCCTTCCATTGATATTTCTTCGTCACTGATTACTATGGTGGAATCCCACGGGAGGGATTCTCCCACCTGCATCGCAGTCCTATGAGATTTAATCGTAATATAAGAGCCGAAGGCCGAAGTAGAACCGGATGCCCAAGTAGGGAACCTGATCTCCAAAGCTTTATTACCCAAAGAATCAACCATTAACAGAGACGAGGTATCTGGACTTATGATTACTCGTTTGCCATCCTTAGACGTTTCCACTTTACCGATAAACTCACCGTCAACAGCCTTTATCTTTCCATCCTTATCTACTATAAAATTACCATTGATATTAAGTCCGGTAGCCTCAATGATTTGAGCTAAAAGAGTTCCGGTTATCTCAACCCTATCCCCTTCAATCTTGATACCTTCTTTACTGGCGTTTATAGCGGCTAAAATCTTATTCGGATTACCTTCCGCATCAGCTCCCATTACCTCCACTTTCCACTCACGGGCTGACTGTGTGACCTGCGTACTTACCTTTTCTTCAATCGCTGCATCAGCACCAGAGACAGCAGCATCAACAGCATTCTTGGTTGTCTCTGAAACTGTACTCTGAAAACCTTCTGCTGTTTGATTGATTGAAGTCTCCTTTTCTGAGATATTCTGTAAGATACCGGTAGCCGCATCAACCTGTGTTTCGATCTCTCCAACCTTGCTTTCAATTCCCTGTGCAGTAATATTGATAGAGGCTTCCCTTTCTTTAACGGTATTCAATATTCCCGTTGCTGCATTTGCCGCTTCGTCTGCAAAGCCGGCATTATCAGAAGCAGATGTAGCATATTTCTCAGCCTGTTTCACAGATGCAGCGATCTGCCCTTCTTTGACCTCGAATCTTGTTTCTATATCAGTTATGGTAGTATTAACTCCTTCTAACTCTGTTTCCACTGTCTTATTACTTGATTGCAGAACAAATGTGCCACGAAGTATTACTCCGTCGGCTATAAGTCCGAACCAACGTTTTACTGAGCCTATAACAGATACAGCCCAAGCCGGGATCAATCCGATATCAGCCTTCCCGAGTACACATTTCACACATTTCGGATCGTCATAAGCTTCCCAACTATTGATACCGTCATAAAAGTACTGGCAATTGGTACGTGAAGAGATTCGGATAAATGATTGTCTGTCCGTATCATGTACGTTACCCACCCTGACAATAATCATATGCTGATAAGGAAGAGAATCCCCAACCGGTTCAAGAATTATCGATTGGTTTTCGCTATTCGGATCGTCAAGGGCTAAAAACTTCTGAATCGCATAGATAACTCCGCTATTGGCAGGGTTATGATAGTAACCAACCAGCAAATCATCATTGGCCAAAGGATTTATATCTCCTTCGCGCAAATCCGGATAAACTGTACAAGTACTATTCCCATTATCAACATAAGAAGCGATCTTAATTGAACTGCTAATTATTTCTTCATCTTCTGTCACCTTGATACGGTTATAGACAAACTCGTTCGTGATAAACTTATCACGGGCGTACACAGACTTAAATTCTGCCTCACCGTTGTTCCTGATAATCCACCCGGATATCCCAGAGACGAAATCACCCACATATTCCGGGATCAGTTTTCCCGCATTATTCAATACCTGTTTTCCGGTGGCCTTTACAGAAGAGAGGAAACCGGCTATGCCTGTTGATGATAATATTGCCATATCTTATGATTTACGTTCTATTTTTACAGCGTTAAAGCCAATGCGCTTGCTAATATCAGCCCACATCATGATTGCTAATTTACCATCAGAAACAACAATGTCATCAAACTCCATCCAGGTGGTATTATTCATTAGCGAGAGTTGTGGAAGTTCCATCTCAATTTTATTGATCTTGATGTGGCCCGTAGAAGTGTGGTCATTCTGTGTAGTCGATGACAATATGCTGACCTTATATGTACCATTAGGAACATTCCAACCCAATATAGGATAGACAACATCGTTATACTTATTTGAATACTGATATGTTAAAACCATGGAAAATAAAGAAGAAAGATCGGGATTGAATGATGTAACAGAAAGCCATTTGTCTAACGGAGACACGCCGTAATATGATGTTTTTTCACTGTCATACATCCTACTCCAACCGGGAAGGGCATTTCCGGTCAGGGCGTTATAAATAGGCTTACCACCATCAGGATAACCAGCTCCATTATTAGGATTAGCAATAGTAATATAGGCATTCGCTGTTTCATCGAACATATGATCGACTTTATATTCCCCCCATACATATTCGGCCACTATCGCCACATCATTTGAAGGTTCCGATGCAGCAATGGTAACGGAGCGGGATGCACTTATACTATTATTATGTACAGACACCGCAGAAATATTCACAGTACCATTCCCTATGATACGTAATAATCCGGAACTATCAACTGTAGCAACCCCCTCGTTATTACTGCCCCATGTCACGCCTGTCTGAGTAGTGTTGGCAGGAGTATAGGAGACTGATAGCTGACAAGTATCCCCAATCTTTAAATTGTTAGTTAGACCCGTTATACTAAGCCCGGTCAATACGATTTCGGTTGATTGTTCCTCATAAGTAATCGTACTGCTACGTACAATACTTTCAGATTCTGCATTTTTTAATTGAAGATAAATTATTTTCTCCCCATAACCGGAAGACAATGTATATTGTATGTGCCCACCGGAGTATGCAACCCATGAAGTTGTATTCAGATCACTTGTTTCTCCGATCCTGTAATGGGTGGGAACACCCGTATAAGACGGGGTAATGCCCACGCCCCGTGATGCAGTCGTACTACTGCCACCATTTATCACAATAGAGCTCAAAGTTACTGAATCCGGATTGACATTGAGACGGTCAAGATATGGTTGTCTGAGTGCCTCTTTTAGCTGTGCAACAACATACAAGGCATCGTTCTTCCAGACAGCCTGTCTGGTAGATTCATATTTAGCCGTGAATTCTTCGGCCAATTCTACCAGCTTCGCACTCGCATTCACATTCAACATTAACTTTCCATCCTTAACAGCATAAGAAATGCCTTTTACCTTGTCATCAGTAACAATGCTACCTACCTGTGGCACACCATCCAATAGTAATGTAAAATCCGGATAATAGAAGTATTGGCCTTTAGGCAAATAAATACTTAAATGTAAAGTACCGCCATTAATTGTCTTTTTTATGATGGTATTCTTCCTTATATAATCATACTCATAGTATTCGTCAATCGTCGTGAACCAGATATCATCGCTGCCATCTTTGCCGTAATTGTCATTGAACCAAACAAGTAGATTCACCCAGTCTAAAGTCGCGGTATGGCAGCAGAAATGAAACCATTTACGCTGATCCTTCGCCTTAGCATATTCCGTTATGAATTGAGACTTTACAGCGTCCTGCTCCGTATTACTTCCTGAGGCGACAGGAAAGAAACGTAATCCCACAGCATTATAAAGATTCGGTAGTGAAGAAGGGATAATATTCTCTGCCGGAGAATTCTCTGCGACACTCATAAGGATATGCGGACTTTGAGAGGCGGCAGTTACAAAGACGTTGTTACCGTCCGGCCGTGCCAGGACCTTTATTCCGCGCCCGACACGTTCAATAGACCGTGTACAATCGGCTTTTAAACCGGCTATTACGTTATTCACGTCCTTGTCACTCCCAAAAATTTCAGTACCGATATTATGGTAATAAATACTACAACCGTACTTCAACATCATCTTAACGTCGATCCACTGAAGGTACGGACTCATAAAACGGTAGGTATTATTAGCTGTAGGATCAACCGGGCTCTCAGTATCCATCATTACACGCCCACCATTTTGACAATACGGCCAAACGGCGACACCATGCGTGAAACGTCTTTCATTACCACAACCATCCGTATAGCCCAATGTCTTTTCTAAAGTAGTATCTACTATTGAATCAGGAATATCACCGGCGTCAAGTTGGTTGGCGTGATAAAAGGCATTGCTAACAGGACGACCGTTTATCCCGGCCCACACACGACAGAAAGAAGAGGTGTTTGCGTCATCAGTCGTGAGGCTGACAAGCATCTTTTTATCATACTTCAACACGGGGAAAGATATCGCAACAGAACCCGGGTCTATTGAGTCAGTAGAAGCAATGTCAAGTTCAATCTTCTCAGAGTAAGGCTTGATATAACGTACATTCAGGTATGCTGAAAGGACAAGATTAGTCGCTTCTTTACAACGAATGACTATTTTGGTCTGATAGTCATCTGTTACATACACTTTAGTAATCTCATAAGCGGAAAGGAACATCTCACTTTGTAACTTTTCGCCACTGCTCACAACGAAAGAATCAACCGCAAAATAAAGGTTACAACCCAACGGATCATTGGATATAGTATAGTCTTTCTTCGCCCCTTCGGTAGTGGGTAATTGTAATAGAGTGGAAAAGAGAGAATATACGGGATTCTCTATAACTCCCGAAGTACCGGACATATGGAATACGCCGACCTGGGTCTCCGTATCAGAAAAAGTCAGGCCTTGCGCAGCGGATGCAACTTTGTCATCAACCTCGATCTTAGAATAGGTTTCTCCCTTTGAATATGTTTCCGTTTTAGAGTATACCTGTGCCGGGAGGCCGGTTAGTTTTTGTTTTTCACCGTTTGTGTAATCATTACTTGACAAGCCTTTGCCTGTAATGGAATCCTCTTTCTTATTAATCTCTGATACGATGCTATTCAGCTCTTCTGCCGATAAGGTATCACCTGTTTTTTTTGTAGGTATGTTAAGTGGCATAATTATAATAGGGTTAATGGTAATACATAAGGGAAGCCGGAACTAACAGGAGGGACAACTTCACCCAAACGATCAGCCGGAATAAAAATCCATTGCTGCCGGATTGTATGGAAGACAGGGATAAGCATATGCTCATAGTCCGTTAAACCTGACTGCACAGGAGCTATGGGAGCCCAACTTTCAGAACCTTTCGCCAACAAGGAACCGATTAAGGCTGTATCGGCTTGCGGATCAACATTATCCAGACTACCTATAGTCCCGCCTGTCATATCAATTTCGAGCAACGAAGTAGATAAATTTTCTGCGTTGTCTTCTTGTTCGATCAAATCATGAGATATAGATTTTTTGTTGCTGTCTTCGATTAATGCATTAGAAAGTGAGGTTGTTTTCTTTGAGGAACGAACAATCAGACCGGAGTTTGCTTCAACAAAACCGTCAGAGGTAAGACCTTCTAAAAAGGTTATAACTTTTTGGGCGGTGTCTGGCTTAGTTTTATTGAGATACGTTTTATCGACAGTTTGTAATACGCTCTTTATTGACTTATCTATTTCTTCCAAGGCACGAAGAGAGGATAATGTATTTTCCTCGGAAAGCTCTGTTTCAGTATTATCCGTTGCGATAATACGGGAACGGATTTCAAGTAAGGTACGAAGGGAGGATAAGACATTTTTATCTGTTAATGATTTTATATCTATCTCTTTAACTATATCTACAGAGTCTCCACTACTACCTGGAATAATAGTGGTATTTCCACTTGAAGAGCGTACAACAGAGGCGCCAGTTGGATAATTCTTTGACCGGGGTTGTGCCGATATAGATTTTGTTTTTATCATTACATCTTTCATACTTCTATCATTATGCACCGAAACTTTCCTTGTTTATAATCAATGGTACCCCCAGTATTGATGAATACCTTACCAACCATAAAATCGTCCGACAACCGGGTAATTGGTGTCAATTCCGGTACCTCTTGTATTTCTTGTGTAAGTTTGATGTGGGTGTCACTATAGCGATTGATTATCCGTCGAATGAGTTGTTCTTCCGGACGGATCATCTTTTCTTCTATTGCTGAGTAAAGATTATCTTCCAGGTATTTATCTCCAAGCATGACTTTACTATAACACGCTCCATCATTATTATAAGAGGATATTTTGAATTCTATTTCGTCTAGCTCATTGATGTAGTCTTCGTTGAGCACATTTTCATAATATCGATCTGAATTACCCTTTGCTGTGTCTGTAAAATCAGCTTCTTGATATATAAATTTTAACCCCTTCAAAAAAAATCCAAATTCATGTAAATTTGTTTCCGCACCAAATACATACGTATATGAAGAGTATATTACCAATTCAAGTTCTCCTGTCAATATTTCATTAATGGGTATCACATAACCGGCAAGACCATTATAAGGCATTTCGAGAACCTTCGTATCTTTCATATTAAACCAATCCACTTCGGAATCTGTGTTTTGAAATTCCAGATAAAAATACGCAAATGGGTTATCAGTCCACTTAGTACCGTTATACCTACGATTTCCGATTTTCAATGAACACATTAACTTAGGAGTAGCATACCATTTACGCTTCCCACCGATGACGCCCATCTCCTTGTTCAGACAACGTCTTAATTGCCCAGTGATACCAAAAGCACCATCAGAGTATGTAGCAGATGCCCCTTTAATAAGAATCACGGGGCGCATATCCATTGCGGAAGATAAATATTGTGGAGGATCCTTCGTAGTCCACCTCACTTGTATTCCGTCTTCATAATTATAACTCGTGATTGACGGAACTAAACCTCCTTTCCCGTCTTCTTTTAAATCATATTCACAGAATTGTATTGGCAATGCCCCCATTAACATGTTTGCCTTATCCTTATTTTCTTTCACCCATTCCAAAGTGACTGCCTCGACTCCTTCTCCTGTTTGATCTTCTTTATATTGTCTCATATCCCACATACCCGGAAGAAGGACAATTTTGTGACTGACCTTATTATTCTGTGTCACATCGGAAGGAATGACCGCTACTGATAAATCATCATAATCTTCATCCGGAGTCAATACTCCCACACTATAGTTACTTGTCTTAACTGTAACTTTATTATATCCGGGTACAAGATCAAGGGAATGATCAGAACCTGCGAACCCCACATTTTGTACATTCAATAAACCCAGAAGATGAATAGTTTCCCACGATTTCATATCTAACGAATATTTCCAATAATCACCTTGGTGGTCTACATCAATAAAATACAAGTCTCCTTTCCAATCTACGCATGTCCAATTAAGGAACTTACAGATTTCCTCTAATACCTCCTTATACGTCATTGCCTTGTCATCTTCATCAAAGAAATTCTGTTCACTGAGGGTCATCTTTTTTAATACGTTATCAATATCTGATTCTGATAAATAGTCCGACTCTGTTTCTGAATACACGTGTGGAAAAACAATGGAATTATACTTTGCATTCGATAAGGTTATAGCATTTTTCAGCAAGGTCCAAAGCGAAACAAACACCTTGCCTTCCTCACCTATTTGTTTATAAAGAATAAATTCAAGCGTTGACATAGCCGACTGACACTCTAACTCCAGCTCAAACAGCTTGGAACTGTAATCCTGTGTGTATAGTTCCGGTTTAATAAAGCCACACCAAGTGACAACATTATTTCTTTTAAAAGTTACTCTATATTGCTGATAAGCAGTAGAATACAAATGTCGAAGATAGTCACTGCCAACCACACATATCTTACCTGTACTGAATCTTGTAGCAACATACATAAAGTCATCATCTTCTATATCCACAGAGAAAGGAGACTCAGCCGGAATAAGCTCAGTTGTTTCTCCGGCATAATCCTCTTTTTCTATTTCGATTACGCAAACTTCATTTTTGAAACTTGCAAATGGTATAATATAAATCAGTCCGTAACTCATAATGTTTTTTTCCCTTGCGATTTAAGTTCATTGTTTATCGTCAGAAGCAAATCTTTACCTCTCACTTTAGTTGTTACAGATTTCGATCCGGATGACGCACCAGTCAACATCCTTCCCGATTGAATAGCCTGCCATAATCTGGACTGTTGGCTTTGATTGAGTATCATTTCACCTGAATTAACTCGAGCCAGCATCTTATCTCCAGAAGACGGACCGCCAGTTATGATACCGCCATTGGCGAATTTAGGAATAGAAGCAAACAGAGCAACAGCTGCAGCGATGGCCGCACCGATAGCGATAAGATTAGCAGGAAATGGTAAACTCGCAGCGCTGGCACCAGCAGCACTCACGCCTTTTGCTGTATTCGCTGCTACTTCTGTATTTGCTGCTATCGTTGTAGCTTGAGATGCTGCCACTTGCGCCGTAGCACCAACAGTAGCATTACTCACCTTTTGTGCCGTTGTGATGCTGTCTACAGTAGCTTCCGCTTGTTTGGCTTTAGCTAATTTATCGGTTAACTCCGTAAGTGTCTGTATCATCTTGATAATAGAAAGAAAAGAATCAACCACATTTGTCATCGCATTCCATACAGCCATAAGTCGCTCCCAACCATCTGCTTCAGACTCCGGATCAAACACCTCATCGAGATTTTTAAAGGATGATACCAGACGATCTGCAGAAGAGGCAATATCTTTTACACCAGAATATACTCCTTCACTGAGTTCTTTTTTTAAACGCTTCACGTCCTCAATAACTTGAGCTATTTTCAATGCATCCTCCAATGAATCTACATTCTGCATTGCCCGGTTTAATTCATCGGTCATTGTTACTCCGGCTTCGTTAGCGGCGTCTTTTAAATCATCACGTAGTTTTTTAGCTACATCTAATTCCTCACCTAAAATGTCTACCTTTGACTTCTTGTAGTCAAAAGTAGTATCTCTTTTTCCAAGAACCGGAGCGGCTATCTGGGACGCCGCCTTGTCTTTCAACTCTTTGATGAATTTATCAGCGGCGTCTCCGATTCCTTTTATAGATATAGCCGAATTAGTGGCAGCAGTGGCAGCATCAATTATCGCTTTGCGGTATTCATCTTCGGATATTAGTTTTTTATCTAATTTACTTTTAGCTATATCAGTAGTTTCCTTGTATTCTTGCTCCACTTTAGATAATTCGGATTGTATTTTAGCCGATTCCGTTACCCGTGGATTCAAAGTGCCCAACAGTGCCGTTGCGTATGTTTTATTTGCATCCGCAGACTTACCAAGTATTCCCCCTAATTTTACGACTGTATCTGCGTTTAGATTATCAATTCCTTCATTATACTTATCTTGAGTAATAGCCCCCGCATCGAGCTGATTTTGATAATTCTTTAAAGATGCATAGTATTCTTCCTCTGCTTTTTGAAGAGGGGCTTTCTTGCTATTATCATCAACATTCGTATTTGAAGACAACTTCAAAGAGTTTGCCATAGCGTTTTCCAACTGTTTAGATGAATCCGCCATGATTTGCCAATAATTGGACATCTCAACCAACTTGTCTTGATAATTTTTAGAAAAACCAACTCCGGGTTTTCTCGCTTGATCAGAATATGTATCAATGCCTTTTTGCAGCGCTTTTCTGGAACCGGTATCTTTGAATTTTGAAATATTATACATCATATAGTCCAAATTACCCTCCTTCATTCCTTGGAGCTTCATCTCCTTCTGAAGTTTCCCAAATTCATGTTCGGCCGACACTTTCTGTTGCGCATAGAATTCAGCTCGTGCAGTTTCTTCTAATAATTTAATCCTATCTCTTATCTTGTCATTAATGCGTTTTTGATAATTTATTTCACTCTCATTTTTTTCCCGGATCACATTTAGACGTTTTGCAATATCCTCAAGTGCTCTCTTTCGGTCATTGTCGCTACGATTAATATCTCCTGCTATATCTCTTAATGCCTCCAATTGAGAAACGTCTACAGATGGCTGTAATTCTGCCGCCTGTTTTTTATAATCGGAAAATATATTTCGTATCCGATTAGCCTCTTCACGTAGGTTTCTAAAATAGCCAACTACGGCAACTACTCCAGCAATAAGCATCGCCCAAACAGATGTTTTCGCCATAGCCCATAATGAAGTACCAAGACGTTTTATTTGTCCACTAATAATAAGACTTGCTTTTTTGAATCCATTAGCCCCTACCATGGCAGCAGTAGTAGTAGATATAACCTTTTGTTTATCCAATGCCTTTTGTTCTACAACACGAGCCTTTTCTAAAGAACTTTCAGTGGCTATCCTTGCACGTACAGCCTTTTCTTTTGTAACCTCAGCGATTATAACGTCTTTAGCCACGCCATTAGATAGGGCAATCTCATAATTGGATATTGCGACCAATTCAGCTTTCTTTTTAACCGCCAGAGTCCCTTCGATAGTAACGCGTCTTTCAGTGGCCCTAATAGCTTGTGCGGAAGCTCTCTCTCCGCTCATTGCTGTTTTGTCATAAGCAGCCGACCAACTACGCCATACTTTAGTCGCTGCATTTGTTGCTATAAATACAATAGCTGCAAAAGAAACAGTCAATAAATGTTTTAAATTATTTCCCAATGTTTGTATTGCATCTGTCAACCAGTCTATCAGAGCTTTATACTTACTTTGTGCATCTGTTCCATTGACGAACTCTGTGAATACGTTCTTTAAGCGATTTACTGACGTCTCTAAGTTGTCAGTATCTACATTTGGAATCATCTCGTTCAAAGCCTCAGCGAACTTAGGAAGCACATCTGCACTCATCAGCTTACCTTGTTTCAGTAACTTATCAAGTCCGGCAACAGAAACACCGGCAGCCTTAGCCATTGCCTGTAATGCAATAGGTAGTCGTTCTCCCATCTGTAAACGTAACTCTTCAGAACTGATCTTTCCCTTACTCATCATCTGAGAAAGAGCAAGGAAAACACCATTACTATCATCAGCACTCATGCCGAAAGCTGTAACAGCCCGGGAAACAGATTCAAAGATTTTACGTTGGTCCATCATGGACATACCGGAAATGGAAGCAGCGGCCGTAAATTTGGCAAAATTCCCGGTCAAAGCGTTAATCTCTAATCCGTACTTCTTTGCCATATCGATCAGGAACCTTTGATTATCGGCAAACTGTGCCATTCCTCCGGAAACGTTCTTCAATGCTGTAGTTACCCGGTTGGTCTCCTTGGCTACATCGATAAGACGGGAAACAAAATTGCTTAATCCTAATCCACCGGCACCAAGTGCGACAGCAAAGGTTAATATTTGCATCTGTATTGCACGGAATCCGGCTTTTACCTGGTTTGTGCCCTTCTTGAAGTTTTCAGTAAGAAGGTTTATCGCAATACTGAATGATAATTTACTTGCCATAATAATCTGATTTTTTCGTGTTCATAAAATTCTCAAATCTTTCCATACCCTCATTAATAGCTCTTTCAGCTTCTATCTTAGCTTCTTCCTCTTCCCAAGGGAATATTATCAGATCCTTATCTCCGTTTTTCATCTTTTTAGCGTCTATATGTGGCATCATGGTAAAGAAGGTCCATAAGCGATTACTCTCCATTTCTTCCTTACGCATCTTCTCGTAAGAACCTATATACATAGGCAAATCACATAACTCCATTTCATTCATGGCGTAATGGGCATCCAAGCCTGCCATTATTAAAGTAGATACAATACTACCTATGTATTCAGGGCGACCCTCAGCATTGCCGATACCTGATATGGTTGTCTTTTTTTGAAACTGATCCACTATTTCCATGATTCTTCCTAGATCGTAAGACATAGCATTTATAAACCTTTCATCTGCCAGTACCCCCCGAAAAACTTCAAAAGTATACCCGGGCTTATTATCACTGGTGATATACATAGTATAAAGTAAAGATTCTACGTCTTCTTTATCGGTATAATCTACCTGCGAAAAAGACTTTTTCCGCATCTGTTCCCAGCGTATTATTGTCTTTATGGTAAGACGATGAAATTTACCTATTAGAATTGGCTTAAATTTTGGAGGTACAGGTATATGAGATGGCTCCGGACGCTTATTTCGATTTATAATCGCATTGTCTATAGCTATACATGTAATCCATATAAGAAATAAAACACTCAAACAAAAAAGAAGTATTTCCATAATGATTTCATATTAAAAAAAGGCGGCCATCATAGGACCGCCTTTACAAACATTCGTTTATTAGCTATACTGAAGGATCTTCTCCTTCCCCTTCTCCCCCTGACACAATTCCTTCTACTGGTTTCAATGCACCCACTCCCTTAAAAGATGCACTGACAGAAACAATCTGACCGTTATCCGATTTAATAGATAGAGAGGTGATGATAACTTTACCGGTATAGTTTTTTTGTTCAGTATCCTTTGTGTATGTACCGCCAAAATTGTCCTTATCAGTAGCCTTTGCACTCCCGAAAAAGAAATCTAAAGGATCACCTTTAATCTGCTTATCCAGCAGGGTATCAAAGCTCATTGCTCCCTCTTTGCGTGTCAGAAGTGATTCACTGGAAATAGTGAAACTCTTCTTTCCGGAAAGAGAACCGGACCAATCACCCATCATCTTGTTTGAAATATCAAGTTCTTCTGTACTGATATCCAATCCTGCACTTGATCCGAATGCTATCGGATCTTCTCCTACAAAAAGCATTAATTCACCTCTAAAGATGTCTACGCTTGAATCTAACTTTTTATCTGCCATATATTTAATTGTTAATTATTACCATTCTACTAAAAACTCGACAGGTTTCATATAATTAGGAGATTCTCCGTCTTCGTCACTATCACTCACTTTGATTTTCATATATGGATTTTCGTAAGTTCCTATGAGAGTATCCACTATAAGCCACGCTAACTCATCCGTACGTCCACAAGTACTACTGACAACCGTATAACAGACTTTCATGCTGAATAAGGTTATTCCCATATTGTTGCTTTCTGATTTTAATCCATAACTCTTATAAAAGATGGCATCTCCTTTCGTCTCCTCATTCAAAACGACTGGCAATATATTCCCATTAACACAGGATGCAATACGTTCATTATTTATAAGTAAATCGCGCATTGTGTTTTTTATCTCGTAATCAGGAAGTTTACCCATTTTATCCTTTGTTTTTAATCCGTTCTACATATTTCTCAACTCCCTTGCGTACACTATCCAAGGCTTTATTGGAATCCTGGTCTTTTGTATCTTTCCAATAACCTAAAGCCGGCCCATATCCTCTATAATCATATCTCTTAGTATGCCTACTCCCTGTTCCTTGATCTAACAACCAGCTATGCCTTCCTTCAGGATAACCAAAACCAGACAGAACACCTAATTTATTCCTCTTTACGCGCACTTTAAAAGATTTAACAAGATTGCCTTTCTGGCCGTAAGGCGTTTTCATGCGTAATTTTAATCTTAACACGCCTCCCCTCTTTAGAATTGCCCCACCAGAATATAATCCGGAGCGAATTGCCTTATCTTTATCGATTTCCCGTAATTCATTAATTAGATACAATACATCGTTTCTAACTTCTTTTATGGTAATGACATCCATTATGCATTAATTTTAATACAAGTTATTTCACAAGAATTATTATGGAATTTACGATCTATATCAAGAATTCTATATGTTTTTCCTTCATAAATAATTCGCAAATTTTCATTTATTGTACTATGGAATCTAACCCAAAAGACCAATTTTAAATCCACAAACTCTTCCCCGGCATTAATTACTATATTATCAGATGACTTTCTCTTTCTACGTTCAGTCGGAACATTAGTCAACTCTTTCGAAGCAGGAACCCATTCCGTTAACTGTTCTCCGTTTCTTGCCTGAGTTCTTTCTGCTTTAAGAAATGAGATTCTTTCACGTGGCATCATACGGTTCTTCCTCTAAATTTTATAAAGGGGGTTATGGATTCTTCTACAATTCCAGTATTGTACGGTCTGGAAAATGATAATTCAGAAGGTGTATCAAATCTTGTTACTACTTTTACAATAATCGCATCACGTAAAGCAGCATTTAAATTACCTTCTTCGTCTACATAATCAGTAAGTGGACATTGTAGCCTTTCCTCTAAAAGAATATGAGCACGCTCTATCATTCGTTTTAGATTTGCATCATCCGTACCATAATCGACATAACCCGGTATCGATCCTTTGACCTCTTCTATAGTCACAAATAATTTCACTTCTATCAAATAAATGGCGGGCCGCGAACCCGCCCAGTTAAACATTTCAAAAACATCTATAAAGCATTAGGAGCAGGATCCTGACAAACTGACTACAACACCGGTTGCTCCGGTACTCGACAACGTTAATGTAGCTGTATGTTGACCGGAAGCATTAGGTGTATAAGTTACAGTAACCTTTGTACCCACGTTTCCGGCATCATCTTTGGCAATATTTTGTTTATTGATAGCAAACAATGATTTATTGTCACCGCCAAGCGCCAAAGAAATGCCCGCCGTTAGATTTGCACCAGAAATGAATAAATCTTTGGTAGTTGCCACGCCAGATGTCGTACTCAATGATGGGGTTGCATTGTCAACTCCGACAGACGGAATGGTTGTTATCTTCGCAATTCCAAACGCTTCCGGGCGAACCGTAAGCATGTCAAAATCTGTATTCATAACAAAGTACACAAGGTTCTTCTTTGCTCCAGTATAGGGATCTACAATAATATGCATTTTACCGAACTGACCCACCAATTCATAATTGAATATTCCGAAGCCTAATACCCCGTCACCGACATATTCGGTCATAAATACAGGAAATCCGTTAATCAGCCCATTTTCGATCACCATTCTACCAGAACCTGCATCTCTGGGGGTAGCTTCTAAATCTGCATAAGTCGTAGCGGAGCAAACATAAGCGGCGGTACCGTCAAAAACAACACCTGTAGCCATTACTCTACCTTTCAAAGCTACTGCATCTTTAAATTTAAACTCAGATCCACATACAAGCGTAGGTGCATTTTTGACAAAACACCCTTCTGAAGCTTTAGAAGTGATCTTTGTCAAATTGAACATCCAACGGTTGAGTAAACGTGTTAATCCCATTGTCATTTGTGTTCTTACAATCTCTAACAACGCACTATTACTTTGGTCTATAGCTCTGTTTGATACGGGAATAGCCAAAGATACGCGCTTCGGGGATGGTTTGAGTTTGGAGATATCTATAGTAGTATCGGCAACTTCGGCATTTTCATCTTCTATAGTCGCTTCTATCCCTGCAACTACAGGTAATACAAAATCGCCTGTCAGCCCGTATTGCATCTTACATCCCACCTTTGAAAGGATTAACCCTTTCTCCAGAGGCTGAATAATATCTCCAATAGTAAGCGGGATCAATGGAGCAGCAGAGGCCGTATTTTGTACGGAACGATTCAAGGGAATTGCTATTTCTTCACCACTTACGAATCCTTCGCAACCTTCCGGCAGTGAACGTTTTTTTACAATGGAAAAGACAGCTTCTGCGAAAGCTCTTTCATAAGTTGCCTCCTGATCATTTACTTTATCATCATCACTCATCAAACGAGCAGAACGGAGCTTTAAAATCTCTCTTTCCTGCACTAAAGCATCTCTTTCCGTAATTTCATCCTGGCTTAAGGATCTTTTTTCTGTTTCTACCGAATCAGCCATCTCACTCAAACGGGTGTTAATCTCTGCGATTCTGACTCTGTTTCTTCTTACTTCTGGTTTCATCTTACATTTTTATTAAGTTACGTAATTCTTTTAAATCTTTCTTATAGTTATCATCCGGTTGCTCGAAACTACTTTCAATACTACGAACGTTTACTTCTGTTCCTATGTACGCGGGATTTGCAACGATACTTATCTCCCGGATAATATCAATTTTATGAACTCTGCGAAGTATAATTCCATCTGAACGCTTCGACCAGGTAACATTTTTCTTCTCATCAGTCCAATAACCAAAGGATGAGCCGAATATATCCCCTCTTTTCACCATTTCAACAGAGTAATCCCCATCAGCTGTACCAGGAGAGTCTAATCCGTATCCTAATCCGTATGTGTCGAGATTCAGATTCAAAGAACCTTTTCCCAAATTGCTTCTTGCAATCATTCGTTCATAATTGTGCTCTATCAGTGCCCTTATATCACTACCCCTTATCAATTCTTCCGTAACAGCTCCCGGGTCAATGATTTCTATAAAGCATTTACGAAGTACAGGATCATACATATATTTACTTTCTTGCCCGAAAACAACTGCATATCCTTCAATTCTCCTTTCAGAGGTTAATTTCGGGGCGGCATCGCCGCCATAACTTCTAATTTCTAATTTTTCCATACACATCTCTTTACACTACCTGACTTTCTCTGTTCACGGGTGGCACTTTATTTGAGTTTTTAGTATTATTTTTAGTTCCGACTGTTTTAAGTGGGGTTACATTACAACTTATCATAGGTTCATCACCTCCGGAAACAGGAGAAAGCCCCTTTTTAGCGCGATATTCATTAACTGTATATATTCCGTACTGAATGCATTTTTCCATATGCATGGTCATAGTTTCGATATCTGTTTGATAGAAAGCATCCAGATCGAATTCAATGCGGTATTTACTATATAATCCTTTAGATATCAGTTTTACATAAAATTCGTTAGATATTTGTCTCAACATCGGCTGTAAAGTATCTGTCATGTATTGTACCTGACTCATTTCACTGGCTTTGTAGTTCTGGCTTTGACCGGCAAACGCCTTATCCGGATGTACACCAAGAAAACGGCAGATATCCAATACCGAAAATTTGTTCTGCTCCATTAGCTGAATGTCGGCAGGAGACATTGATAGAGGGTTGAATTTAGTTTGACCTGGTAGATATGTGATCGTTTCTCCCTTCCTCAATTCTTCACGGAAACGAAAGGCAATATCTTCAAGTTGGGATTCTTTATACTCCTTATATCCTTTAACAGTACTCTCTGCATCACCGCTTATAAAACCTTTATAAGTATTTCCCGGTTGGAAATTATATTCACTCTGATTATTTGCGCTTGCTGCAATACCAAGAACCTTTGAAGCATACCGAATTGTACTTTCTCCTGTGTATCCACCATCAAGACTCATATTACGTAAGTGTATGATTTCATCACAGTCCAATGTTACATAGATACTGTTTACCGGATCGTTTACCATATAGATATTCAGCATTTTATCATAGCTCACACTCCCCGGACTAAGCAATATCAAACTATACAACTCTTCTCCTCTCCATTCTGGGTATATATAGGCATTCCCGGTGTTTACCATTTGGATAACAGCATTACGGATCATTTCACTGGCTGTCTGCCTACTATTTGGACGTACGCTTAACAGATAGTTCAACGGATTCTCTTCATCGACCATGAATACACCGTTTTTCTTCCGTTTCAATTGCATTGGAAGTGAAGCAATACTTCCGCTAAGAATGGATACACACCTATAGTAAGTCGCCAGTTTCATGGCTGTTTCCGGTCCAATTATCATACTGACGGGTTCATTAATATTACGTATGGTTACATCCGGAGAGGTGACCGTTTCGAAATATCCACGCTCTTTAACCGGTTCCAGTGCTAAGTCCGGTTCTTTTTTATTCGTTTTCCAAAATTTCAAGTTCATCGTTCAAAATTATTATATAGGTAAAATGTCATCAATGCTGTAATTGCACCGTCTATCTTTGTATTCTTGCTACGTTTAATGGGTTTCCTGTTTTCCAATCGATCTTCATCCATCACTGCATTACCGAAGCAGTACCAATTGATGGGGTTTTTATTAAATGTAACATGGCCGGTTCTCGCTGCTATCTCGAAGCTTTCAACCGGACTTGTGAAAGTACCATATGTTTGCTTGATGGGAAGTAATACTTTTTTAGCTCCACTTGCGGCCATCATGTTAATAAAGTCTACACTTTTAAATGGATCATAACCGATATTGAGGATACATATCTGTTTGTTGTTTCGACTGTTTATATCGTTGACAATTAACCGATAATCTATTACATCACCATCACACAATCTTAAATGTCCTGAAGATACCCACTTTTCATATAATTCTCTGTTGGGATGATCCTTTAGCCTACCACGCGGAAAATAATAATCTGTATGTATATGAAATGTTCTGGTAGACTCAATGTAAATATTGTAACTTACTGCGCTAAAATCGTCACTAACAGACAAATCCACAGCTACCATTGCATCAGGATAATTCTTTAAAGACTGTAAATCATCATCCTGTTTACACATGGATTCTATTTCATCAGATGTGAACCAAACGGAATCGGCATTCCGAACAAAGAGGTTTAATAATTTGGTACGGAACGTCATCATGTCATCTGCCGTCATAAGTGCCTTTCGATACTCATTTTCATAGAAATCGGATTGTACTGTAATCCCAAGATGAGGTTGAACTTTAGCCCATGTGTGTGGATCATCTTCTGCATCGTCTATATCCGGTTCAAAAATGTGTGCAAAAATGGAATCATTGTCAGACTCCCCGCGAAGAACTGATTTGTAAGACTCTAGCATTTCGACAAAAGGGCTTTCAAGTTTATCAGATGCAGTTGTAATGACAATAGTCAAAGGATTAACCCTCGCCCCCATAGAAGAAGTTAATACATTCTTTAATTCAGCACTGTCTGCCTGAGAGTATTCGTCGAGTATAACCATACTAGCGTTTAAACCGTCAAGTTTATCCGGATTAGAAGCAAGACAGCGGGCAAATGATGTGCTCCCGCGACTTTTGTTGAAAACTTGCTCTCGATTTATTTTGAAATGTCTGAATTTAGGGTCCAGGCTTTTTAGTATATTTTTTATTTCCCCAAAACAGACTTGTGCCTGATCATAGCTGTTTGCTGCTACATAAGCCTGTGCGTTAGAGTCTCCGAATAACAGATCATAAATAGCTAATGAAGCTACAGAGGTGGTTTTACTATATTTTCTAGGGACAAACAATAGAGCATCACGACACAAACGTTTTTCCGGGGTTTTATAAAATCCTAAAATATTGGCAAACTGGAAAACCTGTATAGGAGTAAGTTTGTATCTGGTACGTCCTTTCAGACCCGAAAACTTCAAAAACTCATAGAAAACTATAAAGGCTTTTATCTCTGAACTTTTAAATATATACGTTTCCAGCAAACGAAAAAAGCGTAATATAGATAGTAACTCATATAAATTATGATCCTCTGGATTATCGATTACAGATTTTACATAGTTATATAAACGTTCGTCTGTATCATAAATCCCATACGCATCCACATCAATACCACTCAATCTTGATACGGTATCTTGCTTTAATTTTATGATATCAGCCCTTTCTAACATCACGTACCTTTCGTTTAAGTTCCTCTACTTCGTCATTTGTAGTATCAGCACCGATACTGTCGGGTGTCAGATGTAATTCTCTTAGCCATTTCAAGGAATATTCGCTTGACTTTAACCAGAGATATGCTTTTTGTACATTGACATTATTTCCATCCTTATCATCAAACACCCCGGATATGCCTCTTAATTCAATAGCAAGCTTACCAGCAAATAATATAGAATCTGCAGCTGCTTCCACGGCTTTCTCCATTGCTTTTGAGTAAGCATTTTGATTTTTTAATGCAGAACGTAGGTCTTTTTTTATTTTTTCTATGTCATCCATAACACTGTCTTATATCATAACCTCCGTTATAATCGTTATGGGTGGCACTTTATATGAATACCCTCCCCCCCTTTGATAATTTGTTCTTAGCCCCTCCCC
Source organism: Bacteroides sp. HPS0048 (assembly GCF_964240755.1). Classification (NCBI taxonomy): domain Bacteria; kingdom Pseudomonadati; phylum Bacteroidota; class Bacteroidia; order Bacteroidales; family Bacteroidaceae; genus Bacteroides; species Bacteroides sp. HPS0048. The sequence goes on along the minus strand of NZ_CAXSVC010000003.1, from coordinate 247,384 downwards.
CTATGATTTTATGTCACGTATGACGGAGAAGGGACGTGTGGGTTTCCAGCACATAGGTGGGGTCATAAAAAAAGCCCCCCCGGGATGGAGATTGCTATCCAATATAATGATGTATTACTTGTTATATTCTTTCTAATACATACAAGCAAAATCTCTTTAAACTATCATAATAGAAAAGCCCTGCCTTATTAGGGCAGGGCTGGCAATGTACATAGGTAAGTGTATTAATCAAACGAAATGAACATTGCTTAATTCTTTTCCAAACTGTTGCAAAGCTGATTGTATTTTTTCAACAGTCCTTTTGCTTGGATTTCTGCGACCTGTAACATAGTGACTTAATTGTCCCTGTGCAACTCCAGTAATACGCTCAAGACCGGCCAAAGATAACTTATCACTATAATACGATAGAAATGAAGGAATATCATAGCTAAACTCAAACTCTACCTCCTCGAACGGTTTATCTTCAGAAGCATAATACGCTTTCATACCTTCATAAGCAGCATTAAAGTCTTTCAACGTTTCATCAATAGTGTGACCAGTACCGATTATCCCATAAGATAGATTATCCTCATCTGGCATATATGCACTATAATCACCATCAGAAGCTCTTTCAATAAATACTCTAACTTTCTTCATATTCAATTATCTTTTTATTTAATATAATTACTCGGAAGAAGGCGGGAATTAAATCCCCGCCAATCTTTTGATGTTCTTTAGAGTTCCGGTTGCAACCTCTTGTGCTTCATGGTGGCTAGTGGTAAACTCTTTACCTGTTTTGGGACTGAACCAAAGAGGATGGCCTGCTTGCGTCTTTCCCAAAGGATAACAACCATTTTTCTTTAGAATCCGATGTAACTCATTGTACTTCATGTTAATTATCGCTTGATTAATACAATACAAAGATATGAATATTAATATCATCCACAAAGAGAATGAGATAAAAGATATTCTTTTTAATATCATTTAATGTTTATCTCAGGTATTTGGAAACAAAAGATTCCGTTCTTCTTTTATTGTTGGCTTGTACTGACTCCTTAGTATGACTGAATAATTGTCGATGTATTTCTACATGGCAACAATGACACAGGCTCTTTAAATTTGAGTATTGAAACATTAACTGCTTCATTTGGTAATACCCACTAACTGACTCTACAGGTATAACATGATGTACTTCTGTAGCAAGAACAATTTTATTACTTTGTTTACATTGCTCACATAACGGGTTACTTTTTAGCTTTTTTATTCTTAACAGTTTCCATTCTTTAGATCTGATCAACTGCTTATATATTGGGTTTCTACTCATCATTTACAGATTTTATTATAGATATTCTTTTAGGCTTTTCGAATTCAACATGTTTTTCTGCTGCTGAAAACTCATCAAACATTGATTCAATATCATAGGGAACTGGTTCCATTTGCGAATCTGATTCACGATCAGCTACGCGCAAGAAACAATGTATCAGACTTTGAACTATCTCATAGACACTATTAAAGCCATATTTGTCTTTTATCTCATTCAGACGCTTATAAGTTTCCGGAGTAACCCTTGAATAGACTTTCTTTGTCAAAATTTTCTTTTTATTTCCCATATTATAATCTTATTTTATTCATTGTATTTCTTATCGGTTTTGACCATTATATTCCTTTTTTCGATATATTTGCATAACATCTAATATATATGTCAAGTAAATATAAAATTACAAATGTTATTGTCTGGTTTATAGCAATCATAGTAGTCATGTTGATTGCTATTCTTATTATATCGGTAATAATACTTGGAGACCAATATGATATCCATTCATAAATACTTATTTCTTATTTTATTTCAGTGTTAATACCTCTTCCCATGCATTTTTTCACGTAGCTCGTTATACTTCATTTTCTGCTCAATATGCCAGAACAAATCTATATCAAGATGGCAAGCCAGTCCGAAAACAGACATTATCATATCATTCACGGTTGTAGGGAAATCGTAAAGACCGTCATATCTTGCCGGTAAAGTAGATATTGCATAAATAGACTCTGTAAATGTTTCATCTTTGCAAGCTTCTGACATATCATCAATGTTATTATTTAGGTCTTTCATTGCAAGACTTAAATCAATGCCACGTAATCCGGCTAAGTCAAGCAAACGGATAACACTGTCGGCAAGCTCATCCTCTACTGTATCTTTGATATATCTATTGAATACGTTAATAAACTTTTCTTCATTCGTTAGCCACCCTTGACACTCAGCATATTTGCCGATTTTATACTTTTCTTTATCAAAGTGTCTACTTTTTCGGTCTGCTTCCACAGCTTCCATTAACTCGCTAATGACAAGACAAAAGCAATGTTCGTTAGTCAATTCTTCATCGTGAAAACCATGTTCACAGGCCGTTTTATATGCCCTATCACGAAGGGCGGTTAAATCTATTTTACTCATATCTTTCTTGTTATACGCCAAATAGGCTTGTTTGTACTAAAGTTCCTTTCTCTGTTTTTATTTCTCCAAAGCATTGACGACGGAAGTATTCTTCTTGGTCATTATATATGTCTACGTCCTTTTCAGTGGCATAAAAATCAAATCCAAGTTTATACGCTGCAACTCTATTTGTGCCGCTTCCAAGATGAGAATCAAATATCTTCCAACCCGGTTTTGCATAAGTCTTATATATCCATGCATATAATTGGATGGGCTTTTGAGTTACATGTCTTTTGGCGTAGTTAATCGCTATTTTGGCGTTATTGGAAACGCAATTTTGCATATTGGCTCGGCTCGTTCTAAACATCTTAGTGCTTATCTTAAAAGAAGTATATGCGAGTTCAGCCATTGCAAACGTAACACCATCAGGCTGTAGTTTATCGTAAACAATCCACCCCATTGATGGCGGAAGCCACTGATTAAAATAATTAGCACCGAATATTATTTGATGCTTAGACACGCGAAATAGTTCATCGAAGTACTCTTTATCAGGAGGTTTTGAATCCCAATCTTTACTTTTATATCGGGTTATTTTACCTTGACCTTTCTTTTGCCCAATACTTCCGTTACGTTTTGCTATTCCTATTCCATATTCAGGATCGACTACAGCCAAATCAAAAAACTTATCAGGAATATTTTTCATGTATTCCATGCAGTCCATATTATAAACCTCGCTTATCGGCATATTAGTTCCTTTCTATCTTGTTTTACGCCGTTAATTTCTGGCGTATTAGGTTTATATTCTTCTTCACAAGCTGTATAATACGTTCATGATACTCTGTATTATTGTTACAGACACCGCGAGATTGAACTACATCGAGCGTTTTAAGATTCACTTCAATGGTCTCTATGCGCTTGTCTCCGATACGGGCAGAGAGAATAAGACAGTCAGAACGTTTCCAATAGCCATTGGCAAATACGCAATGGTGCATGGTGTCCCCTTCCTGCTTGAATTCATCGAGAGATTTCAGAGGAACGATAGTTAATTTGTTGTCGGAAATTACCAAATCTACAAACTTACCGATCCGCTCAAGGAATTTCTTTTCTGCTTCCTTCTGTTTGAGCATTTCCCGTTCCAGTCGTTCTTTCTCGGATTTCTCCTGTTCCTTACGACGCTTGGTAACATAATAGTCATGAGCTTTATGTAAATTCTTGGGGCAAACATAATAAGCGTTGCGCAGGTCTTTATGATATCTCTCCAGGAGCTGAAGGTAGTCATTGTACATACTTGCATCTTTGACTATATATTTGTTCCGGATGCAGATTTTTATCGTTGGCCAATACCTATTAATGAAAGAAGCGTTACCATTTGTCACATATCCAAGTAGGTTGTATTGTTTGGCTTTGAGTAATGTTTCATTTTTGGGTTCATGCTTTACACCCTTTAGGAGCCAGTAAGGATCAGCACCTTTGATTTGTCGGTTGACGCCGTATTTCTTGTACTCACTCTTCCATTTTTGAACCGGATAGGTCATGTGTACATATACCTCATAATCGAATGAATTATAGCTCATACCACGTGTTCGGATTTGCATTTCAGAGCTATGAGACCAACCGTCAAACATGTACGCTGAATTCATTAAACGACCTTTGGCTATAATAGTAACCACTTCGTCATCTGACATCCATTTCTGCATTACTTCATCGATGAAATAATGAACTGGTTTCCCAGTACGATTAGAGCGAAGAATATAGACATATCGGAATACCTGGTATTCCTCAAATTTATCCACGATACAAAAGAACCGTTCTTCTTTATCGGTACGTTTCTTAGAGGTGGTTATAACTAAATCGGCACCACAATGAGGGCACGTTTCTTTTCTTCCGTCTTTAATGCCGGTATTATCGAAGTACTGGCCGCACTCTGTACAGTAGATAAACTTCTTTGTGCGATATCCGTTGTGACTGACAACCTTTTCTTTTGCCCATTTGTCGACTTCCAAACCGAACATAGGTAAGCGATTGCTCAGCTCCATTATCTTGAATTGAAGTTTTGTTCTCGGTTTCATAGTTAAAATAGTGACATCTGTTGAACTTCAGTTACCTCTTTCTTTGCCCGTGTAGGCTTTTTCTTGAGCAATGCGTGTTGTTCTTCGGCCAGACGTTGAATCGCCACTTGACGAGCCTTCTCCTTATCTTCTTCCGTAAGTTCGACAGCCTTTGATGCAGGAACACTTACAGAAGCTCTCGCATTAGCCGGAAGCTTGTTTACTTTGATGCTGTCTTCATCGTAATAATGAACTGCCATGCCGTACACTTCTTCATCAGTCATTGCAACAGCATTACCCCGCTTTTTAGCTTCACCGAGGATATAGTTACAACAATCGTCAAGGTTCTTGTTTGTTTTAGCATAGGATACAGCAAACAACTTATCTGTTTTTGCACGTAAATCCAAATATGCCTGGATTGCTTTCTTAAAGTCTTGTGATGATTTCATATATTTCTATTTTAAGTTATAATAAAAAGTTATCAGCCCTTTAATGTCAGTTACCCGACAACCCTCCGGGCTGTATAGGACAAGTTGCCGTAAAATGTTAAATTCTCATCTTTTAAAACATAACCAACTGATTATAAGATAGTTATTCATGCACCATAAGGTGCTTTTTACAAAACCACATAAATAATTGATTATCAAATACTTACAATTTCTTACAAATGGGCATAAATATCCCTGTCTGATAACCGGCCAGAAGTTTATCTTTGAATTCGCGTTCCAATTCACCAATTATCTCTACATACTTCTCACACTCCTCGGGCCAATTACGAATAAAGACACGTATTGTCTCCCATTGTTTTTTGGTCAATTTCCTATCCAAATAGAGCTGCTTGTAGCGTTCTTTGTAACGGGTCACTCCGATCCGGTATATCTCCCTGGCACGGTCAAGCTGGGAAATCTTTATCCCCTTCGCAGCAGACAATTCCCTGACAAAGCGTATCTCTGACCAGTCTTTATAAAAAATACGTCCCATTTTATTCAGGAATAAATTATCTGTGAATTCCATCATCGGAACAGACTGATGCTTATATATCGTTTCTATGCGTAGGATATTGGCCCCTACATTTCGTCCTTTCTCACCAGCCTCAAAGGTCTTATCATAAACCTTTAAAACCTTACGGAAATACTTGCTTTTTTCCGTAGTCTGCTGCTTGAATGCAGAATAGTTCGCATCATTCCAAAGGTATTTCCCGGAAACCTCGTACATCTGCTTTATGTATGAATCCGCAGGGAGAGACATCTTCATTGTAATCCCGATCTCATAGTATGTTACCACTGTATTCTCCATCCTTACACATAACCTTAACAAGACTTCCTTAATTGTCCTTACCGCCATCGCAAAGGTTATCGGGCGGCTGTTATCCAACTTCCCATACTTCCCTTTAAAATAAAGCTTGCAAATAGAACAGGTGCACCGCAACCTATTCCCACGTAACTCAATAAAGCAACCGTCAAAATTCGCATATGCCGTCGATTTGTAATAGACTTCATCACCTTCCGTACATTGCTCAAGGTAATTCCGAAGTATAATCGTATCGATATCAGATGTATCAACCGTTGCCTTTATGACCACTTTATCAAACATAATGCCGACTGTTCTTCATTTTACATAATGTATCTTGTATCCTATGGCCTGTTGGGTCTCTATGACAAAGTTTGCGATTTCCCCGGTATCAACCAGCAATTTTATTGCCACGAGCCCCTCTGTTTTGGGCTTTTGAAACAACAGCGAACATGGTTTATCATACTGTACCCAGTGATAGAGGAATTCGGCCAAAAGAGAATCCTGTATCTGGATGATCAACTTTTCGGGTTCCATCACTTCACCACAAATATAACCGGAGTCCGATCCGGACGTAAATGTCCCATACAGAATGCTGCCATACGACAATACTTTGCCCCAAAGCTATTTTGAAATGTACACCCTTTGCATCCTTCGGTAGAAGGCAGTACCTTAATCCTCTTATCTTCTGAATATTTCATGGTAGGACCGCCCACCCTGAGCCATCTGAAATTTTCTTCATTCATATCATTTATCTTTTATATTTATCACCATAATGGAATTTCATATCATTCACTCCCGGAATACATTCTACCATATCCCTATTGAAAATGGCCCAATGTAAATCCTCTAATGCATCTGACGGCAGAGCAACCTGCACCTCTTGATTTCCTTGATATGGCTTCATACTAATCTCGATAGTCTTTGCTATCTGGTTAGAACCACAATAATATACACCGTACCGTATTCCTCCCTGTTTCCGCTCATACATCTTACTTGTAATAAGCGGATCTGTACGTATCAGCTTAGTACCCAATTTCCTAAACATCTCATACGCTTCTTCAAAAGAATCAGCATAATAAGTCCTTTGGCAATTCTCGTAAAAACGAGTATCTATTTGATATATCATTATTTTCTCTTTAAAAAGTACAGACACATTCTTGCTCCCACAGAGCGATTACATCCATGAATCGGACAGTAACACATTAAATTCTCTACAGGACCGGCACGCTGACAACACCGACAATCACATTTAATCTTTCCGATATCTACTTTAGCCATAACCTAAGGTTTAAAACTCCCGGATATTTCACCGGGAGGGATTGATAAAATTAAAACTTAAACCGGGGCTGTCCCGACAGTGTCCTTTTCACCGGCTTCTTTAAATGATTAGTTATTCCTGCATCTCAGCAGGGTGATTTGATAATGACTTACTCAATTTCTTTCTCATCTTATTACACCTCCGTACCAGGTCCCGTACCGGAGATGTGGGAGAAGAAAGAACTTCTATTTCCTCTGAGCATTGCCGAAGTAGCCGCTCAATGGTCCTTATATCCGTTTTGCATATTTCAGGCATAGCTCAATCAATTTGCTTTTCTTGCTTCAGTCGCTTTATCTCTTTCTTGTAGTAGGCAATCATTGCCTTATACTCGAACTCAGAAATCTTATTCACCTGGTTCTTCATTGATTCAAGTAATATAACTGTGGTGACACCATATTTTTCAAAAAGCCCTCTCCGGTATCCTTGAATGTTTCCTTCGTCAAATCGATTGCACGACCGACATTGGGCATTACAATTTATTTCACTATATCGTGTAGACATATGCTGGCGGTTGATATAATGTCCGCAATCTGCCTGATCAAAAGATTTTATCTGTCCGCATGAGATACATTTGAAGGTTCCATCTTTTCTTGCATCGCGCAGACGAATGAAAAGGCTGAATACTACATCAAGCTTCTTTTTCAGATTGGGTTTCCCGGCCATGACTTATGATTTTATTGTATTGTTCTTCATTACGAAATCTAATGGCATGATGATACCACAAACCATTGGAGGATTTAAATAGACTCTCTTTTTCGGAAAAGTTATAATCACTTAACCGGGCTACAATAGCTGCCCCAGGTCTTTCCTGACTCCAAAAAATGGAAAGATCACCAAGGTTTGGTATATACTCTAAATCGTTTGTGATATCACAGAGAAAGGCTTTGGTAGCTTTAGGCTCAAACAACAATACTATGCTGTTATCTGTCACTTCAGCCGTGACAAATTCACTACCTTCCGGAATCCTGCATACTTTCTTCATTGTTACTTACTTTACTGATTATTTTCCAAACAATTCATCAATCTCACTTTCAAGCCTTTTACTATTCTTACCCATGTAAATACAGTCGGCAGCAAATACAAAGAATGCTAACCAGAAGATAAGATCACAATTCATACAGGTGATAGCCATTGTAACAAAGGATATACACCAGATAAAAGTCAAGGGTAATACTTTCATACTACTTTGTTTTTAAGCACAAACCGATCAAGACTTGCTATATCATACCATATCATTCTGCTACCGAATTGAGAGAAAGAGACAAGAGCCTCATTACGTAGCTTCTCCAAAAAATCCTCACCGCATCCGAGGTAGCTCATTGCCTCCTGTTTGTTGAGCCAGCGTTTTGGAGCCGGCTCGACTTTTACTGTTGCTCTTGTTCGCCCCATGGTTATGTCTCCTTATAATACCGGTTATACTCTTCCATTGTCAAAGGTTTCTCTTTTACTGCAAAACCTTGTTTTACTGCCTCAACACGAATGCGTTCAGCATCACCCTCAATAGTTACACCTCTAATAGCGTTACGAACTGTTTGCTCTGTACACTCAAATAATCTTGCCAGCTTTGATACTGAGCCTCTTTTTACTGTTAATGTTTTTGCCATATCTCCTATGATTTTAAATTATAATTATTGGTTCTCCCGGGTCAATTCCATTGACGGCTGCACGCCCATTCCGGGAGATTGCTTAATTTTGCGGTTACCAAACTTAAAAAATTAAGCATATGAGTTATTTTTTTACAGAGGAAGCTCCTATAGTAGCCTCTAAAGAACTTAAATCCTTAGTGGATCAAAAAAATTCGTCACGAGTCTCATGGCACCGTCAGATTGTGCTTGTATCATCAACTCTCCTCGGAGTACTAATTTCCCTTGGAGATAAAGACTCCGGTAGCCAATTATTTCATTTTTGCATGGCTTCTGGGATACTACTACTGTCGGTGGGTAGCTTGTTAACCATGATTTTAGTATATTATCACTCAGTATGGCTTTCACGGAAGGAGCTAGAATCATATCGCGATTCACTTGATAAAGCTCTACAGTCCAACTCTCCTGTTGTATCCTATGGAGTATATCTTCCTCGGTGGTGCAAGATTGTTGAGGCTTTGGCTTATATATCGATTTCCATAGCTTTTTTAGTGCTTGGAATATCATATGTTGTAAAATAGCACCGCTTCCTTTCTTGTTATTTATCTCTTCCATAATAGTGTATTTAAATTATAATTGCTATTTTTGTGAATTGTCACTTTTGTTTTGTTAGTCAAAACTGTTTTAGATTGATTGATGATACAAATATGAAGATTATATTCTTCTATACAAATAAATACCGGAGATTATATTCTTCGTTTAAATATAATTAACAACAACTGAAACATGGAAATAAAAGAAAGATTATTCCAATATCTTGATTATAAGTCTATTAGTCCCACAAAAGCAGAATATACACTCTCATGGGGTAAAGGTGCATTAATTAAAGCAAAAAGTATATCAGCTGAAAAAGCAGGAGAATTTCTTCTTCACTTCAATGACTTATCAGCAGAATGGTTGCTTCGCGGAACTGGAGATATGATTCTAAAATCAATTCATCAGACTCAATCATCTATTCAAGCAAATTCTTCTGTAATTATGATACCATTCGAAGAATACAAAAAATCAATAGCCGAGAAAGATGAAATAATAAAAGATCAAGCACATAAGATAGGAATGCTTGAACATGAGTTACAGCTTTTCACATCGAAAAAACAAACTGCCCTCGGAACGGAGAATGCTTTCACTGCTGCCGATCAACAGAGAAATATTCCGGAGGCAGAATAACACGTGTTCCTATGAAAATTATCTGGAACAAATAAAAACAAAACAACTAATTATTATCACATAAACAAAACAGTATTATGAAGAAATTATTACTTGCTTTAATTTTACTGCTCCCATTAAGTGCATATGGGCAAACAAAACCTAAATCACAGAAAAGTGTAAAGCATACGGTAGATAACATCCACAACCGTAAAAGTAACTATGGTGACACTTACGTAGATCCTTTTAAAGAAAAGAAAGAATCGCGCAAAAAAGAGTTTCTTGCAATGTCCAATACAGCCCGTGCAGGTGTATATATGAATAAATCATATAATTACCAATATGGAGCTATTGGGTGTGCTGGCGTATCCGCCGGACTTCTGATCGGATACGGTAGTCTGAAAGATAAATTTGAACTCAACGATAATGGTAAACCTAAAATGACCAATAAGGCTAAAGGGTTAATTATTGGCGGAAGTATATTTGCCATTACCGCAATCGCATTAGAAATTAGCGCAATAAATTATAAAACAAAAGCAGGAAAGTGCTTACAGTTACAAGCAACAGAAAACGGAGCTGGATTGGCATTTGTATTCTGAGACAGCCGATAAATTAAGATTAGTTATTATCATATAAACAAAATAATATTATGGCACTATACACTATATACACATACCAATTCAAACCAGTATTTAATCTCTTTAATAATGAAGATTGTTTGAGACATCAAGGTGAATTAATGTCTCACAAAAATAAGATATTTGAGAATGCAATAAAAAGTTGTATATTTACACATCGAAATCACAAGCTATCTTCACAGCTTCTATTTTGTTTAGATGATATAATAGCTTTCAAGTTAGCTAATGTAAAAAGCGTGCATTTAGAGCAAAAGTTTCAAATAAAAACTGAAACAGATGAACCTAGCGTTAATATTTTGATTAATAATAATCCCAATGTTCAAAGAATAGCTATAGAACAAAATAAAGCATTCACTGAAACGGGTGTTGTGATCAAAATCTTAAAAAAGGCATTTAATGCTTTATTAATAGATCAAGGGTTATCAATTACAATAAAAAAAGAATATCAAGAACGCGAGTTTTGGGATTTAATTAATCGTAATCCCGATTGTATTAAAATGGTAAGATTTGAGTTTGATTATCCAAATCTACCTAGAGTATCAGAAAGCGTTTCAAGTATGTTAAAACAGGCAAGTGAGGCTTCGCTTAGTGCTAAAACCAGATTAGAGTTTAATTCTGCCGAGAAAGAATGTCTTAAAATAGAGGAAAGTAATGAACAGATAAAAGGATTAACTCAGGCTGCCTCAGGAAGTGGTAACTCTGTCGTTTTTAGAGTAAAAGGAATGAAAAAGCTACAAAGGACAGGATATACGACAAAAACAATAAGCTTTGATGAATTAGAAATTCAAGCAGATAATATTGAAGGAATAAAAGAAATATTTAAAAGTTTAAATGAATAGAATACTAAAAATAATAGCGTATTTAGCAATAGCCTTCGTATTAAGCTATTTAGCTAATAATGGTTGCAGAGATTTCATTAAAGGACTTTCTGATAATATTATATCATTATTAGCCACCATTCTAGCCATAAATATCCCGACCAGCACACTCATCATCTCCGAGATTAACAAAATCAAGGACAAATTCAGTATAGATCCTTCGCCCGCATTCAAAGAATTAAGGCATGGACTAATAGCACAGATATTCGTCCTCTGTTCACTAATTGTTATCTTGATAGTATGCGACTTTATACAGAACATGGATTTCATCACTTCATGGAAAATCCATATTATATCAGGAACATTTGTTTTAGCTTCACTCATTTACTATTTGGAAGTCATTTATGACTTAGGGATAGCACTATTTAAACTTATTGATTTTAAAGCAAACAAAAAAGAATAAAAAATAGAAAGACACTACTCCTTAATCCCATTCAAATAATCGATAACTCTCCGATTCGCCTCGTCTATTTTTCTCTGATCGAACTTAATATAAATAGATGTCACATCCGATCCAATCTCATGCCCTAAAGCGGCAGAAATCGTTTCTTTAGGCACATCCAATCCGGCTGCAATTGTAGCCCAGGTATGCCGAGACCAATAGCTGGAAATATCAGGAAACAGAGGTTCACGTTCCTTCTTACCACCTAATCCCTTCCGAGTAACTGGCCCAATCTGTTTAAGGCCAATATCCATTCTATGTAGAAAATCCTGGTAATTACTATAAGTATCCAATATGTTTAATAACCAGTTTTCACCTTTATACCGTTCTATGATTTCCATCGCTTCCGGCTCTACTTTTATAGAGTATAACTTTCCTGTCTTAGCCCTATTATACTCTACCTTACCATTAACTAATTGCTTTAAATTAAACAGGTCAACTGCGTTTATACCAACAAGATACAACATGAGCATAAATATATCCCGGTAACGTTTTTGATGTTCCTCACAATCATAATCCCGGAGTAAGGCAACTTGCTCAGGAGTAAGACAACGCTTAGCTGTTTCTTCCTTCTTTATCTTAAACTTCCGAAATGGATACATAGTGGTAATCTCTTCGTCGATGGCATAATTGAATACAGCCCGGATATTACGTAAATGAAGAGCATATGCATTTATTTTCATACCACTATCTTTCATCCACTTTTCAAAGCGACGCAACCAGTCAAGATCCATTGTATCAAAAGTACAGGCCCTATCAAATTCTATGACTTTATTAAGTGTACTTGTATATACAGCCTTTGTCCCCGCCTTATCTTTTATATTAATGAAATCGGTTAGATAATCCATAAAACATTTTGTTTTTTCCGGAATAAACCCGGGCAGACATTTTTCAAGAATAGCTTTCAATGACTTATCAGTCATTCCCTGGAGCTTTCCATCCATCTCAAGACGAAAGATAGTATTCTCCATGTCGTTAAGTAATTTTCTCAGAGCAGCATTCTTTGTTTTATAATTCTCTACCTTATTCGAGAATTCACTTCCTGCCCATTTATCGACAGCGACAGAAAAACCGGTTGACAAAAGGAATTTCCCCTTGTGGCGTATGTTTATTTTAAGTGGATATACCCCATCTTTCTTTTCTCTTCGCGTGTCCAAATAAAAATTAACTATCGCCATACCTCTCTATTTTTAGGGTTAAAATGCAAATTTGGTGCAAATTGTGCTCAAACTCCATATAACGTCTTCCATTGTATTCGCTATAAAATTTGCACTAAATTTGCACCACAAATATAATTAATACCCTCTCAAAACCATCATAAACGGGATTAAAAAACAAATAAGGACACAAAAAAAGCACTTACTAAAGACGTAAGTGCTTGATTTTCAATTGAGCGGCAAGCGAGACTCGAACTCGTGACCCTTAGCTTGGGAAGCTAATGCTCTACCAACTGAGCTACTGCCGCATTACTTTTCTATTCTTTGAAAACGTTGGCAAAGGTAAACATTGTTTTGTAAAAAAGCAATGTGTAAGCAGAAAAAAATAAGAAATAATGCGAATCAGTAGTTGAAACCAATTAAGAGTTAGTTTTATTCATATCTGATCGGAAATGAGTAAAACCCACCACAGAGTAACACAGAGTTTATCAATAAAAACGAAACACGTTCTTTCTTACACATAACCTTTTAATTACGCAGTTTAAAGTTTTACTCAACTGCATAATTCGTGGTTTTATTTTTCTGCTTTAAAAAACAGTCTGCGAACAATCTTCTTTTTCATCTGTTAACTTCTCACGAAATAAACGAATAACGAATATGAACCTAAACCATCGAATGATTCTCATTATGCTATCGGTAGGATTATTTATACCTACCGTTATAGCACAAGAAGATAGCTCCGGAAAGCAACACCTTAGTTTTGAGGAAGCTCTTGAGTTACTACACAATGGTAACCAGAGTTTAAAAATAGCAGATAAAGGAGTGGAAATAGCCAAAAGTGAAAAAGGAAAGTTGAATGCATTCTGGTATCCAAGTGTGCAATCAACCGGAGCATTTGTACATATGTCAGAGAAAATAGAGGTAAAACAGCCTCTGTCGCAATTTACCGATCCGGCAAAAGACTTTGTACATAGTATTATTCCGGATGACAAAATTATAAGTGGCATACTCGATCAGATAGGAGCTAATACGCTGATATTCCCTTTGGCACCACGCAACCTCACAACAGTAGATGTTACTGCCGAATGGATACTCTTCTCTGGCGGTAAACGATTCCATGCCAGTAAGATAGGAAATACCATGGTAGATCTTGCCCGCGAAAGCCGGGCGCAAGTGGATGCCACACAACGTACACTATTAGCCGAAAGTTATTATGGATTAAGACTGGCACAACAAGTAGTGGCAGTGCGCGAAGAAACCTATCGTGGATTGGAAAAGCATTATGAGAATGCCCTCAAACTAGAAGCTACCGGAATGATAGACAAAGCAGCACGTCTCTTTGCACAAGTCAATATGGACGAAGCGAAACGCGAACTGGAAGCAGCACGTAAAGAAGAAGCTGTTGTACAGAATGCATTGAAAACATTGCTCAATATAGAGGGAGAAAACGGAGAAATCACTCCTTCTTCACCTCTGTTTATAAATGATTCGCTTCCACCCAAGATGGAGTTTATTCTTTCGGTAAATACCAGTAACTATCTTGTCAATCAGTTAAACTTGCAGGAACACATGGCCAAGCAACAAGTAAAGATTGATCAAAGCGGATATATGCCCAACATTGCCCTCTTTGGCAAACAGACATTATACTCACACGGTATCCAGAGCAACCTGTTACCTCGTACAATGATCGGGGTAGGCTTTACATGGAACCTCTTTGACGGATTGGAACGTGAGAAACGGATACGCCAATCTAAACTCACCAGACAGACATTAGTACTGGGACAGGCAAAAGCGAAAGACGATCTCGCCGTAGGAGTAGATAAGCTATACAGTCAGATGCAGAAGGCACAGGATAACGTGCGTGCTTTGAACACCACCATTGAGTTGAGTGAAGAGTTGGTACGAATGCGGAAAAAAGCCTTTACGGAAGGAATGGCCACTTCAACCGAGGTGATTGATGCAGAAACAATGCTGGCTAAAGTAAAAGTAGCCCGACTGGCTGCCTATTATGAATATGATGTGGCACTAATGAATCTACTGGCCCTATGTGGTACACCGGAACAATTCAAACAATATGCCGCCACTTCGCCTGGTAACTTGCTTAAAGAGGAATAAAAAACGAAAGAATCTCAATTAACAGAAACGATAATCAATCCTATAATTATGAATACAGAAGATAACATAAAAAAAGAGGTAACGCCCTCTTCAAAGGAAATACAAGAGAATACTTCTAACAGAAAAAGTCTGAGCATTGCCTTTATTGTTGTTCTGATAGTTGTTCTCTTATTTACAGCTATTGGTATGATATTAATGAGAAAACAGCCACTCGTACTGCAAGGTCAGGCAGAAGCTACAGAAATACGTATCAGTGGAAAACTGCCCGGACGTATTGACACTTTCTTAGTACGTGAGGGAGACTGGGTAAAACAAGGTGATACACTTGTAGTAATCAACAGTCCGACCATAGAAGCCAAATATCGCCAATTAGGTGCGTTGGAGCAAGTAGCTGTACAGCAAAACAAAAAGATTGATGCAGGTACACGCCGGCAGATTGTAGCCACTGCACAGCAACTTTGGAATAAAACAAAGAGCGACCTGTCACTGGCAAAGACTACCTATGACCGGATACTTACTTTATATAAAGACAGCGTGATAACCTCACAACGTAAAGATGAAGTAGAAGCGATGTACAAGGCAGCAGTTGCTGCAGAACGTGCTGCCTATGAACAATATCAAATGGCGGTAGATGGTGCACAGAGTGAAGATAAAGCTTCGGCAAGAAGTCTGGTAGATGCAGCACGCAGCACAGTGGATGAAGTAACTTCTCTACTCGTAGATGCACGCCTTACAGCTCCCGAAGACGGACAGATAGCCACTATCTTCCCAAAACGTGGAGAACTCGTAGCACCGGGAACACCTATCATGAATCTGGTAGTGATGAGTGATGTACATGTGGTACTAAATGTACGTGAAGATTTAATGCCCAACTTCCGTATGGGAGGTAAATTTGTAGCAGATGTTCCGGCAATAGCTAAGAAAGATGTAGAGTTTGAGATATATTATATCAGTCCGTTGGGTAGCTTCGCTACATGGAAATCGACGAAACAAACGGGTAGTTACGATTTACAAACTTTTGAGATACATGCAAGGCCCACACAATCCGTAGATGGATTAAGGCCGGGAATGTCGGTGCTTGTTCAATTGACAGTGGGCAATTGACAATGGACAGTGTAATTGTATCGGTATATTATTAATTAAGTAATCGTTCTAAATTATATGATGTTATTATGAAACGCAGAAACTCGCAGATTCACGTAAAGCATATCATCGCTCAAGTATAACGCAGCCATTTAATCTGCGAAAATCTGCGATCATTTGCGTTTCAATAAAACGCTGTCACATAGTATGAACTAAATTTGAAGTACTACTTATGACCAATAACTCTCAACATACAACTTCCAACTATCAACTAATCTCCGTCCTACGTCGTGAATGGATACGGATGACCTCGCGACGCCTTTATTTTGGCGTCTGTATCATCTTGCCATTGTTCACCCTCTTCTTTATGGCTACTATCTTCGGCAACGGACAAATGGAGAATATACCTATCGGCATAGTCGATCAGGACAACACGGCAACTTCACGGACAATAGCAAGAAATATATCTGCAGTACCCACTTTCAAGGTGACCTGCCACTTTACCAATGAAGCTGCCGCCCGTGAAGCGGTACAGCGTAAAGAGATATATGGTTATCTCTCCATCCCTCACAATTTTGAGCAGGATGCTACAACAGGTAATGAGGCCACTCTCTCCTATTATTATCATTATGCATTGCTCTCAGTAGGTGGCGAGCTAATGGCTGCATTCGAAACATCGCTTGCACCGGTAGCATTATCTCCTATAGCAATGCAGGCCGTAGTATTAGGAGTAAACGAACAACAAATAGAAACATTCCTCCTGCCTGTGCAGGCAAATGATCATCCTATATACAATCCGTCTCTGGACTACTCGGTTTACCTGAGCCAACCCTTCTTTTTTGTATTGTTTCAGGTACTCATATTGCTCGTCACAGTGTACAGTGTAGGTAGTGAAATCAAGTTCCGCACCGGAGACAACTGGCTTGCCGTAGCAAAAGGAAACATGGTGAGCGCCATCATGGGTAAACTCTTGCCCTACACCATCATTTTCAGTCTTATTGGTATACTCGGCAATTATGTTATGTTTGGTATACTGCATATTCCCTTTCATGGTAGTTGGCTGCTGATGAATACAATGACCGTACTTTTTGTGATAGCAACTCAAGCACTGGCACTGTTCATCTTCTCCCTGTTTCCGGCAGTGGCACTCATCATCAGCATTGTATCTATGGTAGGTTCACTGGGAGCAACATTGTCCGGGGTTACTTTCCCGGTGGCCAATATGTATCCTTTGGTAAGAGATGCTTCATACCTCTTTCCAATACGTCATTTTACAGAAATTGTACAAACTATGCTCTATTCCGGTGGTGGATTCGTCCATCTATGGCCTTCGGCCGTTTTTCTTTGCATCTTCCCGTTATTAGCGTTAATGATGCTCCCCCACCTGAAACGGGCTATAATCAGTCATAAGTATGAAAACATCCAATAAACTCTCACAACTGTCATTTATTATCACACGCGAATTTCGTGCTATTAGCACCAGTTATGCCGTGCTATTAGTGCTGATGGGAGGTATCTTTGTATACGGATTACTCTACAACTATATGTATGCCCCGAACATTGTTACCAAAGCTCCTATTGCTGTGGTAGATAATTCACACAGTAGTTTGAGCCGGCAATACATACGCTGGCTGAATGCCACACCACAAATAGAAATCTATGCACAGGCAATGGATTATCATGAGGCACAGGAATGGATGAAGGAAGGAAAAATACAAGGTATTCTGTATTTGCCACACAACTTCGAAGATCGGGTATTTCGAGGAGAAGAAGCCATATTCTCACTCTATGCCACTACAGATGCCTTTCTTTATTACGAAGCTCTACAGGAAGCATCATCACGGGTGATGCTTGCCATTAATGATGCCTATCGCCCGGATGGTACCGTATTTCTACCTCCGCAAGGCCTGATAGCTGTAGCTATGGCAAAGCCTGTCAATATCTCAGGTACAGCATTGTACAACTATACCGAAGGATACGGTTCTTATCTTATTCCGGCGGTAATGATGGTCATTATCTTTCAGACATTACTAATGGTTATTGGTATGGTGACGGGAGATGAATATCAAACAGGCGGCATACGTGCCTACCTCCCATTTGGAACGGGATGGAAAACTGCAGCACGTATCGTTACAGGAAAAACATTTGTTTATTGCATGCTGTATGCTCTGTTCGCTTTCTTTCTACTGGGATTGTTACCCCACTTCTTTAGTATTCCCAATATAGGCAGTGGCAAGGATATTATAATCATGCTCATCCCCTACCTGCTGGCAACCAGTTTCTTCGGGCTGGCAGCTTCACGCTGGTTTACCGACTCAGAAGCTCCTCTGCTGATGATTGCTTTCTTCTCCGTGGGATTGATTTTCCTCTCCGGAGTATCCTATCCCATGGAATTAATGCCGTGGTATTGGAAAATGGCACATTATATTATACCGGCAGCACCGGGCACACTTGCTTTTGTAAAACTAAACTCTATGGGAGGAAACATGGCAGATATACGCCCGGAATATATCACGCTGTGGGTACAGACTGTGGTATACTTCGGGCTGGCTGTATGGGTATATAAAGAGAAATTAAAAACGGGCACGCACGTATTTATCAGTACCGGAAGTAAAGGATAAACGAAGCGGAAAGATATATTTTCCTACCTTCTCTGCCACTGACAGTTCGGAAGCTGGTAACTCCATTACTTTTATCAATGAGTAATCATTGGCGTCAACCGCATAATAAAGTTCTGTATGAGGTCTCGTTATTCGTATGGTCCAGTCAAACATATTACCCATAACAGTCATTGCATCTGCTTCAGGATTAAAAGCAGGAATGCCGACTTTCACTACATCATATGTCTTGTTATTAAGTACATAAAGAGTATTGTTTACATCCGTCATAAAAGCCAGTGTCTTACGGTTTTTAAACTCAGTGATAAAAAGATGCTTCAACTCTAATCCGGCAGGTAAATCCACAGCCCGAACATAAGGACGGTCTTTCACTTGTTTCAAGTGAAATAAATGCCGGTTGGCATCCAGTAGCATGTATCCTTCGTCATAGTCTTTACGTGTAGTGGGATTACCCGAAATTTCAAGAGCCGGAAAAACAAAGCCTTTCTTCTTCATCGCCTCCGTGAAACGACTACTCTTTTCATGGTCAATAGTATTGGAGGCAATAGTGACGAACTCAATTCCGGTATCAGTAATACGAAATACATCACCGGGCATTTTCAGATCCACACGACCGGACATAGATTCCAGTAACGGGTATAATCCGATACGAGGAGCATTGATATCCGAAGGAACAGTACGGAAATTAAAGTTCTCCATTTGTACCAACCGCGGAGTTACAGGTACTCCATTTATAGTATCCGGAAATCGTTCATCCGCCATTAGCTGACGAACATAAAACATGGGCAAAATACTGTCAAACTGTGCCTGCGTATAGGTATTACCCGAAAGATCACGCCGAACCATGCCCTTGTCGCCTTCCTGTCCCATCATGGCAAAATCGTCGATGACAAAGCTATACAGGGTAAAAGGAGTCTTCTCCGGTTTGGAAGTAAAGAAGTTATAGCACCAGGGCAATTGCCACACCAGTAGCAAAACAATGGTCACATAAAGTAATATTTGGCTGAAACGTTTCATTATCAATTAGTTTATGAAAGTAAATATGATTTTAATCTTGAGAAGCTGAATCTTCCTGTACGGATAGTATTAGTCTTGCTTCCCTTCCTTAAAGCGAATGACAGAGAGCCATGAAAAACCTGCTATTAACAATGTATAGAGGGTAAGCCAGGGCAAGAAGCTGTTATACGCTTCGGGGGTAGCAGACAAAAAGAACACACGCAAAACCAATACGGTAATAATCAGATTCAGAATGCGACGCTTCCAAGCCGGTTCAAGGCAGACCCAGGAAACAAGCAGATAGGCGGAAACACCTGCCAGATACCACGGAACAGCTGTAAGTAAGATATGGCGCACAAGTTCGGAAGCAAGAATACTTTCCAGATAGACAGCCATCAACAGAAAATTGAGTGCAAAACACACGATCAGTGATAATAACCCATAAAACAACATAGAAGCTACCATACGCAGTTGTGAATAGGGTAAATGAAGTGTCAATTTGAGACATTTACGATGCATTTCGGGCACAAACTGTACCACGGCCAGTAGTAACCCGACAAGCAATGGTATATATTGCAGTAAATCTACAAATACCGCGTCACGTTGCAACATTACTTCCCATACATGTTCTACTCCTTTTAGTTCTACAACCCGATTTATACGCAACATGCTGTATCCGGCAAAACCCAGTGTAACGACTCCGGCCAGCAACAGATACCAGCGGGTCTTGATCCATTCTTTATAAAATATAGCGTTCATAATGTTCTTCATTTAATATTTACCAGTCAGTCCAATAAAAGCATCTTCCAAATTGACACGTTCACTATGAACATCAGTGAAAGGTATTCCCTTTACATTCAGTAAACTTTCTACTTCAACCGGTGAAAGAAACGAGTATGTTTCAAGCGTATTACGTATCACGGAAGGGTGATAAAGCCTTTCTATAGAAGGGCAAGTATATCCCTCCGGTACCGTCCATGTAAAACGGCGTACCTTATCAAGTAATTCTCCAACCGGTTTCTGAATCAGAATCTTACCATAGTCCATCATAATGCAGTCATCTATAAGCCGCTCCATATCTTGTATAATATGGGAGGTGAGAAAAACGGTTTTATTTTCGGCACGGGCATAGTCACGCAGGTAATCCACAAACAGACGACGATAACCGGGATCGAGTCCCAAAGAGAAATCATCGAGTACTAACAACTCTGGATTTTGAGCAAGTATAAGCCCTAAAGCAACCTGCGAACGCTGTCCGCAGGACATACGTGAGATACGTTGTCCGGGAGCAACTTGCAGCTTATTCATCAGCTCATAATAGGCTTCCTTTTTCCATTGTCCCTGATAAAAGGCGGCATAAAATTTTTCTATTTGGGTAATGGTCATGAACTGGTATTGCACATGACCTTCAATCAGCAGTCCGATATTGCGACGTAATGAAGGTTCCATTGTCTGAATATCCTGTCCAAAAATACGGCACTCTCCCGAACGGGGTTTCAGATAGCCACTCAAAATATTAATAGTAGTGGTTTTGCCTGTACCATTCTTCCCCAACAGACCGAGAATACGCCCTTTAGGTACACTAAAAGTTAGATTTTCATATATTAACCGTTTGCCGTAGTAATGGGTCAGGTTGTTACATTCTATGATTGGTTCCATTTATTTGTAATTATTACTATAAAATTCTGATTAGAAAAAGAAGAGAAATGCCAGTGGAATAAGTATTCCTGCTACCAACTCTATCCCTCCCCGCCCGGCAATTCCTTTTTTACCTTTGAGCATGATGATACCGGAAACAGTAATCAGGATAAGGCCAACAGCAAAGATATCGGCAAAGACAGTCCACCACTGTCCGGGGTTATAGTGAAGACGGACCACAGCACTCAAGAAGGGGCGACGGGTCACAGATTCGTAGACGGCAGTTCCTGTCTGTACATTTACCTGCAGGTTAGATCCACCTTTGAGGAACACCTTCATTATCTCCGGCTGGGGAAAGTAATGCTTGGTATAGTTTTTTTCTTCGCCCAATGGTTGCAGAAGAGTAAGCACCGCTGTTTTATCCATGGTTGCTTTTTGAGGCAGAGGGGTAGTAACAGTATATTCGCGTCGTTCTACCGAATAATTGGGATTTATCGTATCCCGGTGATTCATCACGATACCGGATATAGCATATATCAATAACATTCCTGAAAAAAAGAAAGAAAAGTCGCGATGTATAACGCGACTCCACTTCCGGATATTATTACCCTTGAATGTCATAAGAGGATGCTTCAAGGAAATAGAACGACAAATAATCTTTTCCCGTTTTAGCCTTACGATCCGCTATCTTTGCACGAAAATCAGCAATACGTGCTTCAGGGGTATTGGCTGTCTCACCGCGGGCTTTCTTCTCTGTACTACAAGCAGCTTCACCTTCACCATGTTTCTCGGCAGCCTTAGCTTTAAGTTGCGACTCCCAATTTTGCAAATATGCTTCATCCACACGCTGTTCTTTCAATGTTCCGGTGACACGAACAATCGAATTAACGCATTTCTGGTCAAACTTACCGACACTACCGCCTTCAACACGAATCGTTTGTGTATCATCACTCCCCATCAGAAAGATTTTACGACCGCCATGCTTGCATATATGTGTACAAACTCCTTCCACGGTCACCTCCTGTCCGGCAAGTGATTCTGCATCGGCAAGCAGATTATCTATTTCGAGAGCACCGCTGTTGGCGGATTGTTCTACTGTAGTCACTTCTTCCTGAGAAGTTTTCTGTGTTTTGTTTCCACAGGAAGTACCTACAAAAACGAGGGCTGCAATAGCAGCAATAATAGTAATTCTTCTGGTTTTCATTATTTTTGTTTTAGTATATGTAAATGAATGTTATAAACTCTGCAAAGTTACACATCCTGCTATGGATATAAATACCCCGAAATAGGTATTCTCCACTTAGACAAGACAATAGATGTACCCATAATTAGGTAAAACAACGAAAGCGGTATTGAATCAATGCTGCGTTATGTTCTCATAACACACGGATAAGACGGATAAAATAAAACGAATGACAACGGATCTTTTATCTTGTTTATTGATAATCAAAGAAAAAATCTGCTCCGTCGTCATCCGCCTTATCTGATCCGGTCTTATCCGTATGCTATAAAAAACACAAAACTATTTATCTCACATAAACTTTATAAGAAGTATTTTCTACTTTCACAATATAGAATCCACGAGGTAGAGCATACTCATAAGTACCCTCCTGCATCTGCTCACGCATGACAATGCGTCCATCCATAGTTGAGACAAGAACAGAAGCTGATTGGGCAAGTATCATATGCAGTGTTGCATCGGTTGCCCAAACCTGTACTTCTTTTGACAGATCCGTATCCGTAATGCCTGTTCCTCCTGTGGAACGGAAAACAATCTCAACTGTTGTATTTTCGGCAGCAGTACGGAATGTTTTCACTCCTTCAGCCAGCAATACGCCATTAACACGTAAAGCTTCAAACTCATAACCGTTGTCCGGTGTAACGGCTAATTCTACTGCTATGTTTCGCTTCAGGAAGAAAGTAGCAGAATCTTTGGCAAGTACGGCAACGGGCTTGGTCAGTGTATAAGTTCCATGCTCCGGTTCTTCTACTGTAAATATATAGGCAGGAGTCGATACTGTATTCTTTGTACCGAAAGTAGGACAGGATGTTTTAGAAGAAGTCCATTGCAGATAGGTAGTCAATTCAATATTATTCAGATATCCGGCAAAACCAGACATTTCGGTAGCAATAGCACTTCCATACATTTCAGTTTCAGTAAGAGCATTTCCTTCTGAGTTGAGATCTGTAGCGGCAGTAACAGTGTTTTCCAGATAATAGCTGCGTGTAATAATACCCGGCTTATCTTTACTGGTATTCTGTCCTACAATTCCACCTGCATACTTAACAGCGGTTGTTACTGTAGCTGAGTTAATACAATTTTTTACTTCAGAATAAGCATTGATCATGGCTACAATACCTCCGGCCGCATTTGCAGCAGAAGTAATCACACCTGTATTATAGCTATTAGCGATAAGACTACGCGCCGGTCCTGCAGTAGGTGACTGCAACATAGCAACCAATCCTCCAACTGTTCCTTTACCGGAAAGAGCACCGGTATTAAAACAGTTGTATATTGTACAAACGGCATTATTATCACCAAGGCGTGCGGCAATACCGCCTACCATCATATTGGTTGAAGTAATAGTACCTGTATTAGAACAGAGAGAAATAACTGTTTGTGCACCAATAGCGTCTCCAACGATACCACCTACGTACATTCCCGATGCTTCAATTGCAGCAGCATTGTGACAGTTTGTGATAACAGTATTGCTTATACCTCCTGCCACAGCACCGAAATATTGTTGTGTAGAAGAAAGCTTACAATTGGCAGCAATACTCACATTCTTAATCTCAGCACCACTGGCAGATCCAAATAATCCGGCATATTTTATAGTGGCATTGATATACATATTCTGTATCGAAAAGTCATTACCATCAAAGATTCCACCAAACTTATTCGTCTCAGTTCCTATAGGTACCCATAATAAGGTTTCACCTGCCGCATTGTTCACACCAAGATCAATATCAGACATCAGCTTAACAGTCGTTTCAATATTCGTTTCTCCGGCATTCACTTTAGATGCAACATAAGCAAGCCCTTTAGCTGTATATACCTCATAGGCCGTGCCATCCAGTTTATAGTCGGTAGAAGCAACAGCATGTTGTGCCATATCCGCCCATGTGGTGGCTGTACCTGCATTAAAGAGCAGTTCTATCTTTACATCTTCTGCAGGCATTGCAAATGTATTACCGGTTTTGGCTTCTTCACCCAATTTAAATCCGGAGAAATTGTATCCCTGATAAGCAGTTACGGCAAGAACAACCTGAGCACCGGCTTCACTGTAAAGAGACATTGCGTCATCCGAAGCCAAAGGAGATGCAGATAGTTCACCCAACAGAGTAGGCACTATACTGACCCGGTAGGTTTGAGTAGCAGCATCATTACCTAATGCCACATATTCACCTGCAACAGATGTCCATGTAACAGCACCCAGTGTTCCTCCGGTACGTTGGTTCTCGTAACCGGCACCAAGAGTCAGTTCTTTTGCCAGTTTCTCACTTTTCAATTGCTCATCTGTAAGTACGGTAAAAGGAATGGTTCCGGCAGACAACCCGTTATCTATCGAATAATTACGAATAAGGGTAGTATGTGTAGTTGTCATAACGATACTATGTCCTGTACCGCTTACTTCACCCAGATTTACACAGTTTGCCATTCGTCCTTTCAATGCAGCGGCAGACATTCCTCCGGCAGCCTGTCCGATAATACCGCCACCATTGATTACCTTTCCGGCATTGATGCAATTGAGTACCTGATAATCACCATAGCCATACCCGGTAAGTCCGCCTGCTTTGTTGGAAGCTTCCTTAATCTCTCCGTAGTTCACACAGTTCACCAGAGTGTCCGCCTGAATATATCCGCAAATTCCTCCTACATATCCGCCATTATCAATGTTTCCATAGTTCCGGCTATTAGCAACGTAGCATTTGGCACGTGCCGCTCCTACCAGTCCACCAATATGTATATTCTGGTTTTTAATGACAGAAACTTCGCCCCGGTTGGTACATCCGATGATGCGGCTTTCGATTACGGAAGCTGCCAAAGCACCGGCAACGGCAACCGTTTTGGTAGTTGTAAACTTTGACTTTTCACCGATTGTCACATTGCGTATAATAGCTTTGTTGAGAGCACCGAAGAAACCGGAACAATCCACATCCCCACTCACATTTACACCGTCAATGGTGTGTCCTTGTCCGTCAAAAGTACCCTGGAAATAGATTTCTGTTCTATTGCGGATATAGTTACCAATCGGTGTCCATAATACCGGTGCGTCATCCACTGTTGCAGTAAGATCGATATCATTACCCAACTTCACCGTTTTTCCATCGAAGGTATACTTATATGTATTCACCAGAATAGAAAGTCCGGCAAGCTCTTCAGGCTTCGTTAATGTATATTCTGTCGCAGATTTATGTTCCGTATACCAAAGGGTATCTGGTTTTTGACTGTCATCCGTCCAGTTTGCAGCAGAGACAGATGCCGGGAGCAATGCTGCCGTCAGCATCAGTGTCCCGGAGATGAGAAGTAATTGTTTTTTCATTTAATTCTTGTTTTTAATTATAAATAATTGAATAATATGCCTATTAAATAATGTGCCAATATGCCAATTGAGCTGCGTAGAACAAACCAACCGGATCGAAATCTTTCTCCTCCTTCCTCTCTGAAAAAAAATCAGATTGTATGGTCACACTGCATAGTAACTGTCAATTGTCAACTGTCAAATTGTCAACTCTAAAAGGCTACCCCAACAGAAGCCGTAACATAATCAGAAGCCATTTTCCCGGCCTGTTGCCATCCATGCTCATAGCGAACGGCAAGGAAAAGACTGTAACTGGTTCGCGGAGAATAATCACAACGAACAGCCACACAGATCAAAGCGTTATCTTCTGAAAGATAGCGATAGTTACTATACACAGGTGCATTAAGCCCTTCATCCATCGCCTGCTGAGACTCCCCTGTGTGGGAAGTACCGGATAAAAGTAAAGACGGAGAAACAGAAGCTGTATAAAGAGCACCTACCTCACCCTGCAACAGGTAACGCCCGTAAGGGCGAGAAGCACGCAATAAGATCTCACCAGTCAGATGATTAATATCCATCTGCCGTTTCGGATATACATAACGCGTACGTATACTTCTGTACTTCACAGCGGGTAGTATGGAGTACCGCACATCTCCCGCACTAATATGTTCATAAAAGCCCGAAAGCCCCACTTGAGCCACATCATTATAATACATCTTCTCCGAAGCAATCAGAGGATAAGTATTATTAGCCGCATCACCAAACAGATTTTCCGTACCTGTACGTTTGACGAAAGAAGCTTCTCCTTTTACTCCCCATTGATATACTGTAGAAAGATTGCGCCAAGCTGCCTCGGCTTTCACTGTATGTTCGCCCACCTCTGCCATAGGCAGTTCATTGAGTGAAGAAATTATTTTATCAAAAGTGAAGTAGTCATAAGCCACCGAAGCCGTGAATCCTGTTGTACCGGCCTCATAAGGTAACAGATTAATACTTCCGCCAAAGGCCCTTCCTTTATAAAACGTTTTTCCCCTGTTACCACGAAAACGATAATAATCAGTACCCATCCCTGTGAGGTGATAGATATTGGGAACACCCAATTCGTTATAGAAAACCAGCTCATTGGTCTGCTTATACTTACGTGCACGAAGCGAAACACCCGCAACGTACGAAGCCCCTAATTTCGTTACTACGCCAACAGCTACATTCAAATCACCCGTTAAGTTTTTGGGACGGGGATCGGCATTACGGTATTCAATATTAGCACAATAAGAAGCATCAACTCCAAAGGTGAAACGTCCGGTCTGCCGGGCATATCCTCCGGCAAAGTAGTATTGTTCGGACTTTAGATTTCCTCCTACCGTATCGCCCATAACATAGGGATAGAGCAACGTGTAGTCGGATGTTTCATTCCAGTTGCGTCCCAACTTCTTTCCATTCACGTAACGGGCCTCTCCCCAAAGACTACTCTGCCCCTTACGGATGAAAGAATTGACATCAACCAGTCCCATTCGTCTGCCATTGCCTTCCTGAATAACAAAAGGCTGCTGTTCGTGCCGATACTCCCCTCCTGCACGGAGTTCGTTCAACGTATAAGTATACTGCCTGAATTTCATTGCAGGATTGGTATAAACTAATGAAAAGAAATCCTTTTCTGCCGATGACTGATTGGCATTTATACGACGCTGCACCGATAAACTATCAGCAGCATACACGCCTCGGCAGCCTGCAGAAAATAATATAATAATGATAACGATTCTGCCCATTATGTATTTTGTTCTATATAGATACATCTCAGTTCCTTACCGGTTGTACTCCGTCATACGTCACTATCTCTGCAATTGTACCATCGGCATTCATAGCCGTATGTTGCTGCTCGATGATGGAAGGTACACACTCTGTGTTAAAGTCATCCGTAGAATTATTGGTATCCTGAAGTACACGGTTTCCCTTATCGTCAAGATAAAGCATCTTGCGCCGTACACTCTTAAAGTATCGTGTAGGATCTTTATCCATCTTACCACAATGAGTCCACCCGGCATCCACCGTAGGCGGAAGAACATTCCATACCCGCTCTGTCCCGACGCTGCAATTCACTCCGTCCACAATCCAGTCGTTGGGAAGTTTATATGCCTTTTGTGTCATCGGGTAGTTGCCTTGCGGCAGTTGCATGATGTAGTTATAGCGATAGAAATATTTCTTCAGATAGTCTTCTTTAGAGGTATTGATCCGCGCCAGTGCATACGAACGGAAACCACGATTATGAAGTACCCAAAAAGATAACGTATAACAATACCACTTATCCAGATTAGGTACGGTTTTACTGTCAATATCCATATTATTGGGTTCCGTAGAAACATCATACCATTCAAAATCGGCGGCGCTCAGATCAAAGGAGTTCGGATTGGCTACGCGATGATCGATCCCGGTATCACACAAAATCATACTCTGCCCGGGAAGAACCGGATGTTCTTTACCGCTTCCCGGCACTACATAGATGGCATGTACCGTCATTGTATCCTCACGGATATCCGGAGTATAGTCATACTTTTCTGTAGAAATAAACTTAGACTCCACCAATGCCAGCCCATCGGCATAGAGTATACGGTCTGTATTGTTATATATCTTCACATAATCGTCGCCATAATACTGCTTATTACTCGCACGTAGTGTTCCGGTAAAAAAGATCTCTTCAATGATAAAATCATTCTCATCAATAAGTAAATGAGTGTTCATCGTAAAAGAAGTCTCACTGCCAATCAGTTTTACAGACTCACTGGCTCCGCGTAAACGTCCTTCTATCTGATCTCCGTTTTCCTGGTAAGTAACATCCGCTTTATAGAAGCAGTTGTAAAGCCCTTGAGGTAATACAGGAGTTTGGGATGCGGGTATTTTAACCGATTCACCGGTAGCAACATTGACAAAGGTCAACGTATCATGTGATACAGCTCCGGCTGATATACCTTCGGGAAAATTAATCGTAATCCCAGCGGTAGTGCGGGAAACATCCTCTGAATCATTACAGGCAGTAACGGTCAATACCATTGCTAAAGCCAGGAGGTTGATAACTTTTCTATATTTCATAATCTTTCAAATAAACACTTATAAAGTAAAATTCAATTCCATACCGAAATACGGATTTACATTCCGACGAATCGTCTGCCCATTGCTCGTAAAGTCGGGAGTATAATCCAGCAACCTATTGGCAAAGAATGAGAGACTCATATATTTGCCTATCTTCTTGGTTGCTTTAAGGTTGACGTAAAAAGCCATAGGCACAGTGTACTTATCAAACATCCCCGAACTAAACGGGATGATGAGGTGCTGCAAATAAAGATCTTCCCGGGAAACATCGGTATATGGATGTAACTGACCATCTTCGGCAGAGAGATAAGCCATAGGGACGCCTTCTTTGTATTTGGTTTGTTTGCTGGTGAACCACATACACTGCACAGAGGTAGAGAAAATCAATCCCCATTCCGGTATTTGTGTATCCAGCATCAGATTGGTGTTGAACTGTTGGTAAGTATTGCCATCGTTCCAATCATAGAGTCCCACATAACGGTCGGAAATAGATACGTCATTTACTACTTCACTAACCGTACGAAACGTAGGCAGGCTATTAGTATACGTGGAACGAAACCAAGCGCCACTTACGTTTATAGCTGTACGTAAGGGCTTTATACGTTTAGAGTTAAACAAGAACTCTACTCCTTCTTTAAGTAAATAACTGCCATTGGCTGCCTTTGAATACCCATCCAGTTTTTTTGTTTCGGTATATGGCAGGTCTGCCAGATCGGGTGGTCCCTGAAGTTCGGAACTTACTATGTTACCATCATCATACTTCTTGTAAAAATAAGAAGCATAAGAAGCCATATAACGGAATCCGGAATTCATCGTCTCCCGGAAATAAGTCACCGAGAGGCGGTTTCCATTGTAAGCAAAATCGGTGCGAATCTCCCACTTCTTATTACGGGCGGCCCGAAGATCATAGTTAGTACGATCTTCTACATACGTACGTATGTTGAAACGGCTGTTTTGTTCCGGATGAAGAGCATCATAATACCCCAACTGAATGATGTCGTTATAATACTTATTGGGGAAAAGATAGTCCAATGTAGGCATTCTGGTGGTCCAGCCTACCCCACCTCCCAAAGAGATGTTGAGATCATGACCTCCCACACGGATCGCAGGAAAGACCCATTGGACATTGAGACGCGGGTCGAGGTAGAACTTGCCATTCAGCGTATATCGTTTGTCAAGACCGATAAGCGACAGGGCACGCAATCCTCCCATTATTTCCAGCTTGTGGGTCCCCATACGTACAGTGGCTATATCCTCGGCAAAGAAAGCAAGGTTCTGTAAAGCCGGAATATCTTTGTAAGCACGCGGACGACTACTCCATCCTCCGGTAGAAAGCGGACGGCTAAGATCATACACTTCTCCCCGTCCAAAGTTCTTGGTATAACCCCATTCCGTACCTGTACGGGCATTGTTCGTTAACCAGCTGGGACCAAAAGTAAAATCTCCTTTCAATTTGACGAAAATATCAAAAGGCTTACCATCACTCAGATAGTCGGCAATATATTCTTTAAAAAGTAAGGTTGCATCATGTTCTCCCCCTTCTACCGTAGAAGGTACAATAGCATAACGTTGCGGAGCAACAAGCTTACGGCGTTCGAGACGGTCAAACTGAGCACTTACAGAAGAGTTTAACCCTATTCCCTTAATGGCCTTTATCCGGGGGAATGTCCAGAAGAAATTATTGGTTAGTGAAGCACGATTATAAATGGTCTTGTAAGTATCGGTGTTACCATAATTCAGCTCAGGGTCTAACTTATCATTATCAAAGGAACCGGTATAGTCGATGGCAGGTTCATAACGCATGGTCCATGTATCATGTTTCCAGTTCCATGTGAAACGCAGGGAAGCATTGATACGTTTATAGTTCTCCAGATTATTGCGCGGATCGGGTTTGGCATCAAGATAACCGATATCGGCATTCATCACAAGATCTTCGCTCCAAGGTAGTGCAAAACCTTTTCCAACAGCCAGTAACTTACTGTACCCATCGGCTTTGAAACGTGCATTGAGAGGAGTTACTTTACGTATCTTCTTTATATTGATCATTCCACTGGTGAGATTGCCATATTCGGCAGAGGGAATACCACGTACTACCTCTACACTTTCTATGTCGTCTGTAGAGATAGAACGCATATCCACACCCCGGTTTACTATATTGCGACCACTTTCCACCGTATCATCAGATCCGGGTATTGCCTGCAGGTTGGCATCCGTATTAATAGGAATGCCATCGACAACGAAAAGTGTGCCCAGTGAAGTAATAGAATAATCCTTCCCCACGGCAGTCTTGTTACCATTAGAATCTATTCCTCCTGTTTCACGAAGAGTCATTGTATTGGCAGCTCCCATATCCGGGTCACGTGACATCCCACCGGGAAGAAGTTCAAGCAAATCGGTGAAGCTGGTGGGCTGAAGATGCGCCATAGCAGGACGGTCTATCCGGGAGGTAGTAACGATGCCTTTGGATTCTGTGGCGGTAATGATTACTTCGTTCAGTTGATTGTCCGACCGGAGAGAAATGGTAAGATGAGTGCTACGTTGTAAATCAAGTGTTTTCTGGTAACGTCCATAGCCGATAAAAGAAACTTTAAGTGTATAAGAACCCGGAATAACTGCAGGCAGATGAAAGTCTCCGTTATCACCCGCCACGACCGAATACCGTTGTTTGCCTTCCAGCTGAATAGTAGCATAAGGAAGTGATTCCCGGGTGATGGCATCCCGAACTATACCACTAAAGATTATCTTATCTTCGGCTACAAGGGTCTGTATGGGAAGTAGAAAAGTGATACACAAAAGAATACTATAAATTATCGTTTCGCGATTCATAAAATCTTAAAGTAGTTTAGATAAGTAATACATCACCATTAAATGATTATTTAGCGGATTATTATTGAAACGCAAATAAACGCGTATGAACGCAGATTTCCTATAAGGAATATTGTTTTCAAGCAGAACGCAGCTATCTAATTTGCGAAAATCTGCGATCATTTACGTTTCAATAAATTCATATTATAGAGTATACTAATTTTGAATCAATACTTATCATATTAATAGACGAAGTTTATTGGGGTTTTAAATTAAGAAACTGTTTTGATTTAGCCCATAAGCATAATAGTCTCTCTAACTCCATATCATTAACAGAGAATCCCCCTATCGTTAAAGAACTACCGTTTTACACCCGTTTACGATATAAAGTCCTGCCGCCAACGAATGAACTGTACGTCCCGCTGAAACATAAAAACTATCAACAAGCCTGCCGTCAATACCATATATACGTACTTGACAGGCAGTAGCAGTCTCTACGGTTATTTCTCCCCGACCGGAATATATACGGAATGTATCATCCGAAATACCAGCAGGTATATCCCCTATACCCGTTACAATTGATGAGATATCATGCCCTGTAAAGACACAGGCCCGGTAGTTGGCATCACCATTATTAATCACCTCCAATGTCATGTCACTTCCCGGAAAGGTTGCCGATTTATTAGCATTCATTGCCGAGATCAGACGGTTTCCTATAAGAACACCTCCCTGGGTAGCTGTCATTAAAGAGTTCTTAAGTGGATATGTCTGTAGGTTTCCCAATACTTCATCAAGTACATAAAGATTAGAAGTACCATACAAATCATATCCCGGAGCCAGTAGTTTACCATCCTTGGGCAGGATATCTTCTACTTCCGTCAGCCCTCCCTCTATTTTCACCGCATTCTTCACTGTTCCGTCTTCTGCACTACATTTTAGTATATATGCACGCAGTCCGTTCGTCATTGGAAGATCATTTTCGAGCCATACCTTATCGCCTTCCATCATATTGCCATAAAAAGAACCTCCGAGATATAAATCATTCCCTGAAACAGAGATACAGGTAGGTTTCACACGAGCACTGGCTTGTGTGACAGGATGCTGTACCGATCGCAATACACGCGCCCATTTCACATCACCGGCTGTAGAAATACAACTGTAGAAAAGACAATCCTTATCAGTAGGAACCAGACGACTGCTGCCCAGACTGATCGCTTTTTCTCCATCACCATGTAGATAACCGCTCACATATAGATTTTCTCCGGACAAGCAAATACTTTTAGGTGTTTCACTGGTAATCTGCCCTTTGGTGGTTATCCCCCATTGAGCCTCTCCGGCAGCGTTGAGTTTCACAACAAAAAGATCACCGGGCACTGTACCTTGCACATCTCCATTCCATCCTTCTACATTGTGGGGAGAACTGAGATTGGCACTGCGTCCAAAGTTTATAGAAGTACGGTAAACACCTGTCAGATAGAGATTATTATCTCCGTCAGCCACCATATCATTAATCTCAAAGTTATCACTAAGTTTCTTTTTACTTCCGTCTATTGTCACTACCTTATAATCCACCGGAATACGTTTTGCCCATTCTATCTTGCCATCTTTACTGATTTTAGCAATAACGGGCTGGTAAACACCACCGTATGTTTCATAATCGGGAGCATCCCAGTTCACAACAGTTTCGACACCTTCACTGTCTACGAAACTACAAATGACATCACTCCGATAGGCTCCTTTCTCAGAATGGCGCATTTTAAGAGCTAACACTGCACCACCATCATTCGTAGGCGCTATGGCTCCACCGCTATCAAAGTATCCGGCATTGGTGCAGACTCCCCAGATAAGGTGCCCGTCGGTATCAACTTTATAGAGGGTCATATTCTTGTTCCCGTCTTTAGTTGTCATATCAAGTGCACCGGTAGAGGTTTTCTCTGAGGTTCCGGAACCGTCCGCAATATTGTAATAATAATAATCTGTAGTTTTGGAGTACCCTTTGTTAATCTCTCCGTCAGGATCATAACTACTCTCCTGGGCGCTGGATGCAAAGTCATTGAAAAGAAACACGTTACCATCCGAAGAAGGTTTGATATCATGGGGAATTTCAAGTCCCATACCGTCTTGTGCAGTAACCCATTGTAAAGTGGGATTCTGGGCAGTAAGTCCTGCTGTTAGCAGACAAAAAATAAAAGTAATAGTAGTTGTTTTCTCATTCATAATAATAAAGGTGTAATTAAAATAGTCAATAGTTCCGGAGCGGATATCTGTAATTTATTATCAGATAGAAATACAGAAAAAAGCGGAACATTACGGGTTGTAAAGGTAGAGAGAAGCACCGGGGTACACAATCGTCACTAATTGGTATATTAAAAAGGGTATTATAGCAAAAGTAGCTATTAGTAGGTAACAATTAACCGAACAGATGATAAAGGAAACACCTGATGATGATAGCATTACGTAAAAAAAGAACTTCCATACACATTCCCTTCTATCATTATCCAAACAGAAAAGTAAGTAAATTAATCTCCATGAATACATCTCCATGAGAGAATATATCTATCTTTGTTGTCCCAAAATCAAAAACAATTCATGAAACAATCACAAGTTATACTCATCACCGGCGCCTCTTCGGGGTTCGGAAAGATAACGGCACAAACTCTCGCTGCACAAGGACATATCGTATATGGCACAAGCCGAAAGCAAACCGAGAACAAAGGAAATGTGACGATGCTTGTTGCAGACGTTACTGATAACAGTTCTATACATTGCGTAGTGGAACATATAATGAAAGAGCGGGGACGCATTGATGTACTGATAAACAATGCCGGCATGGGCATCGGCGGTGCACTGGAACTGGCAACTGATAAAGAAATTGCCCTGCAAATGGATACGAATTTTCTGGGTATGGTTCGTGTATGTCGTTCCGTACTACCCATCATGCGCAGGCAACGTAAAGGAAAGATAATCAATATCAGTTCTATCGCAGGACTAATAGCAGTACCCTACCAGGGCTTTTATTCTGCTTCAAAGTTCGCAATAGAAGGATACAGTGAAGCTCTTTCGCTGGAAGTACATCCATTTGGTATCAAAGTATGCGTGGTGGAACCGGGAGATTTTAATACAGGATTTACAGCCAACCGGAATATCTCTGCCGCCACCCTGAACAGTTCCGACTACGGGCAATACTTTACAGATACACTAAAGATTATAGAAGAAGCTGAAACAAACGGTTGCGCGCCTTCAAAGTTTGCAACCGCCGTATTGAAATTAGTAGAAAAAGAGAACCCTCCTTTCCGTACACTTACCGGACCGTTGTCGCAAGTGATGTTTGCCAAAGTTAAGGGCTGGCTTCCGGGAAAGGTCATCCGGTATGCACTGCGCACATTTTATAAAATAAAGAAATAGTAAAGAAAAGTATCTGTTTCCTGTAAAATAAATCCTTATTTACTTGACTTTCATAAAGAAACAGGTTATCTTTGTAAACGTAATCATAAAATAGATTCGGTTAGAACATTTGTAAAGGAGGAAGTCACAACTTTCTCCTTTATTTTTTTGCACCGGCTCCTGAAGGCATATAAACGGGGTATTCAACGAGATTTCTTCGGTACTTATTTAAAATTACATGGTATGTTACGATTCGTTTGCTGGTATGTTACGACACATTTCCTTATATGTTGCGATGCAAATGTTACTGTGTTGCAATGAAACAGATATTCTCTCCTCCAAAAACTGTTTTTAGGTTAATAATCAATAAATCTGCTCTTGACAAGAATGACCACACGATTAGGCCGGAGTCAGTTGTAGAAACATGGTAACTGTAAGAATAACCCCCAAAGCAATACAAACAGAGACAAGTAATAAATTAATAAGTTTAGCTCTGGGTTGTGTATCGGTATGCAACCTGTTCAGAAAATATTCTCTGAAGAAAAGATAAAGTGCCGGCACAGAAGCACTGGCAAGCAAAAAATCCTCAGGAATATGAAAGAAATAGGTCTTGGATAGTCCGATGAGCGACCAATGGCAAAGGAAAAGTACAAGAAACATATTCACTTTACGAGCAAACAACAATAGCAACCCGATAGTAAATACCACTACCGAACAAGGCATCACCGGAGAGGTAATACCCGGAAATGTTAGTCCGCGTGCCAAAGAAAGTAAAGGATAAATAAAAGGCATAGCCAGCAGGATATATGCCAGACCATCATATTTACGGCTACGCTCCAATGTAGTATATCCGGTCAAAGTATCCCATATCCATATTACGGCCATCACTCCCCAAAACAAAGCCATCACAACATTGTAACTACGTTCGGCACAATAAATATAGTAATACACCACCGCAATCCATATGTAAAGGAATATAAGATAAAACTTCATCGACAACTTTACCCACGACTCTGGCCTTCTCAACAATAACCCTGTGAGAATGATACCAATGATAACAATTATCAACTGAAAAAGCCAGGTAGCCGAGTTGTACCCCGCAATAGTGTTCCAAAATATATCCATAACGTTTATTTTCTTCGCGCGATTGTATCTTATCCCAAATCGGTCGCAAAAGTATAAAAATGCTTCCTATTTCTCTCCTCAAATCTATTTTTTTATCCATACAGGCTTATTTCTGCATAGAATACTTCTATTACTTATTTTGATTTTATGAATAAAAAGGCGTATGTTTGTATTTCCGGCACTATTTCCGGCACTTAAATATCATAAGGTATGAAGTATGTTGTGATCATTTATTATGTACTCGTAAAAGAAGGCAAAGAGATTGAATCTCTTAATATTAAGGAGAATATTGAAGCTGATTCGCCAGAAGAGGCAATAGGTATAGCCTATAATATCTTTAAATCCGAATATCCGGATGATAATTGTTATATCGCGGCAATAATTCCTAACGCTATATAATGGAACTAAACGACCAAAGAATTATTTTTAGACAGAAGAACAAAAGAACATATTCACAGTATGATGTAACTCATGTTTTCTTATTTGTTCTTATGTTCTTCTGTCTAATAAAGAGTATTCTGTTTTGCTCATGCCTACATGTTACCTCTTATGAGCAGTAAAAAAGAAGTCTATCAATACTGCCAGTCCAACCCCAATTGTATAGCACAACATATCAGACCATAAAAATCCGTGTCCCAAAACCAAAGCCCCCAAAGTTGTACCCCGAATTACATTTATCCAATCGGCCTGATAAAGCTGGCTCACTTCAATACAATAAGAAAACAGTAGAGCAATCGTTGCTCTTCGCAATAAATGGGTAAAAGGAAAAAGAAAACTTATTCCCCAATATACCATGGCAGCCCACAGTGTATCCCCGGCATAAGTAGCAACCCATAAAGGCAAATAATCACTGTAAGTCCGTGAGCCGAGTCCAAGAACAACTATAAGTATCCATAAAGCGAGATAGTAAAAACGTAATTTCATAATAGATATATCTTGTAAAAAAGAATCCCGAAACCCTCTTTCTCTAAAAGCAGGCTTCGGGTATCATTTCATTTATAATACTTATAATATAAATTTCTCTTGTTTATTTCTTCAATGGGATAGAGAAACTGAATGTAGATCCTTCTCCCTTAGCAGATGTGAACCACAACCTACCGCCATTCTTAATAACAAAGTCCTGACAGAGAAGCAAACCAAGCCCGGAACCCTCTTCATTATTTGTTCCGAAAGTACTGAAATGAGTATCTGTATGCAACAATTTTTTCTGGTTCTCTTCGTCGATACCACAACCACTGTCCTTTACACTCACCACAGCCATACCCTCCTGTTCTTGTACTGTTACTAATATCTCAGTTTCTTCATTACTAAACTTGATAGCATTACTAAGCAAATTACGGATAACTGTTTTTATCATATCAATGTCAGCATATACTTCCAGCTTGCTTGGTGTTTCCAAACGAATACTGATTTTTTTCAGTTCAGCTACCATCGAGAAGATCTCTATCACTCCTTCGGTGACTTCTACCATATCAATATCCTGATATACTACCTTCAACTTACCAATCTGGCTCTTAGTCCATTTCAATAAATTATCAAGCAAAGAAAACACGTCTTCCGTCGTCTGATTAGCCATCGTCAGCAACTCATACATCTCCGGTCCTATAGTATCACTTGGCAGATTCAATATAAGCATATTCAATACCATTTTAATAGACCCCATCGGCGAACGAAGATCATGAGCTATCACAGAATAAAGTTTATCACGTCCGATAATCGTCTTTCTCAATTCTTCTGTCTGTGCCACAATTATACGCTTAGCAGCAATCAGCGAGATTTGGTGAGTGACACGAATGATCAACTCTTCTTTATTAAAAGGTTTTGAAATAAAGTCATTGCCTCCTACTTGAAAACCTTTCACGATATCTGCCGTACTATTCAAAGCTGTCAAAAAGATGATCGGAATTTCTGCCGTTTCCGGATTAGCTTTCAGTTGCTGAGAAACTTCAAAGCCACTCATATCAGGCATCATCACATCCAACAGAACAAGATCAGGTTTCTCTTTTATCACCTGATCCAACGCTTGACGACCGTTACTGGCTGTCGCAATCTGAAACTTCTCATTAGTAAGAAGCACCTTCAGCAACAATACATTCGACATTACGTCATCTACAATTAGTATTTTGTATTCTGAAGGATTTATTTCCATGTTCATCTTTTATATAGCTTTATCTGGTTGTTTTATACTTTATAATCTTTAAAATAATTAATCATACGTCCAAGACCTTCCTCCAGTTCTACCGTTGGTTTCCAATTCAATTTCTCCTTTGCCAATGTAATATCCGGCTGACGTTGTTTAGGGTCATCATGCGGCAAAGGCTTAAATATAATCTTTGATTTCGAACCAGTCAGTTCAATTACTTTTTTTGCCAATTCAAGGATAGAAAACTCATTAGGGTTACCAATATTCACAGGTCCTGTAAAATCATCAGGAGTATTCATCATCCGGATCATTCCTTCGATCAAATCATCTACATACTGAAAACTGCGTGTTTGTTCTCCCGAACCATAAATAGTAATATCCTGATTTTGCAATGCCTGAACTATAAAATTAGAAACAACTCGTCCGTCGTTGGGAAGCATACGAGGACCGTATGTATTGAAAATGCGGATAATCTTTACGCGAACATCATTTTGACGATAATAATCCATAAAAAGAGTTTCGGCACATCTTTTACTCTCGTCATAACATGAACGATAGCCAATAGGGTTTACATTCCCCCAATAGCTTTCAGGTTGTGGATGTACCATCGGGTCACCATACACCTCACTGGTAGAAGCCTGCAATATCTTAGCATTTACACGCATAGCCAATCCCAGCATATTAATAGCCCCCATTACAGACGTCTTTATCGTCTGAATGGCATCATGTTGATAATGTATAGGGGAAGCAGGGCAAGCTAAATTATAAATTTCATCAACCTCTGCACTATATGGAAATGCCACATCATGACGTACAAACTCAAAATGATAATTGTCCATCAAATGCACGATATTACTCTTTGAACCTGTAAACAAGTTATCTAAACAAATAACATCATTACCTTCATTCACCAATCTGGTACAGAGATGTGAACCTATAAATCCGGCCCCACCGCTAACTAATATTCTTTTCATGTATTATAAGTTCCATTTATGCACGGACAAATGTAGACGATTCACCCTAATTATGCAAATATTATGAACTTTTTTATTTCATATAAAATTTCATTCACCCCCACACAAGCCAAAAAATGAACCACAAAATGAAAATAGTTGCGATATGCGAAACATCTCTCTACTCTTATTTGTTCTAAATCAAGAAAACAAGAAAAGGACAATGATTATGATAACAAATAAATTAAATGAAGGGCTCATTGAAGCCATAAAAGAAAAAATACCGGCAAACAGTAATATAGCAAACGTATTAATGGACAATTTGTTTATCGGTAGAGAAGCCGTATACAGACGACTACGTGGAGAAGTTCCTTTCACTCTGACAGAAGCTGCTATTATTTCCAGAAAACTGGGAGTATCACTCGACAAGATGATAGGAGTAAGTTTTAAGGAAAACGCCGTTTTTGACATGAATGTGGTTCACCACAGTAATCCCTTTGAAACATATTACGATATTATAAATAAGTATACCGAGCTATTAAAAAGTATAGAAGATGATCCCATTTCTGAATTGGCTACATCTTCCAACACTATCCCACAGACATTATATCTTAAACACGATATATTGTCTAAGTTCAGACTGTTTAAATGGATGTATCAGAATGAAAATATCGGTTGCAAGCATTTTGACGATTTGGAGATACCAGCCAAACTACAAGATATTCAAAAAGACTTTGTAAATGCTGCAGAACAGATTCATAGTACAAGTTTTATATGGGATAGCAATATTTTTTCCCACATAGTGAATGATCTGGAATATTTTTCGAGCATTCAGCTCATCTCCGACAAGGCCAGACAAGAGATCAAGGAAGAGTTGTTACTTTTATTGGACGAATTAGAGAACTTGGCAAGAAAAGGAAAATTCGAATCCGACAATGAGGTTAATATATATATTTCTAATATTAACTTTGAAGCAACCTATAGTTACGTAGAAAGTAGCAATGTACATCTGAGTATGATACGTGTTTATGCTATAAACTCCATCACGACACAAGATATTGAAATGTGTAAGAGTTTAAAAGAATGGATTCAGTCATTAAAAAAGTTTTCTACACTAATCTCCGTTAGTGGAGAAATGCAACGTATACAATTCTTCCAAAAGCAAAGAGAGATAATTGATACATTATAAAAAGATATATCAATGATATTCAGAATCAAAAGCAAATACATTTTCTCATAACGAAAATACGTTTGCTTTATTTTTGTATAATTTCATTTTTCATAATCTACATTACACAAAACAATAAAATAAGAAATAACGCAACTCACTATTACGTTTTATTCCATACTAATTATCAGACAGGAAGCTTTATATTTGCATAAAATCATTTTTCGACAAGAAAAT
Source organism: Bacteroides sp. HPS0048 (assembly GCF_964240755.1). NCBI lineage: Bacteria > Pseudomonadati > Bacteroidota > Bacteroidia > Bacteroidales > Bacteroidaceae > Bacteroides > Bacteroides sp. HPS0048. The sequence continues at coordinate 206,545 of NZ_CAXSVC010000003.1, read as the reverse complement.
CACTAAAAGCAATATAAGCAAGTATGAAGAATAGTATAGTAAACGAACTCATCAATGAAATGAAAGAGCGTATCGCTCCAAAAGAAACACTTGCCAATTTTCTAACTAATACACTATGTATGGGAAAAGAGGCCGTTTATCGCAGACTACGCGGAGAGGTAGCTTTCACTTTTGATGAAGTCGCTGTTATATCTCACAAACTCGGAATATCCATCGATCAGATAATTGGCAATCACCTGTCAAACCGGGCTACATTCGATCTGAATCTGCAACATTCACCCGATCCGATAGAAAGTTATTATGAAATACTGGAACGTTATCTGAGAATCTTTAATTATATCAGAAATGATGATAGTACAACCATATATACCGCAGCCAATATAATTCCTTTCACACTCTATTCAGCTTATGAGAGTCTGTCTAAATTTCGCTTGTGTCGCTGGGTATATCAAAACGGGAAAATAAAAACTCCTCACTCATTAGCCGAGATGCAAGTTCCTGAGAAAGTCATCTCTGCACACAAAAAATTAAGTGAAACAGTAAAACATTGTAAGAAAACCTGTTTTATATGGGATAGTAATATCTTCTACTCATTCATAAAAGAAATTAAGTATTTTGCAGGATTAAATCTGATTTCAGAAGAAGATGTAAAACAGTTAAAGAATGAACTTCTCCTATTATTACATGAATTGGAACAGTTATCTATAAAAGGAGAATTTAATAATGGAAACAAGGTAGCCATCTATCTATCAAATATCAACTTTGAAGCGACATATACTTACATTGAGAAAAGTGATTTTCAGATCAGCCTGTTCAGAGTATACTCTATAAACTCAATGGATTCACAAAATCAACAAATATGTACTTTACAAAAGAATTGGATACAATCCCTCAGAAGACATTCAACTCTAATTTCCGAAAGTGGAGAAGTGCAACGTATTAATTTTATGGAACGACAAAAAGAGATAATAGAACAACTATAATTCTCCGTAATTCTCTATTCAGTGATGTAGAAAGGGAGGTGCAGTGATTGCAACTTCCTTTCTTTTTTTTATTTCATCCTGAGATAATAAAAAACAAACCAACAAAAACTTCAAACCACAGGTTATATAAATTTTTCTATCAAAATCTATATCACCTGTGGACTTTACATCTACAAAAAACATTAGATGCGCCTGCATCTTTTTTGGGGCGAGTCTACAATTTAACTAAACAGATTTACAGAACAATTTTATCAGACCCACCAACTTATATATAATTATTAACTGGTTGTCTCCGAGCAATTATTACATTACAAATATCGAACATCCCATTGATTTAAATAAACCTTTTATCCTCTTTCACCGATACAAAGAAGAGTATCTATCCACTAATTATGAGCACACCAAAGAGACTCTTTGTCCGAAATAAAAAAACAAGAAAACAGAATATTCAAAGTTTCATTTTAAGCAAATTCAGACATCAAAAATTTACATACAAAGCAAATATTCCTTTTCACAAAAACAAAACAGGTCCTTGTATTCTGAAAATACAAGGACCTGTTTATAAGTATCAAAAGCTGTATTCTAAACCACAGTACTTTCTTTTGAATTTATAGGAGACTCTCTTTCCGGAATACTAAATTCGTTATTAGCAAACAAATCGGCCAATCCGGAAATCTGTTTCAAACGCAGTAATTCATCCCTGTCCATTCCAATATTCTTCATAATCCATTGATCAGACATACCTGCTTTATCCAATTCAGCAACAATATGGCACATCAACTCAATATTATGAGCACCACGGGCACGGTTATGCCGAATCGTAGAACTCATTCGATTAGATAAATCTTTGTCAATAACTACAATCGGCAATAAGCCGTTTTCGCGTTGAAAAATACGTTTGGATGTTTTCAGAACAGAATATCTATGAAAGCCATCTACCAGAATATACATGTCTTTTTCTTTATCGTAATAGCATACACAGGGCATAGTGAATCCATCTTCCCAAATAGATAATTCTAATAGCTTCATTTCTGGCGGGGCAACTATATTGGGATTATAATCATTAGCAACCACTTTATCTACTGGTACAGCTCTCACATCATACACAGGACTTTTTTTACAACTCATTGCAGAATATTTTTATATTGTTCCATTATTTGACTTCTCTTACTAATCTCTTCTTTTGTTGGTGAAAATCCCATATACTTACAAGCATGGTCATTTTTCAGAATACAGATACACATACGCTTATAAGTAGGAATTTCTCTGAACTCCGCGATATTAATATCATCCTGATACTCCATCCGAACAGGCTTCTTCACTGTCTTATAATTACTATTATCCATCACGATAATAGGGATTTTGGCAGCAATCAGCTTTTGTATGGTTTCATCATTTAAACATCCTCCTTTGGTACGCCAGAAATTAACGCTAACCGACAGTTTCCTCAGGTATCCCTTACGCGCACGTTCTGGTAATGTAGACAAAAGAAAATACATAAATTCTCTCCACGTATAACCCTCCGGAAGTTTTATAGATTGCCATCCCATAGCATGAGTACCTCCATACATTCCGGTGAAGTTGACTCCATTCACACGCCCTACCATTTTTCCCCAGGTATTAGGATCAATAACCCGATAAAGAGACAGACTTTCTATAGCTTCGCCAATAAATGGGCTGGCCACCCGCTGACGTTCTATATTCACTCCGGCACGATAATACAAATCGTACAAGATGTTGTAATCCCAATGAAATTTTCCATTGGCGGTCCATACGTCTGTTGTTTTCCAGTCGAAAATAGGATATGCATTATATACATCGTTTGCCACTTTAGAAGTCCAACGATACGTATGGTACATCTGATATTTACGATTCAGATAAATACACCTCCACCGATTGAAGCTCTCCTGCGTACGTATACCAATAAGGCAACAGGTACGTACTGCATCTTTTTTATCATGTATCCATTTAGCAAAACGCATCTGAAATTCATAGTCCCACATCTGAGTATTATAAAAAGGAAAGTCCTTCTCCGTCATTGCATCTTTCGGCATAGGACGTACCCACAGTTTCTTTTTCCCTTTTTCCCACGGACGCCAGAAAGACTGATACATCGACGTACAGGTTGCCACACGGAAAGGAACACAAACGCGATACACATCAATAATATCTTTATTAGCCTCGATCATACGGTCCACATAGTCAATTGTCATTTTATACTGTATTTCATAATCCATATGAAATACTCCGATACGCACATTCAAATTGTTACGACGTATGTAATCAATACATAAACTCAAAAGTACACCACTGTCTTTTCCTCCCGAAAAGGAGATATACACGTTATCAAACTCTTTAAAAATCATGCGCAAACGTTCCTGCGCCAATTCATATACATTCTTCTTTACCTCTACTTCTTTTTTCTTCATTCATCCCTCCGCATTTTTACATATAGTTTCCAGGCTTTCTCTACAGTGAATCCATGTTTTTCAAAAATAGCCTGATGTTCTACTTGAACTACAGCAACCAACGTTTTGTCTGCATCAAAAGCTGCAATAGCATCCACCAATAAAAGAGCAAACGCCTCTTCCTGGTCTTTCCCTATATAATAATTATTAATAATAGCTTCTTTTCCTCTTCGTTCTACCGGAAGAAATCCAACCACATGTTTCCCATTTGTGGCAATAAACCAGATAAACTTATCAGTAGTCTTAAAAGGGTAATTGTTGTTCATCTTCAGCACTTCAGGATCCATAACCAATGGAGCCACAATTTTATAAAGTTGTTTGTCTGTTCCGTGCAGTTGTATCGTCTGTATCATAATAACGTTTTTATTCTTTTACTATTTCATACACAACTTTCGCCATTATCTCTGCACCTTTTTCATTTGGATGAACTTTATCAGGAAAAAGTTCGGGCATTCCATCCATTGCAGTATGTAAATCTATTACCGATAACTTATTCTTTTTAGCCACCTTCTTTATCATCGGAATAACTTCATTCACAATTGTCTTATCGCTGATTCCATAATTATCATATGATTTAGACGGACAGCACAAATATATCTTCGGATGAACAGCAAGCCCTCTAAATGCATCAATCATAGCCTGCATATCTTTTGTGAACTCATTTTTGTGAACCCAATTATGTGGTTTACTATCATTAGTTCCTAATTTAATAACCACAATATTCGGATTAAATGCCAATGCATCTTTATATTTTTGCTCCTTCATATACGGATGATCACCTTTATTCAGCATCGTACGTGATCCTATTCCAAAGTTTTTCACCCAATATCCGTCACCCAGCATACGTCCCAAAACAGCCGGATATGCATCTCTTTCCCGATTTTTCAAACGCGACCCATAGGTAATACTGTTACCGATACATGCCACACGAATAACATCTTTACGAGGTGCTTTAAATGATCGTAGCCAGGCAGAAAGTTCATCCAACATCAGATTTTTATATATAAAATCTTCACGAATCCCCCATCCATGACCACCGGAAGGATATACATGGAGGGTAGCCGGAACACCTTTCTTATTTAAAGCCAGATAATAGTTCACCCCATTTGCAGGAGGCACCGTCTTATCGTCATCACTATATACAATGAAAGCACGGGGAGTATCTTTGGTCACTTGTTTTTCATTGGAGTATTGTTCTTCCAACTCAGCCGAAGCATCTTTTCCCAAAAGGTTGTTATGTGATCCCATATGAGTATAACTCTTATCCATCGTTATAACCGGATAAAACAATATCTGGAAATTCGGACGTAGTTCAGGTGAAGTATGTGTAGCCATAGTAGAAGCCAAATGTCCACCGGCAGAGGATCCCATTATACCAACATCATTCGGATTTATATTCCATACATCTGCACTATCTCTCACCATCCTCAGAGCCTCTTCCGCATCTGCAAAAGGAACTTCCTTGTGTCCTCCTTTCGGCATGCGATACTTCAATACAACCAAAGCAATTCCTTGTTTATTAAAAAATGGTGCCCAATCATAACCTTCATGATTATAAGCAAGATGTGAGTAACTACCTCCCGGACAAGCAATAATTACCCGACCGGTGGCCAATTCGGGTGCGGGAAGAAAAACACGAATTGAAGATTTGAAATTACCTTTCGATTCATCAAAAGGAGCACTATCCATACCGTTTGTATTAGGCATGCCTTGTTGCCACAAATCGATATCAAAAGGTTTCTGTGCATTTTGTGCCTGCATACTTCCTTCCATTAATAAAAGTAGTAAGAAAAATAAGGAAAAACGTAGCTTCTTTTTCATAGTTTATCCAAATAATAGTTTAAAATGTTACAATGTTTAATCAAGACACGCAAAAGTAGTCAAAAAGTGTCATAAAAAAAAGGAAAAAGAAAGTATATACTTTTGCATAATAAAAATACGTATTCAAAGACAGAATATCAAAAAAAATCCCTTATCTCTAAATTGAGATAAGGGAATACACTTCGAAAACAATGCTAAAAGAGATAAATTATTCATTTATACTGGCCACATATACGTCTCTATTAGCAGTAGCCAACGTTTTGGGAGCATCCGGAAGTGGATTAGAAAACATTAATAATTTCAGTTTCGGACGGGCATTTTCTATCCAATAACAACGGGAAAGCGAAAAAGGGGTAACAATCTCTGCTTCTTTCTTCACACTACGTCCTCCGTCATTGGTAACAAAAGTAACTGCTCCCCTGCCCATAGTAGCATAAATACGAAATGACTCGGGACCTAATTTCTCAATGCCTCTAGGTTCACCTTTAGCTTCAAAAGTCAGATGTTTCCATTCTCCGGCATCCCAAGTAGATAATCGGGCCGCGTTTTCTTCCGGATATTGATAATGTACAACAGGATATGAGTTATCGCGATAGTGAACAGACACCTGTAATCCGGCAGAATGTCCTCGTTCCGGAATAGGAGTTTCTAATACCTGACAATATTTATCCGATTCTTCATTATCAATAGTAGTCCCCAGATCTATCCCTTCTACATTATACATATGGTCATTAGAAGGATCAAGATAAGCATAGTATACATTTCTCCCATAAGTAGCATGAGCATGTTTACCCAGTTTCTCGCCACAAATTGTCCAAGCGATATGAATGCGCTCCTTTTGTCCATTTCCGGCAGGTTGATAAGTAACCTGACCATTATAGACCTCCATCATATTATCTGTTACACGGGGAAAAGGATCAATAACCATTTGACGTGTCCAGGTATTCCCACCATCTGTAGATTTCACAAACTGATAAGGTCTGTCATCCGAATATTTATTTGTTTGACGTGTATCCCGATAAAACACATAAAATGTTCCACCTTTTGTTAGTATCGGAGCGGGATAAGATGCACGCTCTGCTTCATTAATAAAACAATCTTTCCATTCTCCTTCAATACTTCCAGGTTTAGGAGAAACAGCCATCTTTAATGTAGAATTATGACAACCATAGAACAAAAAAATTCGTCCGTCAGTTCCACGTAACATTCCCGGATAATTATGTTTATCAACAAACGGAGAATGCGCCACAATTTTTGTTTCACTCCACTTATCGGTAGCATGATTATAAGCCTTGACAACCGGATGACTATCCGTGGACATCCAACACACAAACGTTTGATCAGCTTGTTCATCATAATATCCCACTGGGATAGGACGACGATCAGAACGCATATTTGAACGTTCGGCTATAACTCTTACATCAGTAAAAACCTGTTGTGCCTGCATTATAAAACAAAATGAGGTAGCAACCATTATTCCAATTATTTTCTTTATCATATCAATTCATTATTTAGATTTAAATCGAACTATATATCCTCCTCCATTACGCATATATCCTGTAAGGGAATCGCTATTTCTACAAAAAGCACGTTCTATTTTTATTGCTCCTGCATCAGTGGTCCTGTCATTCAAAACTGTAGCCTCATACCATCCCTCACCAAGGAACGAGAGAGGGAATTGAATTGTCTGCGCTTCTTTTCCATTTACCACGGCAAGAAACCAAGTATCACCACTACGCCGGACGAAGGCAGCAATTTTCCCAATCTCGCTACAAGGTAGTACAATTGTCTCATCCCAAACGGCCGGTATGTCTTTTATTATATCCACTGCCGGATTATCAAGTATAGTCTGAGGATGTGCACCGAAAAAGATAACAGAAGAATTGAATATCAATGCTGTCGCTATCTGATGTACCCAGGATGTATCTAATTTCCTGTCACCAAATACCATTGGAGTATAATCACCCGCTCCGGCAACTAATCGGGTAAAGGGTAACGTAGTATTATGTGTAGCCCATTCATATTGATTCTTACCATACTCCAAACCACGAATTCCTTCACGTGACATTTCATTCGGCCACGAACGTACCTCTCCTGTCGGTTTATCACTGCCATGAATATTCAACATCAGTTTATGCTCTGCTGCTTCTTTCAAACATGCCTGGTAAAGATCAATAAACTCTTTGGATTCGTGAGAAAAAGCATCCAACTTAACCCCAACAATTCCTAACCGCTGACAACGATCAAAGAATTCTTTCCGCTTTTGAGGATCGCGCAGATCACGCCCATGCCTCCATAGCCATATCTTAACTCCAAACTGAGCGGAGTAATCAACCAATTCCTTAATCTGCATATCCGTCCACCGATACCAGAATGCATCAACCGTATTGTACTCAAATCCTAACTCTCCGGCAAGTTTTGAAAATTCTTTCATTCCCTCCAAAGTACGTTGGCCACCATCCAACCAACACCAGACAGAACGTCCCGATTTGATCCATTCCGTATTCACACCTTCAGGAAACAATTTCTTATCCGGAGCTGGTGACAGATTAGTAATTAAGTCTGTATTTACCAATTCATTCAAATCTGAAGTAATAATCACGGTTCGCCAGGGAGTTATAATATCGCCTGTAATGACAGCCGGTTCAGACAAACGTTTAGCCTCTTCCAAACTATAATCATGAGCAAACGGATATCCTGCCGGTTGTTCATGGCCCAATCTGACAACAAGCCCACATTCCCCGTCAGCCTGTAAAGACATACCCGGATAATTTCTGAGAGCAGATTCTGTGATACACGCATATCCCTGTTTTTGCGGTAACTCAATAGTTACAGGAGGTGCTGCCCATTCTCCTTTACTAACACAATCTATTACCTGTTTTTTATGAATACCCTCATAATGTGCATACATATCATGATAATAGATGTGGCTTCCCAAAGGCAACTTGAAAACAGTACTCTCTTTCGGAATATACTTATCCGTCGGAGTACCCTTTACCAGAAAGCGAAAAGCGATGCCATCATTATAAGCACGAGCATCAATCGCAAATAAAGTATTATTTTTTTTATCCGCGATTTTCACTTTCATTCCATTTGCCTTATTTATCGCAAGCGAATGAATGCCCCGGATAGGATACGTTTCATCTACTTTATAATATTCAGGAGAGTGTAAATGCGCTATTATAAATTTCTTTTCATCAGAAGAAAAGGCCATAGGCGAATCTTCCAATACAGTAGTCTCTCCCTTTTTCACGTTAAAAAGAAGTTGCCCGTTATCAGATTTTATATTCAAAACAATCTTATTATCGGGACTTTTAATGGAAACTATTTGAGCTGCAACCTGTTGTACACTAAACAGTAAACAAAAACTATAACATAAAATCTTTTTCATGTATCTGACATTATATATGAAAAGTTATCGAATAAAAAAAATGGGAACTATCTTTAAATATAGCTCCCATCTCAAACCAACTTATATCTTTCTAATCGTGGGCAGCAGGGCTCGGATTTGTATCTTTTTCATAAATTACAAAGTCAGCTAAATCAATTGTTTCATCTTTGATATTATTGGTTATCTGTCCTCCACTGCCTCCGTAGCTACGGTAGATACCAAATTTATTACGAATATTAATTGCCCCTTTCCGCCATGTATCAATATCATTCTGTGTATTGTCTATCAAAACTTTGCCATCTCTGATACGAGTTATCACCAAGCGATACTTGCCATGATGATCGTATTTCACTTCTTCACTTACCTGTACCCATTCATCTTCAAACTCTTCTATTTTCACATTGTCTACAAACGTTCCCAGACTTTTGGTTCCTGCACTATGGTCAGACCCCAAAGAATGAATGACTTGTACTCTGCGATTGGTTCCATCATTGTTTCCACGAAGAGAAATAGTAATAACAGGAGCTCCATTGTCACCCTCTTGAGCCTTTAACTGATGAATATGGCAAAAACTTGTACTGGGTCGATACCCTTTAGGTATCTTAAATTTCCATTGTAATATTTGAGACTCTCCCCAGTTACCGTTCAATTTATACCAAGCTGCACTTGTTTGCGTTTTCATCTCATTACGCATACGGTCATTCATTGAACCACGATCGCCATCAAGAGCACTACTTGCGTGACTACTAAATCTAAATATATACTGATTGATAGTAGCATCAAACACTGTTTCAATATGGTCTACTTCATTATGGTCCTTAGTAGATGAATTTGGATGTTCTGAATAGTCCCAACCAAACTTTCTCATATAGGTATGTACATCCGCATACCCCTTACCAACCAAATCCGCACTTCCCTTCATGCTTCCTTGTAAAGTGTATCCCATCTGAATCGGATCATTAGGATCAAAATTTTCAGATTTCAACTGAATAACTTTAACGTTAAAATTGGATGCCTTTTTGTTTTTGTCTTTAAAGACAATATAACAGCCGCGTTGGGATCCTGTATTAGCCTCAAAAGCCAGTGTGAGTGATTTATCAGTTTTCGATTTTTCTTTTATCCAGCTCTGTTGTTCTCCAGGTATTTCATACTCCCAATCTACTCCAGCAGAACTCTCGACAGTAAAAGTATACTCTTTACCTTCAGCCGGTATATCAACCACCTCCATTGGAGATACCACCAAAGAAGCAGTAGCCGCAGCTTGGGAAATCTTTATCGGCTTTGTCAAATCAGTGTTATCCAATTTTACAATAACATTTGTCGAACGCGATTCAAGAGTAGTGTTTGCAACTATAGTAAGCACTAATTTGCCGGCTTGTATATCCGATGACTTAACTTTAACCCAATCTACCCTGTCATCAATTACTGTAGTCCAGGTAGAAGTTGCTTTCACTGTAATATTTACTTCTTCACCACTTGCCTTAACATTTACATCTGTGGGGGTAGTAGTCAGACTTGGAGTAATTGCTTCTTCCTCCTTGTCATCCGAAGAACACGAAGTAAACATCGACACAGACACAAAAGCCAGGATAACATATAAGAAATACTTTTTTAATCTCATCTTTCTCTATTTTTTTAAAGAAGCAGGGTTCTTTGACAAATCATATTCACCAAAGAACCCTGATAATTATTAAACTTATGGTATTAGTACTTTAGCAACAGAAGTACCAGCTTCATTCATAAAACGAACAATGTAAATACCCGATTCAAGATTAATAGGAGCACTACCATTGATAGTAAGCTCTGTTATCTTAGCACCAAGCATATTGAATATACGGCACTCACCGGATTCTGCAATAACCAAACGTCCCTTTTCCACACTATAGTTAAATTTCGCGTCGGCTGTTGCAATCTGAATACCTACAGGCTCAATTCCACCTAATTCGAAGGCACCCATACAAGGTTTAGCAGCACGAGTATAACCACGTTGGTCTACTGTAGGAATAGTTACGTCTATACCGGCAGGTGCAGTGGCAATTCCTGCTTTAGCAGCCATACTTTGCGTAGCATGTAAAGCAACTGTAAGTGTATTACCACCATTATCTTTCAATTCAGGAGCTGCATCATTTTCGAACACTTTCATCGCAGGGGTAGTCAAAATATTACCATTGCTGTCAAAGTTTTCTGCCAAAGCAGGACTTACTACAGTGGCCAAACAATTATATATGGTAAAATCACCATTGTTTCTTCTAATATCACCCGTCTCATTTTCATCTATATTATTATAGCAAATAGTGTTAATCAATGTATACATCTTTCCAGCATTATGACCATAAAATCCTCCTCCGTTAAAAGCACGATTTCCAGTAAATGTACAGTTAATAACTTTACAGTCCATACCTGTATAGATTGCACCACCACGACCTAATGCCGCACTATTACCATAGAATGTACAATTTGTGAACAAAAATGAACCTCCGCTACCTGTTGTACCAATAGCTCCTCCTCCTTTAGAACTGCCACTGGCCGATTCATCTGAACTGTTGTTTGCAAATAAGCATTTATCGGCTATCACATTCACACCTCTTCCATTGAAGAGTGCACCACCACCATTAGCGGCTCCTGTCACAACACAATTACTGATTTCTACATTTTCCAGTCTCAAAGTAGCAAACCGACTCGGATCAGATGGGTCACCATCTAATTTTGAGTTCCCCAATTTAAAGCCGGCCCCATTTCCTGCATAATTAAAATTAGTTACAATTATATTCCGGAAAGTAACGTCCATAAGATGAGCATTAGAGCCTATTCCACTAAAAAAAGGAAAATTATCACCATTACTGGTAAAAGTTATTCTGTTACCGGTTGCTTTGTTGATACCATCTATTACAAAAACCTTTCCTTCTCCATCACTTAATCCGGAACTCCCTTCAAGTACAATTTCATCTCCATCAGGAATATTAAAAGTCAACACATCTCCACTCTGCAATGCCTTCATTTCAAAGCGGAATCCTCCTTCTGTTTCCGCATCCCCTGCAAGAGAGGTTACCACTCTTTCTTCTGCAGATAAATTAGCAGTAAATAAAGCTGCCAATAAAATTAAAGTACTTTTTTTCATGATACTTGGTTTTAAATTAATAATTATAAAAAACAAAAAGGTTACATATTACTATTTCAGAGTGACAGCAATCACTCCATTGGCACCTTTGGCACCATACATATTACTATCCTTACTTATCTCTACCTTCTTAATATCATTGATATTCACATTATCCAATCTTTCAACTTGTGTCCCATCCAACAGATAAAGCGGAGAAGTATCCAAACTAATAGAAGTAGACCCACGTAATTGTGCAGAGATATCTCCGTTATCCTTCATTACCACCGTAAACCCGGGAACCTTACCTGCCAAAGCATTAAAAAGATTACTTTCTCCTGTTGCAGCCAGTTCTTCACCTGTCACCACAATCGTACTTGATACCGAACGGGAACGCCGCAGACTACGTAACATTAGTTTCATAATTTCACCTTTATCTTCTGTCACTGAAATTTCTGGCCCCAATGCAATATTCGGATAGGCTATACCATTTACCGAAACTTGCACTTCTTTTTCTGTTTTGGGCAAAATAACTGTCAGTATATCTCGCAGACTCACATTATTCAGCTGAAAAATACCATAACGATCAGTCTCGGCCTTTACGTCTTTTACAGATACCAAAGCTTTACGAATTGCCTTCCCTTTAGCATCAACCAAACGTCCTACAATAGTATCATTAGAATTCTGAGCAACAACAGGCCAAGAAAAAGCCAGAATAAAAATGAAAAGTAACAAATTCTTCATTAGCATATTGATTTATGATTTATACTTACCGGAGGAGGCAAAAAAACTCCCTCCTCCGGTTTCATAACCCTTCTAACAATCAATTACCTCCAAATATATCATCACTATAGAAGAATACATTATCCAGATAAACTTGTGTCAATGGAGGATATATATATTTAAACTCCTTCACCTGAAGAACAGCATTGTCATGTGCCGCTCTCCACTGCTTCATCACATCACTTGTAGCAAGAGTTGTTGCTCCTACCATTGCTTTTATTGTATAATCCTCACTGATCGCCAAACCAACAGTTTTACTTTCTTCCACATCATATTTCAACAGATTATTCTGTATTTTCACCGGTACTGCCACCCAACCGGTTTGAACAGTTGGACGTCCATTTTCTCTGTCAGCTTTCAAGGTCCACTGGAAACGTATAATGGCATCAAACTCATCGGCATTGAAACTTACCGGATTACCATTTACATCTGTATAAATGTTAGTTCCCCATGGTACTGCTGCCAGAATATGGTTCTTAGGCCACCATTCAAAACGAACTTCACTAATAAAATAAGTAGTCGTTATATCAACAGAAGGTGTATTTCCAGAAACAGCAACTGCACATGCATTCTCACCATATACAAACTTAACAGGATCTACCGGATATTTAGGATTATTTGTGTTGGTCGCTCCTCCTACAATACCACAATCAAATCGAGTGGACATCGGTGGGTAAAAATCCTTCTGATTCAGATTATAACGTACTTCACCATAATTCCGGGTAGTAGCATTAGGTGTTGTGACATTCATCTGATAACGGCCGTCACGAATCTGAGTAGCAGAATTTGAATTAGCCCATCCTGTTGCCGTTGTTCCTCCAAAACGATCAAAGAACAAACCATTCACCCAAATCTCAGCTTGCCGGGTCTCTTTTGCTCCACCACAGGTTACAGTACATTTAATCGTATATCTACCCGACTCTTTCGGTGCTTTCCACTGATTCATTGTATATCCCTGACGCTGTAACAAAGTTCCCCCGTTACATTCCCAATAATAATCGGCTTTATCCGGATCACTCATTCTCACTGACATACCAACATTAACAGTTTCTCCGGCAAAAAATTCTTCACCAAACACCTGCAAAGAGTCTATTTCAACATAATCATCATCGCAAGATGCCATCAAAGCCACAAAGGCTACCATCAATAAATATTTTATTCTTTTCATAATCATTTTGCTCCATAAATAGGAATAGATACTAATTCTTTATCTGTAGGATACTGCATATACTTATCCATCACGTGAATATATGATCCGTTAGGACTTTGCAGATTACTGGTACGAGGTTTTGTTTTCAGCTGAAAATGATCTTCGTAGTTATTGAAATAAATACTAAGAGCACCTTCTTTCAACATTTCAACAGCCATATATCCATAAGGAGAATCATATTCTGTAGGAAAGAATGTTATAACTCCTTTTGTCAAATCAGTCAGTTCATAATACGAAAGAGCTTTCTTTATAATATGATACATAATCATATTTTTCACTACGGTTTTATCCAATTCCTCCCAACTGGTAGGAATAATTAACTGTTCCGGATTAAATTCATCCGGATAAGCGTTCTCATTCCAGAAACTCCGGTCACTACTATTGGATGAAGTCAAAGCTGTATTTGTCAACAACAGATAGGTTCTATCAGGCTGTTTGAATAATTCCGGATCAACTCCCGAATATTTAATAGCTTCTATCAGAGACGAAAACAAATCGGTACGCGAATTCATGAAATCCCATGCATTCATAGTAATTTGATTATCATAGGTTCCTTTCTCTGAATCATAATCATAAGGAGTTTGCACATCCAGACCAAATAGTTCACAACTTGTAAATGTGAATATTGGAATTACCAATAAGGCTATATTTAATATTATCTTTTTCATTATATACACTATTTATTATCATTATTCTGAATAAGGAGGATTCTGATGTCCTACCAGAGTTGGATTGGACGTAAAGACAGACTTAGCTATCGGGAAACGAACCCGTCTTAAATCAGTGCCAAAACCTACAGGTTCCTCACCACGCATTGCTTGAATATAAGATAGATGCGGATCCAGTATTTCATTCACATATCCGGTACGTATAATGTCAAACCAACGCTTAGGTTCACCATAAAACTCCATCTGACGTTCATCCAACACCAGTTTTTCCAATGAAGACTGTGTCATACCGATTCTTGTCGGATAATCTTCTGCTTTCGCAACAATCGTATTACCACAGCGACTACGTATCTGATTAACTATATCAATAATATCCTGAGCCGGCTTATTTTCATGAATCATTGCTTCCGCACGCAATAACATAACATCCGCAAAACGATAAATAGGTATTTCAAAAACACAACCGGAAGTAGCAGGAATATCAAATTCAACAGCAGGATCTGTAGACTTCACCGGGAAGAACTTACACAATTTATTAGCCAATGCACCGGTACTTCCATAGATAATCTGAGAATTCCCTGGAGTCAAAGTTTGTTTATCCAGTCCGTTATATATACTCAACGTATCTACAACTCCCCAGAATCGAACATCCTTTTTATCCTGGAGCATTCTTTGAAACAGCGAATTAGACAACTGATAATGAGCATTACCACCACCAACGCCAATCGGGCCACCATAACTGTTATTGTTATTTTTCTCAAAATCCCATTCTATAGTAAAAATAGCCTCTTTACTATTGGTAGGATCTGTAAATATTTTCTTCCATTCGGTAGTATTACTTACCATTTCATACCTTTTCAAAGCCAATAAGTTATCCGATGCTTTCAATGCTCCGGCATAATCCTTTCGCCACATCAAATAATCTGTTTGTAATGCATAAGCAGCTCCCTGATTAAAATAGTAAACTCCTTCATTACCCAATGACGAAATGGCAATTGTTAAATCATCCTCTATCACTTCATAGATAGATTCCAAAGAAGCACGTGAATTATATTTAGTATTCAAATCGCCATCCCATGACTTAGTAATCAATGGCACTTCACCCCAAACACGTACTGCATAGAAATACATCAAAGCTCTTAAGCCATGAAATTGCCCCAAATATGATCCGGCCACATCTTCAGAAAGTCCCATTTCAGGGATATTCTCGATAGCCAGATTACACCGGTTTATGACCTGATATAATTTTTCCCAGTCGCAATAACTTCCGTTCGAATCCAAAGAGTTAAGTTGTAAAGCAGCATTGGCATACAGAGTTATGTAATAATCATCTGAACGTAATTCACCCCAGGCCAACAAAGTACTTGATACAATTTTCTGTACTCCATTATATGTACCAGCTCTCCATGCTTTCAGATCCGACTCACTGGTCCAGTAAGCTTTATTGCTCAAATCAGCTATCGGAGTTTTAGTCAGGAAGTCCTCACAAGAAGAGAAGAGAGACATCCCCGCCAATAAAACTGAACATGATAATATTTTAAAGTTTTTCATTTTCATTATAGTTTTAATCATTTAGAAACTTACATTTACACCAAAACCAAATTCACGTTTTTTCGGATACTTCTGTGAATCATTACCAGGGTTCAATACGCCTCCGGTAGTAATTTCAGGATCGTAACCACTATAGTTAGTCCAAGTCAACAAGTTAGAACCATAGATATAAATTTGTGCAGACTGCAGATATGCTTTCTTTGCATATACCGAAGGCAATTGATAACTCAAACGTACATTCTGCAGACGAATAAATGAAGCATCCTCAAGATAGTTACTACTCAAAGTACGATTGTTTTCTGTTGTACGTGCATTCTGTCCCGGAGTATACCAATTTGTGATATGTCCCTGATATCTCCAGCCCTGAAGAACTCCACAAGGAGCTGGATTGGAAGTGTTATCGCCATAACTTGTCAAATCACGTAAAAGTGAATTGTAAATCAGACCACCATGACTCATATAGAATGAGAAGTTCAAAGTAAAATCTTTATATTTCAATGTATTATTCCATCCTGCATACCATTTAGCCTGTGCATTCCCTAATATTTGTTTGTCACCGGCATCAATATTACCACTGTGGTCTTTATCCTCCCAGATTACATCACCACCTTTACATACTACTCCTGAGGCCTTCATCTGATAAATTTCTCCTTCATATTTAGTACCATCAGCATAAGTATAGCCAAGCACTTCAGGACCTCCAACTTTATTTATTACTACGTTATTGTATTGGTCACGCTTAAATACCGGAATCAATCGATTCTTATAGCCTTCGTCGTAAGCATTGTCTGCATCATAAGCATATACTCCCAAATGTCTGTAACCATAAAAATTACCTGCAGCCATTCCCGGCTCAATCCACCAGTTAGTTTCAAAATCACGTGGTTCACCTACAATACTTAAAATTGTATTTTTGTTTTTAGACCAGTTAAAAGAAGTATACCATGAGAAGTTACGTATACGAACGGGAGTTGCCGAAATATTAAACTCAAAACCTTCATTCTTCACTGAACCTGCATTCACACGCATACTATTAAACCCGATTTCAGTAGGAATAGCATCATTATTAAACAAGCCGGTTGTTTTTTTCACATAATAGTCACCTGTAAATGAAAGTCTCCCGTCAAAGAAAGTCAGGTCAAGACCGATATTCGTCTGTTTGGTTTCCTCCCATTTCAAATAAGCATTACCTACTGATGACTTAGGAATAACACCAATTACCCCGTTATAACTATAGTCCGGATCTACAGCATACAACGTATAGGTATCATAATCACTTACACGGTCGTTACCATTAATACCCCAGCTGGCACGTATTTTACCATCAGTAAGAACCGATCTCGACCAATCCATGAAAAACTCATCAGAGAATCGCCAAGCTGCAGATCCGGCCGGAAATACACCATAACGATTTTCAGAACCGAATCTCGACGAACCATCCCGACGAATAGACCCCTCTACAATATATCTACCATAATAGTCATAATTTACACGACCAAACATAGACACCATACTGTTTCCGTCTCCTTTTATAGAATATCCGGTCAATGTACTGGCTTGTGGTACAAGCATGTTCTTATTCAAATATTTCTCACTTTCCATGAGAGTCGTACGAGACATCTTATCTTCGATACTACCACCAATCATCACATGTACATTATGTGCCTGTTTAAAGGTTTGGGCATAATCAAGATATCCATCTATCAAATAATTCTTTTTCCAAATAGTACGGTCAGAACCTTTATCCCATCCGGCTTCCACTTCTTCCCTCTTCGTTTTGTTCACATTTGGACTTGCATATTGCTTACGGTCAGCATGACTCAACGAAACTGTTGCTTTTCCTACGAACTTGAAATGTTTAAGGAATGAAAGCTCCATAATCTCCGATAACTGTCCTTCATATGTAGTAGTCTCGTCCGTACGCTCCAACAGTTCCTGAATCGGATTTCGTTTACCAGACGGACTTGATCCATAAGCAGGTACCAAAGTACCATCCGGATAATAAAGAATCGATTCGGTCGGTCGCCTGATCGCGTTATAAAATACACTACCCTCACTAATATTATTCTGTTTACGATAGGTTACATTAATATTAGTAGTGAATTTCAAAAATTTATAAGGTTCATAATCCACTTTAGTACGACCTGTAAAACGTTTTGCATAACTGGTCAGGATAATACCTTTATCATCAAGATATCCAATACTGGTCATAGTACGTACTTTATCACTACCTCCACTGATACTCACATTCACATCATGGCGAACAGCTGTTTGTGAAATCACATCCTGATAGTTGTTACTGGTAGTCCCCTGAATATTCACCGAGTCATTATTAGATTTGAACATAGCAAATGGATTCTTACCAGCTACAGACTGAATTGTATTTGCAAATATTTCACGCTCTGCACGATTCAACTGTGGAAGTGTATTAGAAAGAACACCATAAGAATTAAGATAACGAACATCTATACGAGGTTTACCGCTTTCACCGGATTTAGTTGTGATAATAATCACACCATTGGCAGCACGGGCACCATAGATAGATGTTGAAGAAGCATCTTTCAAAATATCCAAAGATTTAATATCGTTGGCATTGATATGATCAATACTTTCAACAATTACTCCATCTACTACATATAGGGGTTCAGTACCTCCTGCTTCAAACGTCGAAACACCACGAATACGAATGCTTGATCCGGCACCCGGAGCACCGGAAACAGCAGTAATCTGTACACCAGGAACCTCTCCCTGTAATGCATCCATTACATTTACCGGTTGTTTTTGCTCAATCTTGGCAGCATCTACATTAACTGCAGCTCCCGACAGATTTGCTTTCTTTGCCGTACCATAACCTACTACTACTACTTCATCCAATGCTTTGGCGTCTTCGTGCATCACAATTTTTAAAGTAGATTGTCCTTTCCATTTGATATCTTGTGTGATATACCCCATGTAAGAAAACACAAGAGTCTGCCCTTGCTGTACACTTAGTTTAAAGTGTCCATCCATATCAGAGATAGTACCATGTGATGCACCTTTCACTTTTACAGAGACTCCAATCATAGCTTCTCCTTCGGCATCAACAATAGAACCAGTCACCTGGCTTTGTTGTGCATATAATTGAGATGTACCTCCCAACAATAGGCCAACAAATAACATAAATTTCCATAGCATACTGGCTAACGGAGATTCTTTTCTCACTTTTTCATTCATTTGTAGAATAATATTAGATTAAACATTAATAATTTAGAATAGAAATAACGACTTTCCACCATTATGGTGGATAAAATTGTGTTCTTCTTGTTTTCATTAATAGTATAAATTTTAAGTTAGACTTAAATTAACAGCAGGTGTTTTTGTCCCTTTTAAGTTTTTTGATAGCACAAACATAAGCACATTCCAAGTAACGAATTTTAAGAAACATCTCAATTGCTTTAGAATTTGTATCAGCACTATCAATATTTTAAAATACCACTGATTATCAATAACTTAAACAAAATGTTAATATTTGTGTGCGAACACACATATATTAATAAATTGTATTTTACAAATACAAAAATAGGCGATGTATGCTAAAAAGGCTTTCTAATTTGTATCAATGGTTTGTAAAAATGAATCAGCCACCTTAAAATTCTGAATAAAAGCATCCTATTTATATATTACCTTAACTATAATATCCGCTCATAAAATAAAACTCCACTCAGAAAGAACAAGTTATGTACTTCTGAGTGGAGAAAAAAGATTAATAAAAGAATTGTAACCTAAGCGGTAAATTGTGTTTCTTAATGTATAATAGTTGTTCCATCCATTTTGCCGGATGCAACAGAGAAGTGAATCTCTTTTTTATCAATTATAGCCTTTGCTTCTGATTGTTGCTGTGTCGGATCGGCATAAGCAACCTTATAGTTTTTGTCGGAAGGCATAATCATGTAAACACCCGGGGTAACGGCTTCAAAAGAAAGCCCGGATGCTAATTTTATTTTTAGAGGTTGATAGGCAGCTATATAATAATTATCTGCAGCAAAAACAATCTGAGCATTTTCATCATTACGTAGTATCTTAACAGAAGAAAGATCAAACGCTGCCGTCTGTTCACAACTAACTGAAGGAAGAAGAAGATATTGATAAGTAGCCTTTTGCGGATGTACTCCGTGATCAATATGCAAAGATACAACTTCTCCTTCTACCGGTTGCGGACGATACATCTGCATAAAGTCACGCCACTGTCCTGTACGTTTTTCAGAATGGGCTACACTATTGACAGAAGAATTCCCCAAAAGAATATATCCGGTACGTCCATGAAAGAAACGCTGTTCTTTTCCATCAAACTGTTGAGTACCTTCTATTATCTCCCATTTATTTTTTTGTAATACGAGTAAATTATCCCGTTTTAGACGCTGGTCAATAGAAGTAGTAACGGTAAGTGCCGAATCAGACTGTATACCTGCTCCCAGACAAAGTACAAAATTATCTGTCATTACCCATGCCTTACGAGCCTGTATACCATCCTTATTGAAATCCATAACCGTCATTCCCTGTCTACCGTCAGATACACCTCCTACAAAAGAAGCATCATTAACAGCTTGTTTTCCCCTTTTCCACCGTACAGGTTCGTTACTCTCGTAGGATGTTATACCTGGAATCTTTCTCCAATCCCAGAAAGGAAATACATTCAGATAATCATTTGTATCTTCATAGATATAAGTGGCCCCGTCACCCATGTAATATCCCAATAAATTATCTTCATTCACTTGTTCGGAACCAATCACCCGCTCAGAAGACATTTTCACTGAAGCCATCCATGACGGGCGACGGTGAATCGTGTAATCCGATTGCCAGAAATGTTTATGTCCGGTAAATGTACTTCCCGATTTACGAGGGGGAAAATTATCAGCAACAAACTCTTTGTTTCCCAATGTTAAAGCCACAAATCCCACACTCAGTGCTTTGTGAATAGGTGCATTGTGGAATAATTGCCGATCTAAAGAATTTATATCCATCTCTCCGCGCCAGATAACCCAACGATAACCGTCAGTGAGCAGCGTATTCAATATCTCCATTTGTTTATCATCAAATGCAAATGAAGTACCGGAAAATAACCCAGCAAAGAAGCTCATGCCTGATAAAAACGATAATCCATAATTACCAAATTGCTGTTGAGCACCATGTTGATGAAAGCTCCAATCTTCTTTAATTCCTTCTTTCCCGCCGGTCATTATTTCGGAAGCAATAATATCCCGGGCTTCTTTCACCAAAGGATAGTCATTCTGCAACAAAGCACGCATCAGTACATTACCTGCCAACCACACTTTATTCTGTCCGGTCATACCAAACTTGGCATGTTCTAATACCTCAATAGCCGATTGTTTTTCTGCCGGAGAAAGTTCATCTTCCAAAAGGATAAAAGCGGCCCCCATTGTTTTGGGTATACCTATCTGATTATACCACCAATTCAGGCAAACAGGCTTTGCGGTAAACCAATAATTCAATGCGGTATGGATTACTTTTGATACTTCTGACGAACCTTTATATTCCGTCTTGTCCGAACGGTAAAGTTTGGCAAGTTCCAATATGCGCTCGGCATGCATCTTGGGTTCCCATCCCGAACGTTTCTTATCATCATAATTAATATCAGGCCAGGTTCCATCCGCTTTCAGAGAAGAGAGATATCTCTGTATTTTTTTTAAATCAAAGGGATAAAGCTGATGTAGTTCCATTACTACCTGATCAGACATCTCACTTTCAGGAGTGATTTGCTGTAAATAACGGACTAAGTCTTCCTGTTCGCCTCCTGAAGGAAGTAAAGAGCGAACATAATTTTGCCGGATACGCACAAGTTCATCCGTCTCAGCTGCACGAACAACCGATATGACAAACATAAGCAGGCTTAAACAAAATACAATTTTCTTCATGGTGTTTTATTTCAAATGTTTATACTGATTCCTCCGAATACGGTAGCTCCCGGCATAGGAAAGCCGGAATTAATCTCATAATTCTGTCCCAGGAGATTTTCTCCTCTCACAAAAATCTCCACTATTTTAATGGGGGAATAGGCGACACGAACGTTCCACAACAAGTAGTTTTCAGTGGTTGTACTACCCATAGCAGTATACAGACCATTGATATATTGTAATCCTGTAGCTACACTCCAATTACTCCGGGCATAGCGTCCACCCAAGTATAACTGATGTTCCGGAGCAGCCGGAACCGGATACTTCATATGCAAATAACTATAGTTCATATTCAACCCCAGATGACTGTTCAATTGACAGGCTGTAGCCAGTTCGATACCATAATTTTCCACCTTATTTATATTACGGTTCACAGGTGAACCGGTGCTTGTGTCCGTAAAGATAATATCTTTTCCATTTATATAAAATAGATTGAGGTCAAAATGCAAAGCATTATCCCAAAAATTCTGACCAACAGAAACTTCGTAATTCATTAAACTCTCCGGTTTCAGATTTGGATTTTGAGGTTTGAACATATACATTTCTCTAATCGTAGGATTACGGAAACCTTTACTTACAATGGCCTTTAGTACTGTGACAGGAGTAACAATATAGCTTATACCCACTTGAGGAATCAATTCCTTTCCCGACTTATCATTGTAATCCAGCCGAAGACCAGCGTTCAGTGTCAATCTCTCTGCCAATATCTGACGAAAATTAATATATCCGGCTACATCATTTATATAAGTAGAAGATAATATATCACTGTTTTTACCACCTTCTGCCAAAGGAGTATTCCAGGCATGACCACCGTAACGGGCATAGTCAATCCCTACTGCTATATCATTGCCGGTGAAGAAAGAATAGGACTGATAAAGAGAAAGCCCCAACATATTATCGGTAGAATGATACAGTTCTTTCTGGGGATTACTGCCTGCAGTATATCCGTCATTAATCTGATGATTTCCCCAGTTATAGAAAAACTTCAAAGCACCGGATGTACGGGCATACGAATTGGATAGTGCAAAAGAAGTCATGCCTCGGGTGATTTCTGCATCATTATCAATCATAGGAGCCGATACTAACCCGGGATTGGCCGCATTATAGTGAGTGACATTCACGTCTGCAAACACATTCCAATGAGAAGAAAATTCATACCCCAACTTCGCATATCCCCAATACTGGTCAAATTCAGAATTCTCACGATGTCCGTCTGTACGATTATAATTCAATGAAACAAAAGAACTGAAACCCTTTCGCCGAAAGGCGTTGTGAGCTTCAGCACTAAAAGTATTGTATGAACCATACATTGCACGACCATAGGTATGCACCCCATCTTGTTGCTGTTTTTTGGTAACGATATTGACAACACCTGCCATCGCATTGGAACCATAAAGTACAGAAGCCGGTCCGCGTACCACCTCTATTTTTTCAGCCATAGCCGATTCATAGACATCGGGTAACGGATGCCCCATCATACCCATATACTGGGGATGTCCGTCAATCAAAACCAGTACCTGCGTATTAGGGCTACCACCTATACCACGAATACTCATTCCACCAGCTGCACCGTTAGCAACCCCATACCCTATCACACCACGTCCGGTAACAAACATTCCGGGAACCTGTTCTGAGAGCACAGTCAAAACAGAGTTGGTATAGCGTCCTTGTAACTCCTGTTTATCCAGCGAAGTAACAGTCATCGGCAAAAACTTCCGATTCACCTCTGTCATGGTCCCGGTCACTACTACTTCATTCAAACGAACGGTATCATTTACCACTTGGTCTACTTCACCGGCAACTCCCACAAAGGTAGTAGCCAGAAAAGAAATTGTCAATATCTGTTTTTTAATCATTATTTATCATTAATTTCTCCGATTCCATTATTACAGCCGCCCATAGCACTCCTGCTACGGCTTCCTTTGCATTGAGTATCTTGGGCACAGTTACATATTCTATGAAATTCTTCTTGATAACCACTCCATCACAGGCTCCTATCACATCGAGCAATCCCTGTTCGTTAACCTGTATAAAAGGACGCAGACTCTCATATCCCTTAGTGACAACAGGCATATATTCCTTTTGCTTCAGTAAACCCAGATTGATCCCCTTTCGAAGAGAGTAAACAAACATTGCAGTACCCGAAGGATCAATAAAATTCAATGGATTGTCACCCTTATCTACAACCATAAACCAACCACCGGTAGACTTATCCTGTACAGACTTCAATCCTCGACACATCTTTATATATATATCGAGTATTTTATTATAATCCGGATGAGTTTCCGGTAACACGGCAAGTAATTCGGGAACCACCAATGTGTACCACCCCATACCTTCGCTCCAAACTTCAGGCGACAAGCCTGTCTGTTTATCAGCCCAGGTAGCTTTTTCCGGTTCTGTGGTCCATGCATGTAGCACCAGTCCGTCCGGACGTTGAAGATGACGTGCAGCAGTAATAACATTACGGCAAGCCGTATTATAGCAATAATCAGTCTCTCCCACATATTGTCCGCAACGGATGAGGAACATCTGCATCATAAAAACACCATCAATCCACATATTCGGGCTCCGGTTTCCATGCCAGAATTGTCCGTCAGAACTGGGATAGTCATCCACAGCTTTTAATATCTGTAAAGCAGCTTTCTTATATTTTTCATTACCTGTGCGGGCATATAGTGTACAAAAAGCAGAGCCTGTCATGAAGTTATCAAGATTGGTCAGTCCCCCACCCTTATAGTTTCCATCATCATCTACAAAATAATCTATATATTTCCGGATATATTCAAGATAATCCGGATTACCGGTTAATTGTCCTAACCGATCCATTGCCTCAAACATATATCCCTGTACATACGTATAGTCTTTCCAATACGCCAACCGATAGTCAGGGTAACGTGCCATCACCGTTTCGGCAAGTGGTAATGCCAGATCCATGGGTGTTTGACCGGGAGTATAGCCCAACTTTGCATCAGGTACCCCTTGCGAAGTTGTTCGCCGGTAACGGGTAGTGGTTTCCTGAGTGACCATCATTGTTACTCCATTCTCTACAGTCGTACCAGTAGTACGTGTAGTAGTCACGCGATTGGTTTGCGCCATAATCGGCTGCAACAATATATTTCCTAAAAATAGCAGAACGAAAATAGTTTGTGTTTTCATATATAACATTTTTATAACCAGATAATAGGATTACGTATAGGTAAATTGCGTACCACCTCATTATTTGTCGGAAAGTGTTCCAGTTTGAGCCAGGTATCAAACATTGCCTCATCTTTCAACTGCGCAGAACCAAAAAGCAGAAACGGATGTGCAACAGGCCACTCTTCCCAACACATCACATCCGGTGCCAATGTCCATTTACTCTTATCCGCTACAAAAGGGTAAAGATAAGAAATACCTAACATAATATTTCGTCCGTCCGCAGTTGTATATTGCCAAAGATTATCGTCATTCGTCGATAAGATCTGACATATCATGGTCATTGCATCAAGATTGAAAAGCGAATAGGCATACGGCTTGGTACGCTCCTGTTCTAACGGGAAACTACCGTCCTCCGCCATTTGTCCGGGAAGCAATACTTCCTTGTATCGGTCCGAACAAAATTTCATCATCTTCTCATCTTCGGTATATTTGGCAAACATTGCTGCCTGCATTACCCAGCAAGTGCCATGATTGTTCTTCGCCTTCATCTCATCCATGCCATACGGATGTGTTACCATCCAGTTCAGATAAGATACAAACCATTCTTTAGTAGCCTTTGCATCTTCAGCAGGAAGTACTCCAGCCTGTTGAAGGCGTAAAAGTGATTGAGCCACTTCGATCAGATGAACCGTATCAATAATCCCAATTCCACGTCCGGTAGCAATCCCCTTAATAGCCTGTGCATACAACAGATTCGGATTCATTCGCGTCTCTTTGTTCACAAACCAGGCACGTATATGCTGAAGGACTGCATCGGCATACTTCTTATCTTGTGTAATAAGATAGGCAGAAGTTAAATTGCCGGTAATCACACTAAAACGAACCATTGCATGCCGATGGGCTACGAAGTTGTCCGGATTGGTTTCTCCGTCACGTCGAATATACGGTCCGTCGGGATTCAATGAATCAGGCCACCAATAATCTCCCTCTGAAAAGAAATCATGCGATCCACCCATACTACGCTCAGCGATAAAGGAAGTCACTGTTACTGGTTTCTCTGCCAGATTCTGTTCTGCACGTTTCAATATCTCCTGTCTTAATGTTTTCACTACCGGATCGGGTCCCGACGCCGCACATGAAAACAGAAAACAAGTTAAAAGCAAATAATAAAAGCATTTCATAAACTACTCAATTTGTTATAAGGTGTATAATAAAGGATCTCTTAGCAGTGCGCAAAAATAAAAGTTTAGTTTCTCTTCAGCTTTTAGAATTATCCCATAAGCTTAAACTATTATTCCATTTGTCAATGAAAACACCCTTTACCTGGAATATACACCGAAGAAAGCGTTTGTATAGAATCGTGCAGTCCAAATGTACAAAGAATATTTTTCTGTCTATCCACAAGAAACATATGAGGGGCTTTATCCTTCACTCCATGTCCCTGCCAGTTAGTAAACAGCAACCCTACCCCCGGCAAGTATTGCATACCACTGAGAAATTTCAACGGGCTTCCTTTCAGATCTCTGTTCGACAATTCCCAGACCACTATCCCTGCTTTATCAAACTCCATAATGCGGGGATTCTTGTCCGCATCTGCCACCGCAACAAGTGTATTGCCATTGTCCAACCGGATAACAGAATGCGCTCCACCGGAAACTTCTACTTCCCAGCACGATTTGCCATTCTCATCATACTCCACTACCCGTTTACCACCATAATGTGCCACCAGGTAATGTCCGTTGTCCAACCTGCGGGCATTACGGATAAACGACTTCTTACCATCCGTTACACCCGGAGGTAGAATACATACTTCCTTTACAACTTCTCCTTTCGGATTCACCTCCAGCAAACGACCGGAATTACATTCACCTATAAATGTATCTCCGTTCTTCAATCTCTGGCAGGCAAAGATATGACTTTTAGATGTATAATGAAAGACAGTATCTTTATTTTGGTTCACTTCAAGCACTCCCTGTCCGGTAGTGAAAAGTATATTTCCATTCTCCAGCATCCACAAATCATTGGAAAGCGGTGCATCATGTTCCCAGACAATTCTCCCATTCTCAAAGATAAAAACCTTCCCTTGCGAATAATCCGTACAAGCGAATGTTTTGCAATATTCCAGATATGGATATTGATTACTGTTCTCTACAATCCAGGTTGCCCAGAGGAAAGAGGAAATCACTTCCTGCCCATTCATTTTCTTCGGACGGGTCACATAAATCTGATAGTCTTTTTGAATGCCCAATCCATTGTTGGCATCCTGCAAATCAATCAATCCATCTACAGAACTTATTTTTGCTTTAGAGAGCAATCCCATATATCCTTTTCCCACACAATTCTTGTATTCTCCGGCAGGAATAATACCCAATTCTATAGCACGTTGTAAAGCATACACAAACATCCCACTACCGGAAGTTTCCTGCCAATTACCGGGTTGATCACCTTTATCTACCACCTGATACCATAGTCCGGTGACCGGATCCTGGCAGTTCTTTAACCCCTGCATTAACTCTTGTGTGATAGAAACCAACTTCTTATATTGTGAATGAGTTTTTGGGAATATTTCCAAGGTCTCTACCATTATTAGTGCATACCAGCCAAGCCCTTCGCTCCATACCTCCGGTGCCATGCCCGTCACCGGATCCGCCCACCGGGCATCTTTATCTTCATCCCAGCCATGATAAAGCAAACCGGACTCTCCTTTTTTCAGATGCGTATACATCCCTATTAACTGACGGGAAGCTTCATCGAAGCAATAATCCGTATCGCCAATGTAGTGTCCGTATTTTGTAAGGAACATCTGTCCCATAAAAACACCATCCACCCATATCTGCCCAACGGTCCCCCGTCCGTGCCAAAACACTCCGTCAGACGTTCGCGGATAGTCGTCATAACTCTTCCGAATTATATCGGCAGCCTTTCTGAACTTCTCTTCTTTTGTTTGCTGATAAGCCCAGACAATAACAGAACCAGCCATCATGTCGTCCATACTTCGTCCTTTGAAATAAACGAGGCTTCCATCCGGACGCACTACTTCATTGGCCCAGTTCATCATGTAATCATAATACTTTCTGTCTCCGGTAGAGCGCCACAACTTATCCAGTCCCATAAGGAAATAGCCTTGCGGGTAGCACCACGGTTTGAAAGGAATAGTCAGTGCCGAAGGATAACGCGTCATTACTGTATGAGCTATTTCTTTGGCCCAGGAAGAAGGTACTTTCCCGGGAACTTGTGCTGTTGCCTGTATAAAGGCAAGAGATACTAAAATGGTAATTAAAAAGCTTTTCATTCGTGTTTCTTTTAAAGTTAGCGCTAAGATAGATGCTTTGTCCTTATCGGACTTTCAGACTTGTATCAATGATTATAAATTCTATCTCAAAGGAAAATAAAAAGCAAAAAGAAGTAAGTTTGGATATTTACAGGATATTTAAGCACAATAATTTACAAACGATATACACAGAAGAAAATTCTCTGATTCATTCTGTAATAGAAAAATCCGTTTAATACTATAGGTAAAATATCAGCATCGATTCTCTATCAAAACAAAGTGTACATTCTTGTATCGCAAAAGTGTACATTCTTGCTATACCAAAATGTACATTCTTGTATGATAAGATTGCACACTTTTATAAACACTGATTATCAAATACTTATCGACAACTATTTCTTCAACCCAATACTCGTCTGGTCTCAAACAATATCGAATTAATTAATTCCGGGAGAGACGTACAGAAAGTATCTTGCTACTTCCGTGCAACAAAAACATATTACAAAAACAAACTCTGATAAGACTATAAAAATCACACTTTTAACCTTTTGTATATTTACATTATAAAAGTACGTACTTTATTAGTACAAACTATGCATTTTAAGTATGTCTTAAATAGGTAATTAACACACATTTAAATACGTACTTTTATAAGTAAGAAAATCCAGCTTTAAACAAATACAATTATTTCTTTAGATATTTATAAATTCACATTGAAACTCTCTACTTTCCCAGATATTTTCGCACATAGTGTTTTACTTCCATTGCAACAGACCCTTCCAACTTATATTCACCTATAAGAATCTTCTCACCCAACTCTTTTGCTTTTTCATCATTCCCGGTTTCTACATAAAACCGAAAAAGATAATAATGTGGAAGTATATGTCCCGGAACCATGTATATAGCCGTTGATATCACTTTTTCCGCTTCCGTATATCTTTCCAGATACATAAGGCAATTTCCTAAATCGATATAAAGATCGGGACTTGGTAGCAATTCAGCCCCCCGTTGTAAAAAAGGTAAGGCCTCTGTGTATTGCCCATTTTTATATAAATAATGGGCATTATTTAAAATATAACTTCTATTATATTGTTTGGCAAAAACATATCCGGACAGAACCCTCTGATACCGCCAACATGCCCAGACAGCCATCAAACATGCAAAGGAAATCATACCGGTTCGAAGAAAATTCCTGTATCTACATACACAACCTTTTATTTTCTTCTTTCCACTTCCGGATATAACTCCCAAAAGAAATGCAACCATTATCAGTAAAGAAGGAACTTCCCCTACATAAGAAAAACAGGAAAAAACACATAAATACAAAAGCATAGCACGAATATAACAGTCAGACCGGGAAGTAAACAGAGTAACAAAAAGTACAAGAAAAATTAACAGTCCGATGATACCATATTCACAACAGATACGCAAAGGCTCATTAAAAGCATGAATGTTGGATGTAGCACGATTCGTATGTTCTGAATTTGGGTTTTCCTTAAAATAAGAAGCTTGCGCCAACATATATCCGGCAGGAAAAGAATCGGCTCCTTTTCCTGTTAATGGAGCTTCATTTATCAATTCACTACTAACCCTCCAAATAAAAAGACGACCGTCTGCCGAATCTTTCTTCAAATTATAAAGAGGAACAGCTAACAACGTAATGACCAACAAGGAGTATAAAAAAAATTGAAAACGTATTTTCCTTCTTTTGCAGAAATAATAGAAACCTATAAAAGACAGAAATAAAGCCACCCAAGATGCACGAGATTGTATAATTATAAATAACATTGTAACAGGTAATGCAGCTAAAAGTAAACCTCCAAATAATGACCATCGTTTTTGGCCATAAACAGCCTTCATTAAAAAGAAAAAAGCCCATATTGCAAGCCCGGTATATTCCCCTAAATGTGCAGGATTAAAGAAACTACCTGTTACTGAAAAATAAAGATGATTGGAAGGCAGCCATTCTATATATTGCAACCAACCATATATAGATTGTATAAAACCACCCAAAGCAATTACTATATATATCCATATACGTTGCGAGGATGGTCCGTAAATACGTCCACTGATATAAAAAACACCGGCAACAATCCACAAAACAATATTTTCATCCGAGATTCTCCGTTCATTCCAAAGAAAAGTAGTCATAAGTATCCATCCTCCAAATAGTAAAACAAGTATATCTGTCATGCTCAACGGTATCCACTCGGATCGGTTTATACTCAAAGTTGCACACAATAGAATGAAGCAGCCTCCCAATAACATTATATAATGATTTTCTTCTATCAGGTGTCTGAAAGAGGTAAAAAAAGGTAAAAGCAAAAAAATAATGCCTGCCAGTAGCCACTTTATATCTACAAATTTGATAACCATTTTCTGTAGTTAAAAATAAATCGATTAATTATCAAAATAGCATATTACATATTCTTCAACAGAAGGACATAGCATTAATGTGTTCCACAGAATAATCCAAAAAATACGCCAAATATACCATAGCTTCCAGGTTGAGTCTCTAAAGCATACAAAAAACGATAGGTTTATTGCCATAAATATAAAAGAGAATCCAGGATAGAAATATAAGTGAGAAACTTTTGAAACTTCTCTTACATGAGCATGAAATCCTAACAACAAGAAGAAAAACACTTGTGATAAAACGATATTGTAATTCATACAATTGATAATTTCTCGTAAATAATGATTCATCATCGAAACAATTTTAAATTAACCATCAAAACAAGATAATGCCTCCTTCTATAATCGGTTGATGGGAATGGGTTTTGTTTCTACCATAATGACGGATTACCTCATACCCACCGGATAAGAACAAAGACAGTTTGCTCCTAATTTTACACTCCAAATTTAAACGTGCCTGCAAAGCATATAAGCTTCCCGGAAGGGATTCATTACGATTCTTCCCGGTCATCAAATGTTGATACCCTATATCACCACTTATGTCTAAGAATTTGGAAATTGGTAGCCAAAGACCGCTACGATAGGATAAATTCCATGAGAACTTATTATTCAAGTGGAAAGAATAAGCACCTACGCCAACCATATTATAAAATAACTTCCCACGGAAACGAATGCCCACATTCATTAGTGAACTATTCCCACCAAAGATTATCGCTTGTATCTTTGTGGAGCGATTGAGGTTAATTAGACCCAACTGGAAAATATTGGACTTTTCTTCCGATAAACAATAGTTTACAATTCCTATTTGTACACCTTTACAGTCGCCACAAAAATTAAGTGGGGCAATCTGTACTCCTCGCAAAACATCGGTTATACCGATTAATCCACTAACTTGTATCCCGAATATATTATCAGAGCTATTGATTAATCCAGCCACTTGTAGCCCTTTAGTACCATCAGGAGACATGTTCATAATTCCCCCTAAACAAATGCCATTATATTCACCTGAATAATGGTTAATGTTCCCAAAACCAGCAATAGCAATTCCTTTGATACAATCAGCACGTAGAGTTAATAAATTAAAAGCTAATCCATATAGTTTATCAGCTTTAGAATTCACGCCAATATTCAAATAAGTAGTTTGCCCTTTTATAGACTTAATGGAATCGCGTCGTATATTCTCCAAATCCAAGGATCTCATTGGCTGCGTACAAACCTTAGAACCTAAAGACAAATTAACACCGAAACATCTATTCTGAGAGAACAATCCTACCGCAGCACTCAATAATAAGAGTAATATCAAAACTTTTCTCATATGCATCGTTTAATAATAAAGTAATAGAAATAGTTTTTATAACTTACGAAAAAGTAATTGAAGTGAGTAAATTCGACAACCATTCCCAACAATCTAAAGTGAACCGATTAATGTTAATCAAACCAATCTGAAATGTATACGTTTCTGAGTAGTTAAATAAGCCGATCTGTATTCCTTTAAACTCTCCCGAAGTAACATTGACCGGTGCTATCATTCCACCAGCTCCGTCACCTGCAGAATTAATCAAACCGGAAAACTGTATTCCACGCAATGTTTCAGCCAAATTGAACATTCCCGATACTTGTGTTCCATAAACTTCTCCAAGACTATTCATGATCCCAGCTATCTGTATCCCATGCAATACACCTGCCGTGAAATTTATTCCTCCGGAAAGAAACAAACCATCATAATCATGCGCGGTATGATTTAAAATGTATAACCCGGAAACAGCTACTCCTTTTGCCTCATACACCATACTACCCAACACATTGACAGCCAATCCATTCAAACAATTCATATCCGAAGAAAAACCAAGGTTTAAATAACAGGTTTGTTTGGTTTCCATAGGAAAAGTACATACATCAGAATTCAGGGAAAGATTAATTCCTATATGCTCATTCCGGGAAATAAGCATAAATAGGCTTAACACAATAGCAACAGTTAATATAAATATCTTTTTCATTTTAACAAATCTAAATTAGCCATCAAAACAAGATAATACCTCCTTATATATAATTGGTTGATACATCAAAACCTTTCGTTTATAACAAGATAATGAAAGAATATCTGAAGCGCTTTTAAATGCGCTTCAGATAAAAAAAACAGACCTAATAACGATCTACTTCTTTCCAACTACGAGGATCGTTTTCTACCAAACGAATTTCCAAATCTTTTATCACTTGATCTTTAAATAGGGAACGATAAAGATTAGGCATCCCTTTTTTTATCATAAATCGAGTATCCTCCGGACCTTTCAAATAAGGTCTTTCAAATTCTACATAAATAAAATAAAGAGGACGCTTATCTCTCCAATAATAATAGTATTCTACAACATAAGTCATACTTGCTCCCCAAAATTTAGATTTATCAGGAGTACGACCATTAAAGGGTCTTTGCAAATAAATGTCAAGCTCAAATTCATTAGTAAATTTGGAGAAAGGCTGATTGATATACCGATCTTTATGGGTGATAAAATTCACCTCCATGTACTTCAAAGTGTCATTATTACACTCTTTCAAAGAAACATAACCAGATTGAGAAAAAGATTCTACTACTATCGTAGTAAAAAACAGGATTAAAAATATTTTTTTCATAATATTACTTACAGTTTATTGGAACAATTTTTTCATTTCTAACAATAGTAGAATACACATCAAAATTTATTGATGTCTTCTCTTTTTTAAGTATTCGAATGCCGGCATCTGTTTGACGCAGTAATTCCGCAAGTGCCATCATGTGCCTTTCATTGGCATTACTAAAGTCGCTAAAATCAATGGCATATGCTTTATTCCAAATTCTAGATAATTCAGTTCCCGATTTAAACATATTAATAGCAGAAGATTCTGACTCTGATGCACTACCGGCATGTTTGGCATAGAAAGATTTAACCTTGTCTCCATCCTCAACATAAAGCATATAGATTTCATCTTCTGTGTAGATATAGGATGATTCACATATAGAATAATCCGAATACCACTCAGCCAGATACAATAGATCAGTTCCCGATGGTGGAGTTTTATTAGGGTGGTTATGAATTGTTGATACAGTAGTGAATCCAGTCAGAGCCTTTACACTGGTGGTACTTGTTCCTATGGCTAAATCAGCTAATCTATATACGTCTTCATCCGGATAATATGATAAACTTATTGCATTTTCATACATTCCATTCGTACTCAAAACATTCTCAAACTCGGAGTATGAGTGATATCCAGGATCATATGCCACAACAGATCGCATAGCATTATAAATTGCAGAAGCTGTATTTTTCAATGCTTGAGCATTAGAAATTAAATCACATAATGTATGAATCTCCTTACAATGTCTTTTCTGGCAAATCGGACATTCTTTGCTTGAACAAACAAGACAAGGACTCGCTGCTCTTGTTGATGAATTATTATCATTTATAAGCCCTGCACATACAGGACATTTAGGACCCGAACAATTTGTTTCCGAATCTTCACAAGTACAAGGATAACTATGACAAATACTGCAACACTCGCATGGATATAATCCACAGTTTGAACATAACTTATAACATATACACGGATACTCCCAACATCTATAACAACATTGACACGGGCTTTGCCCACAATAATAACAACAATCACAATCATCTACAGGCTGATTACAATTGGAGCAATACTCAATCACTACATCACAATCATAGTAATCATCTATATTGTGCCACTCATTACAAAACGGACATTGATAATATTCCCAGTCTGCAGAATAAGTGGAAGCATTGACTGACAAATCTATCATATCCATTTTATAATAAATTGCATTTTCCGGTATTACTCTATTCTTCAAAGCTTGTCTGCTAAAAACTTTATGTGTAATTTTTCCGTCTGTATAATACCAACCTTGACGAATATGGCCATTGAAAGTGGACTTATAAACAAAACCTGTAAACTTACTATTATAAGGCCTATGCCGCAATTCTTTTACTTCATTCTTGCCTTTCTTCAAATATTCCTTGGTACCTATTAAAGTAATCATATAACATTCAACACGAGAGGAATCTCGCTTCTGTTGAAAAACCAGCATACATTCCACTTTACTACGTTCGTTCTGCATCTTTTCATCTTTTTTTTGCCACTTCTTTAATGCATACAGTTTACCGCCCGTATTCAATGGGACTTCAACATAGTTAAACGTTGTATCCGACCACTCTCGGACATTATCCCACTCCATGCGAATATTACTTTTTTTCAGTTCTGGCAGAGTTGAACGAGCTTTATGTAGCATTTGCTTGTCTATGTTGTAGTTATGTGTATATTCATGTCCGTGGTGAGTACAACTATCATGTTCACATAAAACAGAATCCTTACCAGACAAACCATTTGTATGTTTCGTCTGGCAGTTTGGGTCATTACAATCTTCTTCTCGTTGCCAAGAAGGTAGTTCGACAATACCGTTCATTTTGTCAAAAAGAAACCTGGCAGATTCGGCATTTAGTTTACCAACAGACAACCCCACTGTTCCGACATCCTGCTCTATAGGAGCCAACCCTAAATCTTCCTGACAAGAATAGCCCACAATGAGTGCTATCAAAGACAATGCGATTAAGATTTTTATCTTCATAATTCTTTCTTTTTCAGTTAATACTATCATTAATATACATCTGCAGATGTTTTTTTTTATTTTACTCTTACCAGAAACGCACTTTGCCTTTCTCCATCGTAAATATCCGATGTTCCTTACCACGACTTTTATCAATCAAAAGGTATAATCCATTAGAAGGGATGTTATGAAAATTCAGGAAGGGATACATTGCTTTCTGTTCGCCTAATGATTGAAACACATGATCATTGTAATAAAACAGCTCGTAGATATCACCTGCCATCACGTGATTACTATCTGTACGGGGGAGATATTTTACCTTGGTCACATGAGTATTCTTCCCCAAATCAATGCCGATCCAGTCTGAAATAGCGATATAGTCATTAATTGACTTATTATAAAGATCATACGCCTGAGGCAACAAATGAGCATCCGCAGGAGGAAAAAAGAGTTTTCCATATAGACAGGTGGTTGTATCTGCTCCATATACCTCTAATTCTGACAGTTCCATTTTAGCATTTCCATTGTGCTTGATACGTAGATAACGGCGAGGTATGGAAACACCCGAAGCATATACAGAATCATACTGTGTATTGGCATCGTGGGTAATGGTACATAATGTATCTACTTTCCGAAAATCCTTATAATCTGATGATTCTATGGTAGCCCCTATGATATGACGGCTGTAATTGGCAAAACGGTGAAAAAGAAGGTATTTCCGATGTAGAGTTAATGATGTTCGTTCTATCTTGGAAGGAGAAATAAAGTGAACAGTACCATCTAAACGAACATGAAAAGGAAGAGAAGCAGGTTGTAATTCGTCATCTTGAAAATACCCTGCTATAAACATGGTTTCGGGACCAACATCTGTAAATGTTACTTTAAGTCCATCCCGCTTACCGTAATGTACCGGTATCCAATGTGAGTTGTTGAATACACAAAGATAGGCATATTCCTGATTATCATCCGGTTCATAATCCAGAGAGACTGTTATATCATGGCAAGTCATATACTCGGAAGTGACATCCTGTAAAAAGCGGTTTTCAAAAAAGATGGGGATAGATTCGTCACCGGTATGATCTATCAACGCCCGTGCATTACGTTGATAAGTATGACGATACACTTTATTCATCTTATAATCCTGATTCAGACCACGAGGACGTGATTCAAATCCGGTGAAAGGATAATGTAAACCTGTGAAATGGTACACAGCATTCCAACAGTGCTTTCCCCCACGGGAGGACCACTGTTCAATAGACTCCATTGAAACGGGAATACCTAAAGAACGCATCACTAATACAGTAACAGGAACAAATTCCGGACAGCCTAAAGAGAAAATATCTTTCTCTCCGATCAATGGATGAGAAAAACGAACGGAATCTTTCCGGGCAAACCCCATCTCTTCTATCATTTTACTATTGACATACAGACATGCCTGATAGGGAGACTCATTAATCTCGTCTATCCCTGCAAAACGTCCGGGCATATCGCCATACATACCTTTCAGAGAATCACGCCAATTAGTAATGGGTTCGTTGCCTACACGATAAGGAAGCAGATATTCACAAAAATCATCAAAATCAAGATGATGTGCCCAGGGATATTGCCAGGCTTCAAAAGCACAATCGATGTTGTGTATAAGATAAGAGGCGGTGATACACTCCACGTCTTCTATACGGCGTGCACCACTCACTTTATGAATGGACTGATAAGGATAGAGATGAAAAATCTGCCGGATATGCCAGGGAAGCCTACACATGGCAGCCGAACGGTTTACACTATCCCGATATTCATCTAACGATGTACCATAATAAGAATAATGCCCGGGCATGTTTTCAATAAGGAAGACAGCGGCCCGTAATTTTAAGCTATCGGCATCTTTCTGTGAATAATGCATCAACACCTTTTCCAATTCAGAACGGTTATCACCACTTTTCTCTAATGCCTGCTCTAACAAAGAAGAAGGTGGTGGCAAATGAGAATGGCAGGCCAGCAAAGCAATAAATAGTATGACCCAAAAGGGAATTAAAACAAGTGTGTTTCTCATAGCTTGTGTATTTTTGACAAAGCTATGAGAATTTACACAACTGCATTATAAATATTGTATCAGTTTTTTAAAATAATCAATCAACATTCCTGTAATAACAAGTTTATTCTGCACTCAGATCATCGTTTAGTGGTATCTTACCACCTTCACGATGTTTCATCACAAATTCCGAAGGTGAATACCCATACACAAGCTTAAAGCTGTTTGAAAAATAAGCATGACTATTAAAACCGGTAAGTACGGAAATCTCCGACACGGTATAGTCTGACTCTACCAATAGTTTAGCGGCAACTTCCAACCGTTTGTTTCGGATCAATTCGGTTGGAGACAGCTCTGTTATGGCCTTTAGTTTTCTATACAGATTGGCACGGCTTAACCCAATCTCTTTGCTCAGCAGGTCTATATTCAGATTAGGATTGGCAATGTTTTTCTCTATAATCTCAAAGAACTTTTGTGTGAAACGATCATCGGTAGAAACGATCTCGATACCCAATGCTTCGGGAGAGAATTTTTTACCATAGAGTTTCTTTAGTTTCTCACGTGCTTCAAGCAAGTTATTGATGCGGCAGAGCAAAACATCCATGTTAAATGGTTTGACAATATAATCATCAGCACCTACGGAGAAACCTTCTTTTATATGTACAACCATCGATTTGGCAGTCATCAGCACAACCGGTATATGGCCTACACGCAGGTCTTTCTTCACCAGCGTACAAAGTTCAAGACCGTCCATACGAGGCATCATAATATCACTGAGAATAAGATCGGGATATTTCTCTACGCAGATATTAAAGGCATCTTCGCCATTGTCTGCCTCGAGCACATAATAATAAGGTTCGAGACACTCCTTTACATAATTACGTACTTCATTGTTGTCTTCCGCCAGCAGAACAGTCCATTTCTTTTCGGCATTCATAAGAGGAAGTTTCGCTGTAGGCGGAATTACATCTTCCACAATACGCTCTTCTTCCTCCGCCGCAAAGCAAGACTCATCGTACACCCCTTTACTGACCGGAATGATCACTTCGAATATAGTTCCGTGGGGTTCATTGGAGGCTACTTCAATGATACCATGATGCAGGTTGACAATAGATTGGGTCAGACTAAGCCCAATGCCTGTACCCACATTATTTTCCTGACTCACCCCTACCTGATAGAAAGGAGTGAATATGTTCTTTATCTCATCCGTAGGAATTCCTTTACCTGTATCTGTCACCAACAGGCGTATCATGTTCGTATCGGCAGGAAGCTCTCCCAACTTTTCTTGCTGCCGGGATGGCAGTTCGCTATAGGAGATTGCTCTCAGATCGAGTGAAACCTCTCCTCCGCTATTCGTAAACTTAAAGGCATTGGAAAGCAGATTGAAAACAACCTTCTCAAACAGAGATTTATCGAACCATACACTCAGGCGCTCTTCGTTCCTGTCGAACACAAAGTTGATATTCTTATTCATAGCTATCTGATTGAAAGCACAGCAAATCTCCAGCATAAAAGAGCGGATATTGCTCTTTGTGAGCCGAAGCTGCATCTTTCCATCCTGATTCTTCCGAAGATCCATAAGCTGATTGACTAACAGTAACAGCCGTTGTGCATTACTAAATATCAGACTGAGTTTATTCTTCACGCCTGCACTGAAATCTGCCATCTGCATGAGTTCCTGCAAAGGTGCGATAACCAGCGTCAACGGAGTTCGTAACTCGTGAGAGAAGTTGGTAAACAGGCGTAGCTTGGTCTGATGAAACTCTTCAAGTTGAAACTTCTCTTTCTGCTTGAACACCAATTCACGTTCCAGTTTCTGCTTATTGAGGATGTAATACATGATAATTGTAAGCATAGACAAAAAGACAACGACATAGAACAGATACGCATACCAGGTCTTCCACAAGGGAGGAGTGATGATGATACGAAGTTTCTTTACCTGCTCATTCCATATCCCGTCATTATTGGCTCCTTTCACTTCAAAGGTATAGGTTCCCGGACTCAGATTGGTATAATAGGCTTCTTTACGATTGCCGATATAATTCCATTCCTTATCATGACCTTCAAGAAAAATAGCATATTGATTCTGTTCCGGAAAAATGTAATTGAGTGCACAGTAACTAATGGATATATTATTCTGATTGTATTTCAACCTGATTTCTTCGGTATCATCAAGAATAGAGGTAAGTATAGTACTTGCTCCAGGTTCCACCTCTTCATTATTAACCACCAATCCGGTAAGAACAAGTGGCGGAATGTAAGAGTTCTGCTGCAATTCATCGGGGGTAAAGGTTACAAAACCATTGTTTCCGCTAAAACAAATATCTCCGTTGGGAAGCATGGCACCACTATGAGGGGTAAACTCCTGTATGGCAACTCCATTGAAGATATTATAGTTAGCGCACTCTTTCGTCTTGATATTATAGCGTGAAATACCGTTGCTGGTACTGATCCAGAGATTGTGCTTTTCATCCGGAACAATAGCACAAACATCATTCTCTGCCAATCCTGATTCCTGCGTAACAGTACTGATGATCCCCTTTTCTTCATCATAAAGAGCAAGCCCTCCTCCAAACATGCCAATCCATATATTTCCGGAAGCATCACGGACAATACTAGTGATGTAGTTATTCTGCAAACGCCGGTTTTCAGGCTCCTCATCCATACTGTAATAAGTCATCTCATGTCTCCACTCATCGTATTTCACCAATCCGTCATTACGAGTTCCTACAAGCAATACTCCGGGTCTCAGCTCCATCATGCAACGCACACTCCTCACTCTTTGCGGAGGAAGAGTATCATTGGCCAACTTAAAACTATTCTGTACACTCTTGTCTTTTCCAAGTTTAATCAATCCCACATCCGGACTGGCAGCTCCCAACCAGAGATCACCATTCGATGCCCTCAGTATGGAATAAATAGACATGGCTTCCTTAAACTGATAATAAAGCGAGTATTTCTTTGTTCGGATATTAAACTGATAAATACCACCCCGATTGGTTCCGCACCACAGAATATCACCTTCCAACATCAGCCCTTTTACAATATTCTGGCTATGTTGCAACTGAACGGAATCTTTGATAGGATAATACTGATACCTGCGAGTAGGCAGATTATAATCGAGTATCCCCCGCCCTTCTGTCGCCATATACAGACAGCCCGTAGGCATACAAACCATTGTACCATAAATGCCGAACATAGCATCAAAGACAGTTGTAGGATCATGAAAAACAAAGCGATTGTTGTACTTACTACTATAATTGATACCTCCGGCATAAGTACCTACCCATACAATATTACTTCTGTCCACAAAAAGCGAATAAATAGAGAAATGGCTGAGATTGCCTTGTTCCAAAGAGGCGTTGGAGTGTAACAGTTTGGAATTGTTGTGCAGGTCAATTGTATAAAGTCCGTCGAACGTACCTACAAGTAGTGTACCCTCCACTTCGGCAATACAACGGATACTATTGTTGGAAAGTGCACTGTTATCTTTGGTATAAGTAATAATCGTTTCACGGTCTATATCAAGCTTGAATAGTCCGTTGTAAGTAGCTCCGCCCCAAATCTGTCCTTTAGAATCTTCAAAAATAGTAGCAACGTTATTACTGGGCAAAATACCCAACTTATCTTTACTATTGGCCGTAAAATGCTTTAATGGTTTCATATTCATATCACAGACATAAAGCCCTTTGTTCTTGGTACCGATCAGCATTTGTCCCTTAGTAGTTTCATAAATATCGGCTATCAGTTCTTTCTTAAGCTGTCCGTTCAGTTCAATCACCTGAAACATATCCATATCATTAATATACAGAAACATCCCTTCGGCCGTACCTACCCACAAACGATTACGGGAGTCGACCAGCAAAGCACGAATAGAGCTGTTGTAAAGTAACGGATAAGCTTTGGTATTGAAAGATTTTATTTTATTGGTTTTCAAGTCAAGGCGGTTAAGGCCTTTACTTGTTCCGATCCATAGATTACCGAATTTATCTTCGGCCAAAGTAGTGATATGATTATCGCTCAAACTAAGCGAATCGGTATTACTATGCTTGTACGCCACAAAACGGTTACCATCATATCGATTCAGTCCATTACGGGTAGCACACCATATGAACCCTTTAGAATCTTGCATGATCTTCAGAACAGAAATTTGGGAAAGACCATCCTTCAGATTCAAATTAGAAAAATAGAAATTCTCAGCCTCTTTGGCAAACAGCACCGGCAAAGTGAGAAAACAAACTAAAAACAACAATAATCGTTTCTTCATTAGAATAGTAATGTGTAATTCATAATATCATTTTCTACGCAAAGATATAATATGTTGCTTATGACGCAATAGATAACACAGAAAAAAGCAAAGCCTCTCTCTTTTACAAAAGAAAGGCTGTACAATCTTTAAAAAATCATTTCCCAAGCAAAGCAACTGCACACCACAACAAAGGAGCATGTGCATGCAAATCACCCGTAATTTGTTTACGGTTCATGTAATGATTCTTATCATTCTTTATATTCGTCCCCTCACAAACATTGGTTATTTCGTCATTTTCATTGATATAGGTCACCAATGCAAGCCAGCCTTTACGGGCAGCAGTACCATACTCTTTTTTATCAAGCCAACCATGTTTCACTCCTACAATCATGGCATAGGTAAACATTGCCGTACCGGAGGTCTCTTTATAGGAAGCCGGTTCGTCAATAAGCTGATGCCACATACCATCCGGGTCCTGGTTTTGTTTGAGTGTGTTCATCATCTTCTTATAAGCCTCCATTATAGTAGTACGGTCCGAATTATCTTTCGGAAGAATAGATAGTAACTGGGCCATACCGGCAGCCATCCAACCATTGCCACGTGCCCAGAAAAAGGGAGCTTCGGGAGAGTGATAAAACAGTCCGTTGGGACGCTGAATCTCTTTGAGGTACATCGCCATCTCACGGGCAGCACGGTCAATATACTTCCGGTCACCAGTGGCACGATAGGCCTGCGACTGAATAGTAGTAATCATAAACATATCATCAATCCAGATGCGTGTCTGCCAGGAATAACCCTTATCGGCATACGCCTTCTGTTCGGGAGTAGCATCAACAGGAGCTTCCCACTGTGTATCGGCATATCGCATACCAAGATCATAATAGCGCTGATCACCTTTTTTCTGTATATAAAGTTCAAGTGGAACTGCTCCTACCACATTATGATCTACATGATTCATACGGGGAAGCATCTTCTGCTCTGTGGAGAAAAGAGGTTCAAAACGATCTTTAAGTTTATCAAGTAAAGGTTCGTTTTTGGTAACTTTACCAAACCAAAGAGCACCCAACCACGCACAAGCGTCGGGATACGTGATATAATTAGGAGCTTTCTCCGCCCTCGGATTTCCGAAACGGGTATGCGGAGTGACAATAAACTTATTAGCGATCCGATTACCTACTTCAAGAGGAGTAGAACCTTTTGGAAATTTAGTGAGATTATACTCTTGTGCTTGTAAAGAAGAAAACATCAGGCAAGCGCCTGCGAAAAAAGAAAGAATTTGTTTGTATTTCATAATAGATGTATTTTGTATTATTGTGACAAATGTAAGGGATAATCCTTCAAAAGGCTTGAACTATTGTATCAATCGTTATCAATATTATCCCGAAGCGTATCAGTCCGAAATAACGGAAAGAATTAAGAGATATATTTGCATCATTAATTTATCTTATATGAATAGAATATTATGAAGAAACAATCACTTATCTATCCGCTTGCAGCAATGTGTATGTACCTTGCTCCCAATCTGCCTTGTTATGCCGGAGAGGTTTTCAGAAACTCCGTTCCGGAAAAGGATTCCATCGCATACACTTTGCAAGGAAGTATGCAGGCCGACGAGAGTCTTGTTGGCAAAGATTACAATGCCATCCACCAATATATGCGCCGGTTGGGATGGGATTATAGTGAACATCCCAACTCATCGCTCAAAGACCATCACACAGGAGTACATGCCGAAGTGGTATATGATGATGTATTGAAACAATATGTTTTCAAATTCACCAACCACGCAGGAGAGTTCCTTGACGGTGACCGCGGATCACTGAAAGACCGCCAGCGTAATGAAATGAAAAGCCAGACTTCGCCCGCATGGCAAAAACTAAACGGTAACTGGGATGAATGGCAACAGCTAAAATGGAAATTCAAAATACCCAAAGGATTCCGTCCTTCCACTTCATTCTGCCATATCCACCAGCTCAAAGCTCAGGAGGGCAATAACGGTGCACCGCTTATCACCATCACACCACGTTGTGATGCGGACGGCACTAACCGACGAATGCAAGTCATTCACACAGGTGATACAAGAGCAAGTACTAAAGGAGTCCTTATCGACAATATTCCTCTTAAAGAGTTTGAAGATGAATGGGTACAGGTGGAAACTGAAATGCACTATACAGACCACGGTTCCTTTCGTATAAGGATTACCCGTATCAGTGACGGAAAAATACTGATGAATCAATGTTTTGACGATATAGATCTTTGGCGTAGCGGAGCAACCAATATCCGCAATAAGTTTGGTATCTACCGTAGCCTGGGAGGCAGAATGGAAAATCTTGATGACCGGCCTAAAAATGGTATCAAAGACGAACATCTCTATTTAGGTGACTTTCAGGTATACGAACGTTTACCACACGAAGAGAAACATAAAAAGTAAAAACAAGAAGAAAAGAATGATCGTAAATCCACCACTTTTCAGAAAAAAAAAGACAGTAATACAAAAGATTGACTAACGAACCTTTCTATTAAAAACACTCTTCTGAGAAAACTTTACAAGGAAAATCCACATAAATATTCATCTAAACAAACGTTTCCGGTAAGAAATGCATGTTTCTTACCGGAAACGTTTGTTTTTTCTTAGTAGAACACAGGTAAGCAACAAAAAGAAAGTAGCAGAACAAACCCGGCTTTAACTATCTACAATCATAAAGACAGCTACAAAAAAGAAAGCATTTCATTCTAACACTGAAATAATCCAAGTACAAACTTTATGCGTTCTCACAACGCACCTACAATGCCTTCAATTCTATAAACCAGAATTCTGCTCTGCTACAACGTTATAAAAAGGATATAGAAAATACACTTTGTCAGTTTGTCAAAATGTCAATCTTCTCCCAGATTTTCGTAAGTCTTTTCTCCCGAAGATTTTTCCGCAACCTTCACTCCTCCGGCATAATACTCCTGAGAGAGTTTGAGATACTTGTCAAAAAGCTGTTTTACCATGATAATTTCATCACCTTCAGTAATCGGAGTACGTGCCTTACCATAAGTATCAACATATGCAAGCTCCCACTCTGCCAGACCGTTATAGAAATCATTGGCCCGGAAAGCCTCCCGACCATAAATCAATGGTAAACCGGCTTCTTCATATGAAGTACCCGCATCAAGATGTTGTTGCAGCATGGCATAGAATTTCTGCCAACGCGGGAGATAATAGCCACTGATCAAACCCGACCACTCTCGCCAGGAATAATCAAAGATACGCGGATCACCGTCAGCCCCCCAAATAGTGACCAAAGAAGTGGCATCAC
Source organism: Bacteroides sp. HPS0048 (assembly GCF_964240755.1). Taxonomy (NCBI): domain Bacteria; kingdom Pseudomonadati; phylum Bacteroidota; class Bacteroidia; order Bacteroidales; family Bacteroidaceae; genus Bacteroides; species Bacteroides sp. HPS0048. The sequence continues at coordinate 161,621 of NZ_CAXSVC010000003.1, read as the reverse complement.
GTTCCATCAAATTCTTCTCCTCGTCAGTATCTCCCCAACTACGGGCTTCCGTCAGCCAACGATCAAAGCTGTACTCACTGCGGGTACGAAGCAACTTATCCATATCAGCCAACATTTCAAGGAATCGCCCGGAATGAAGTGTAAAAGCACGCTGATCTTTCTTCCTGAAAGCTTCTGCCGCTTGACGATGTATAAGCTGACCGAGATTAGTCATCAGCTGCCGTTGCACATCCACGATATCGAAACGATAAGGTCGGGAAACAGACAACTTATCTATATCTTTGAGCAACAGGCTTTGGGCACGAATCACCAATGTGGGATCATAAGGTATCTCAAGAGCAGCATTCGGACCAGATTTCTTTACGTCCAACGCAGGACGGGCAGCTACGATCGAACTCTTTTCAGTACCATTCGTACCCCGACGATACGGACCGTTAAGCAACAACAACCACGCCTCCTGTGCCGCCGGCGAAAAGGCACCATAACGACGGGTAGCATACTGTTTCAGCCATGCTTGCAGGTTGATACTATCAGCATGACAGGGCATTTCAAAAGCCAGTTCATAATATACCGGATTCTGCTCAATGGCTTCCATAAATAAACCTGATCCGCAAACAGCAGGATTCAACCGTTTTGCCTTACTGTATTGGTTGGAGGCCAAAAGTTTCAAATCACCGTGCATATTGATACGTCCACCAAAATTATGCAGATTGCCTACTACCGTAGAATATCCCCAAAACAGGGCTTTTGAAGTACTTTTACCGTTCAGGTCAAGAATCAACAAAGCGTCTTTCGGAACGGCTTTTACAATATCTTCACGCAAACTCCACGATTGCATAGCCCAAGTACTATGCGGATCGAAATCACGGAAAAGATGATGAATTCTTTCTCCTACGGCTTTCAAATATTCAGGGGTATCTATCGGAGGAGCACTTTCGTGGAACGGATCGGCAGCATAAACTCCGTGTGCACCAAACAATCGGGCCTGTTCTTCAAGGAAAGCACGTCCCATACGGGTAAACAACGAATCAGTAGGGTCCAACTGGGCAGCTCCTTTGAAACCACACCAGGAGCGTTGCTGGTTAATATTCGCTGTGGGATACTTCTCTTTCAACTCACGAGGTACGTAACCGGAGAAGCCCTGCTGAATAGGTTGCATTCCCAACTCCAGCTGCCGTGAAATAATTTTTTTACCCAATGCGGCATGTTTATCAATCACAGTTTTCGGAAGGGGTCCACCATAACTTTGAAGGTTTTGCATCCATTGCCAAGCTGCATGTCCGGGACCAGCCAGGAAAGCACGCGCTTCTTTATCAGTGAAATTGAAACGCAACAGGGTGTTATACCACACAGCATCCAACCCAATAGTAAAAAGAGGCATATTGATGGAGTTCATCGCCATAAAGTCAAGTTCCCTTTGCCAACGTTCCCAATTCCACCAGGCAGCAGTATAGCTCACAGTACAATAGTTCATGTACACACGATAACGGCCGTTGATGAGACGGCGCTCCTTTGCAAGAGGCTGAGGCAATTTTTTAGGAAGCTGGAGCTGATTACCAAACCAGGAAACATGCGCCTGACAAGTATACTTCAAATACCAGTTAAAGGCAGTAGCCAGCGCAACGGACGTGTTACCTCGAAGAATCACTTGTTTGCCGTTGCCGTCTACCTCGTAGACATCAGAACCATTATCGGGAGCTATCAACTCCAACCGGTATTGCGAAGAGTAACCGGGAGTTACCCGCTCTATCAGATCATAAACGGCTTTGACACGCTTGTCCTTACCCGAAACAGATAAAGAACATAGACAAAACAACAATACAAAAAAACTTTTAATTTTATTCATCAGTCACAAATTGAAGATATGCCTTCATTTCCCAAACTGGAAAAGCTGGAGGCAAGGTTAGTAAAATCAAGCACTGTAATCTCTCCGGGTTTCAAAGTCAGCGATAGCATATCACCATAACGATACGAGGCTTTCACTCTACTGCCCACACTTCCTAAAGGAGATGAAACATGATAAACCATATCCGTTTCGGGCAATAATCCTAAACTACGGTCAAGCATCACATTATAAGTTTGCTCCTTTTCCGAAGGATTGTGAAAAGAAAGATATCCCTGAGTCTTATTCCAGGCACTGTAGCCGTACACCTCATTGTCACGAGGCGAACCACCGTGCATACGGACATTATGGAAAAGCGGAAATACTTTTTGAGCCCATTTCAAGCCATCGGCCAAAATGTCCCAATCAGAATAAGACAATTTTTCTGTCTTGATATACAGCTCAATAAAACCAGTACCCCGGCTAAGATTCATATACAAATAATCACGGAAAGCCTCCGGTGTTTCATCCGGACCTGTTTTCTTCGGTTCATGATTGAAAACTGAGTTCATCGGAAACTTCGTATTCTCTTCTTTCCATATCTGATGATAAACATTATCACGATATACCAACTCCCCGTTACGATTATTTCCTTTCGCAGCATCTCCGGCATTAATCAGCCAAACCACATCGACGTATTGCAACCACCATGGACTAAGATAAGCCCCGTTTGTAATAGCAATAAAAATATCCGGATTCACTTCTCCCAAACGATTAAAGATCTTCATCAGACGTTCTGTTCCGGCAGTCAGGTAATAAAGTTTCAGTTCGTCATACCGGGAGTCATTCAAGCGCTCGTCATTGGAAGAAAAGCCTTCAAGCCCAAGCTGTGGCATAGCTGCCGTGCCTCTTCCCTGTAACTCAAAATCACGGATATTAAGATGTCCGAACAGTCCGTCAAATTTAAAATAAGAAACACCTCCGGAAGCAAGCTCCACAACCCGGTCTTCAAGCTTCTGCATATATACAGCTCCCGTCATGGACATACCATAAGAGAGAGATTCATAACCATATTCACGCATTTTAGGAACCATTTTCAATCCACCTAAAATGGAAGCCGGACTTAGCCAAAGCCCAAGATTAGAATTAGCTTCCTTCACTACTTGCCGGCTTTCGGAAAAATCGGAAGAGAACTTGGAATTCACCGTCCAAACCTTTCCCGACCAATCGGCAGTCGCCGGGTCGGCATGTTGCCACCCATCATCAATAACATAGGCATTCAAAGGTGTACACCCCCGTTCAAGCACCAGTTCATTGTTCACTTTACGCACACTGGTTGCAAATGTCCGGCCCGAGACACTCTTCCCAAAATCAAACCAACTGTTGTACTGAATCTGTAAGCGAAGCGGACGCTTCCTTATTTTATCGATATAGGCGTAAAAGGCATCATCAAGGTAAGCCGGATCATCTGCCACTCCAACCACGCTCTTATAGGTGGTATACTCTTCGTCTTTAGAAAGTCCGAAGCCACGAAGATAGCCACAAGACATCTTCTTATCCGTTACTAAATTGGTTGCCGCAGGAAATTCGATCCCCCAATAGGTAGCTGTTTCTGTTGTATAAAGAGGCTGTCCAAGACCTGGTTTCCAGCGGGCACTCCCCTGAGCTGTAATTTCTTTCGTAACATAGTTTTGCCACGCATCAGCAAAAGAGATAGACTCCACATCAACGCGTTCCAATGTAACCTCCTTGCCGGAACGTATCTGCAGATACTTGTGACAAAAAGAGTCATCATCCGCCAACTCATAACTGACCGTCACCGAAAGTTTTTCTTTTTTATTATTAAGCATAAACCTGTAACCACGACCTTTTTTATTTGACGTAAGGTGGTAATCGGAAACAGAAAGTACAATAAAATCTTTAGCAGTCAATATCCGGTCGGTACCTTCTTTGTCAGTACCATCTGAAATACGCAAAGCAAACTCTTCACATGAAAGAGGTGTCAGCGTTTTTCCAGAAAGCTTATTATAAACAGATTGAGTGACCAGAACACCATTGTTTACTTCAAGTGTACGTACCAGAAAGGAGTTCTCCAAACGATAAGCAGCAGTTTGGGCACCAACAGCCACAGTAATCCCACACAGAATGATAAAAGATAGAAAAGTTTGTTTAGTCATAAGGTTCGATATAAGATGTTAACATGACAATTCGTTCAATTTCGCCACAGAGCATACAAAAGCACCGAGGATCATACATTCGATTGCAAAAGTAATAAAACTCTGAAACCTTTGTATACTCTGTGATGAGTTTTTACTTAGTTAATATCCGCAAGTCTGCTTCTTTTTGTCTTGCCATAAGTTGGGCTACATACAAAGAACGAGGAAAAATATTAATCTCATTCTGTCCTTCCCAAATACCTTCGGGACGGTCTTTGAAATGTCCAGGTACTTTCTCTCCCTTCGTTCCGATACTATAATTATTTCCGGAAACCCAAGGGTTTTGTATAGCAGCACGACGCACCCGGCAATTCCATAATACCTGTGTAACACCGGCCCAACCATGTCCGCTCCCCATTTGTCCCCGATCCTGAACATTAATTTCTCCGTCAGTGATAACATTATCATAAAGAGTACCTACTGCCCAACGGTGATGCGGACCTATATCTGCAAATGCCTGGGAAGCGGAACAATTATAAAACACATTCGGACCGCATACACGCGCTCCGGTCACATAATCATGACGTCCTTCGGAACTCTGGCAATTCATAAAAAGATTCTGCTGCCCCCAATTATTGAAACCATAACGGAAACCACCCGTAATAAGTGATTTTGCTTCAAGACAACGGCTGTTAGAAACCGTTACATTCTTAGCCATCGACTCACAGCTCACAGCTGCATAACCCAGATAACGGCAAGTTATATTGCGTGCCCAGCAATTTTCGACTTTATCAAACTCTACACCAATCCAGCCATGCTGATTATCCTCATAATTCTCAAACTCAGACTCAATACAAAGATCACTGACTCCTACCTCACCGATACGTCCGTCAAATGTATACTTATAAATTTCACCGCCACCATATTTGGCATCCATCTGCATCACAACAGGATTGTCAATATAGATACGGTCACCTTCTACTTTGGTTATCTCACGTTCAAAAGCAAGATTGTACTCTTCAGGAGTCCATTGACGAGTACCTTTACGTTCTACAATCTGATCCATTTTAAGATCATGTATCCACTGTGAAGTACCAGGACGATAAAGCATAATACGATCTCCCGGACGGAATCCTTTACCCGAGGAAACCCGAAAAGAATGCGTACCGACAGGAACGAATGTGTCTGTAATCTTCACCCGTGTACCCGGCACTTCTTTTGCTCTTCCCGTACCAGACACTTTGATCAACGAATATCGCTTTTTCCCTGTAGCCAAAAGACGCGTTTCATTCACATTTTCCCCCTCTCCTTGTAACACAACACCACCGGTAGTAATATGTATACTTTCAGAAATTTTATAAAGGCCACGTTTCAGTAAAACCGTCCCTCGGTGTCCATCTTTATCAGGTTTCATTTGCGAAACTTTATCAATAGCCTTCTGGATAACGTTACGGCTATCTCCGTTCGCTACCGGCGAAACGATTATTGTAGCCGGATAAGCCGGAATACTCTTATCTCCGTGATGATAACCTACACGGCTAAAATCCGGAATTGTATTTCCTTCTTTATCGGGATAATATGTAAGTTCTCCCGCATCAGTTATCTTTACCAGACTGGATTGCCAGGCAGGCGGGAGCTTGGTTTGTGCCAATGCCCCTGTAACAAAGAGAACCATAAAGGCCCCTCCACAAATTAGGTTCTGAAATTTACTCATTGAATTGAATATTGAATATTGAAAATCTTATAGAGTTGAAAATTGAAAGTTGAAAGTTGCTACGCAGCGTAATAGCGCAGCAACTTTCAACTTTCAATTTTCAACTAAACACGTTTCTGTAGGAATACCTTCGGCTTTCACCGCAACAACCGATTTCCCTTTGACTTGGCGAACACGAATACCTGCACGCCCGTTGCAAGCCTGTACTTTGCGCGATCCCATAGCAGTACCTTGATTTTGTATCAACTCACCATCACCTGCTATCTCAAAATTGATGAACATACGAGAATCCAGACAGCGAACTCCATTGGTATCCAATAGTTGTGCCGATATCTCAAACAGATCATCTCCACAAGGCGTGGCAGTAAGTTGCATACGAGCTTCCGCCCCCCACTTCTCCGTCTGATATTCAAAAGATATCTCATCTGTAATACTTCCCTTACCGATAGAAACTGCCTTAACTGTATTCTTCCCAACATTCAAAGGCACATTCCAACGTAATCCGGCAGCAGGAAAGTCCTGACTGTTACGTTTTTTTATTCCCTGACTCACCCCATTAACGAAAAGTTCAACTGAAGAGCAGTTTGAATAAACCAGTATCTCTTTCTCCTCACCCGCATTTCCCCAACGCACCGGCCAACTGTGCCCATAAATATGTATCATGGGTTTCTCTGTCCAATAAGACTGGAATACGTAGTAGCTTTCTTTCTTCGTAAAGTCACGTTCCACAACCCCTTTCTGGTTCATATACGGTACCGGATTATCGGGACGTATCGGAGTAGAGAAATCTTTGAAAGGCCAATAGGCCGCTCCTGTCAGCCAAGGCATATTCTCCTGTTCTTTCAGGTGCCAGTCAATCAGCTTTACAATATATGTTTCACTCCAATCTCCTTTTTTAAGCACTTGCGCCGAACCATTCAGTGCTGCATCAGCATCGCTTTCACCTGCTTTACGAATGGCTGCCACCACCTCGGCATGACGTCCGGCATGGCTGTCACCTCCCCACTCTACGTGCAGAAAATGTTTCACCTTTTCCATCTCAACAAGAGACATCTCCTGATAATCGGTATAATTTCCCCGATACCAGCCCGCCCAGATAGAAGGCGAATAAACATCAACAATGTCACTACAGAAAGCGCAACGGCGAATGGCCGTCTTGCGACTATCATCCAACTGATGCGAGAGGGTGTGAAGCTCACTCATCAACGAGCGGATCTCTCCCTGATTAAATGTTTCAAAATCATTCGGCCAGTCATTCTCGTTTCCGAGTCCCCAGATGATCACGGCGGGATGATTGCGGTGTTGTTCTATCATGTCTGTCAACATGTGTTTGGCTTGTGAACGGTACTTTTCTCCACCTACCCCTCCACGGCACCAGGGAATCTCTTCCCATACCAGTATACCCAGACTGTCACAGAGGTTAAGGATTATTTCTGACTGCTGATAATGCCCCAGACGGATGAAGTTAACACCCATCTCTTTCATCATCTGCATCTCTTGTCGCATCTGATCTTCGGTCATGGCAGCAGCCACTCCTGCATGATCTTCATGCCGGTGTGTACCACGCAATAGCAACCGACGCCCATTCAAATGGAACGGCCCTTTTTCAATAAATTCAAATGTACGGAAACCAAAACGTTCGGAAGCAGTAACTGCCTGTTCATTGGCACGAACAGTAACCTCACATGTATAAAGCTGTGGGTTATCCACATCCCATACCTGAGGTCTTTTTAACGTGGCATCGGCAAGGCAGAACTCGCCGAGAGGAGTGACTTCATCCTGCCTGCCGGATAGTACCACGTTTCCTTGAGAGTCTTTAACACGCCACTCAACAGTGGCTTTTCTTACATCCAAAGGATTATAAAAGAAAGAATTTATTTTCAGTGTTGCCTGCTTCAGTTTCTTATCCAAAACCGGCTCTATCTTCAGCGAAGCTATAGAAACCTCCGGAAGATAAACCAGATTGAGATAGCGGTAGATACCTCCATAAAGATTAAAATCGGAGAGATCCGAAGGGATCATTTCGGCATCACGTGTATTGTCACAACGAATACTCAAAGGGACACGTCCTTCAAAACGCTCTGCCTCTTTACTGGCAAGAAACGTGTTCACGGCATCTGTTATATCTACATTCCAGCTATCATAACCACCTGTATGGCTACCCACTTTGGTAGTATAGATATAAACTTCTGTCTTTTGTCCTGCTCCTTCAAATTCGAGCAGGATACGGCCGTTTTTATAGGGATTGTCTATCGTGAGTTGTGTTTTATACCAGCCCGGTCCCTGATAATAATTCACATCCGGGTCTACTGCATCTTCTGCATTAAAGCAATGCGGAAGAGTTACTTTTGTCCAAATGGGTGATTCTTCCGGCTGTCCGGCTTTCATGGGTCGAACAAGTTCCCATACACTACCAACATCCTGTCGGAGGAACTCCCAGTTATCCGTTAAACGAAGTTTTTGCGACTGCGTCACAGGAACCTTTGCAGTAAGATTCCCGCTCAGCAGCAACAAACTAACTAATAAACCTACAATTGTATTTTTCATATTACACCGCTTTTACAATACAGCGTTTCCTTCTTTTTCCAGTTTTGATTTTCGGAGTAAGGCCTCAAGGAAATAATAGTCTGCATAGACAATAGGAACATCTATCTCCGACTTATGAGGAGCAGAACCCGTACTGTGGAGTAAAAGGAAACCACGATCACCATTCAACGTTGCACGATAGTTCTGACTCAAATTATTAACAATCGTATCGGCCCATTCCTTATACTGCACAGCATTGTCCTTGTCGTACATAGAAAGCTCATACAGTGCACAAGCTATAACAGCTGCTGCCGACACATCTCTCGGTTCGTCAGGAATATTAGGAGCATTGAAATCCCAATAAGGAATCAGATCTTCAGGAAGTGTTTTACTGGTGAAGATATAGTTGGCGATGTGTTTGGCCTGTTCCAAAAATTCCGGAAGATTCGTTTCACGGTAACACATCGTATAACCATATAATCCCCACGCCTGACCACGTGACCATGCTGATTCATGCGCATATCCCTGATGTGTGTTCTTCTTCAGAACCTCTCCGCTGATTGTATCATAATCAATCACATGATACGAACTATAATCGTCACGGAAATGATTCTTCATCGTTGTACGTGCATGGTTTACAGCGATGTCATAAAACTCTTCCCGGTTGGTTTGTTTGTAAGCCCAGAACAGCAACTCCAGGTTCATCATATTATCTATAATAACAGGACACTGCCATTTATCTTTATTGTGATCCCACGAACGGATACAACCCACATTAGGCTTATACCGGGTAATCAGCGTTTCTGCCGATTCGATAAGTATTCCTTTGTAATCAGAGTTATGCGTCAAACGATATCCGTTACCAAAACTGCAGAACACTTTAAAACCCATATCATGTGTACGGCCATTGGTCTTTTCACGCTCAATAGGTGCGGTAAACTCTTCTGCTTTCTGTCGCCAATACTCATTGCCGGTATATTCATACATATACCACAATTCTCCCGGGAAAAATCCGCTGCACCAATCTCGCGAAGCTACGAGATGCAGTGAACCATCCGGTTCAATATTACGAGGGCTGACTAACATCTTCTCTTTTTGCTCTTCTGTAAATGCTGACTTCACCTGGTCTATTTCCGAAAAGGCGAAATTCAATTGCCCGGAAGCAAAATCGAAGTTATCTTTTAACACATCCGCTGGTTGGGTAGTTCGGCTACATGCGCCGCATACTATCATTAGTGATAGCAGTCCTGTTTTGATTTTCATGGTTATTTTATAATTTATTTTGTCCAATGCAAAAATAGGCTATTAGCCTGAGTCGGGTTTATATTTTTATTCCATAGGTTTGCACTATTATCCCAATCTTGGGTTTGAGACAAAAAAACGCCTTATTTTTCAAGCTGCTCAGCCTATATTCAGCGTACGCAACATCTCCGACAAGGCCGCCGGGGTCAATTGTTGTGCAGCATCAGACAAAGCCTCCTGCGGACAACAGTGTGATTCAATAAACAATCCGTCCACTTTCAAGGACAATGCTTTCCGGCAGATTTGAAGCAATAATTCACGTTTCCCCGCAATATGACTGGGATCACAATAAACAGGTATACCAGGAACACGATTACGTAGTTCTTCCATCTGATCCCACAACGGAGAATTGCGGTAAGGAGCATTGTCCACCAGGCAAAAGCCTCTGTGTATGGCACCAATGCGCTTTACCCCCGCGTGTTGCAGGCGTTCGATAGCTCCTATCCATAGTTCCAGATCGGGAGAAACAGGATTCTTTACCCATATCGGAATATCTGTTCCACGTAATGCCTCGGCAAGTTCATGCATCATAAACGGATTCACCGTAGTTCGTGCTCCGATCCATAGCATATCCAATCCGGCATTTAAGGCGGCTTCTACATGTGAAGGCAATGCTACTTCAGTCATCACCTGCATACCTAAAGTTTGCTGTATCTCTTTCATCCATGCCAGTCCCTTCTCGCCTACTCCTTCAAATGTTCCGTAGTGCGAACGAGGTTTCCACAGTCCTGCACGTAATATCCGGATACCTGCTGCCCGTAGTTGGGTTGCAGTCTGTATCATTTGTTCGCGAGTCTCAGCACTGCAGGGACCTGCAATAAGTTCTATTTTATCCATACAATATTCGGTTTTATTTCACCACAGAGTAACACAGAGTTCCATAGAGTTATTGTTAAGAATCATAAGTAGTACTCTGTGGAACTCTGTGTTACTCTGTGGTGAACTCTTAGTCTTCTACAATCACACGGAAGCCAACATTATAAACCTTCTGCCAGGGCAGATAAGCTTTCCGGTAATAAGAGGTGCATGTTTTGGGATGTTCCGTCCATGATCCGCCACGGGCTACCTTTTCTGTACCGGTACCGTCTTGTGCTTTCTCATTATACGGATAAGGCATATAGTCTGAACGGGTCCATTCGGCTACATTACCCTGCATATCATACAATCCCCATGGATTGGCCTGATAACTACCACCTTTTACCATCAGCATATTACCATCATCCACTCCATTCTCTTTCGGCTGGTATGTATAATACTTATACCAACTGTCATTCGGATTCATCGGTTGTGGATTCACACCACGTACGGCAGCTTTATTCAATTGCATATCGGCCAGATTTTCAAACTTGGCAAAGTCCGTATTCTGGGAACCATACCAGAAGTCATCATCACTGCCAGCCCGGCAAGCCCACTCCCACTGTACTTCTGTAGGCAGGGTTACATTCAATCCGGTCTTCTCACTCAGCTTCTTGCAGAAGTCCATAGCTTCCTGCCAGCTTACACGGATAGCAGGTTGTTCCGGATTATTAGCCGGATAACCTTCGTGCACGTGATCTTTCCAAAGCTGACCAATGAAACGACTGTTGTGGTCAGGGAAGATGGTACGGAATTGTTCATTGCTTACCTCTATTTCACCCATCCAGAAAGCTTTCTTTACGACCTGTTTGCTTATAGGAGAATAGTCGGAATGCCCATGGTTACTACCCATTACGAAAGAACCAGCCGGAATACGTACAAAGTTCATCCGAATACCAGGAGCCAATTCAATGCTCTTCTGTGTCTCTGTTTCTTTACTCAGCATTGCTTTGGCAGTGGCAGCATCAAACGGCCAGCCTTTCAGCTTCACCTCTTTGTCTTTATATTCCTTACGTTCAGGCTTCACGGCAGCAGGTTTTTCCTGTTTGCTCAGATAGTCGGCATACGAACGGATTTCGGCTTTCCAGTCTACACCCGAACCTGCATATTTCTCTGTCAATTCCGTACGACGACTGATCTGCTCTACCCCTTTAAATACATTGGCTTTGAACTTACCATGATAAGGTGCATTGAAGTCAATCCAGTTGTACAGGGTCTGCCATTCTTTATCTGTCAGTTCCACACCATGATGTCCTTTCTTCAGTAGCTTTATAAGCGGACTTACAGAAGCATGATATTCATACGGATTCAGCACTTCTATTTCGGCTTCCGGTCCCTGACGGTATACAAACGGATGAAGATTCAGATAACTTTCACCAAATCCGGTAAATTTATCAATACGTCCTCCGGTAAAGTCGGCCAGTTTACTATCGCTATTGTGGCAAGCTACGCAGGCACGGTCAAGCACCGGTTGTACTTCCAAATCAAAAGTAAAGGAACGCTGTCCACCTTCAGGCTTCGTTATGACATGAGGAGCAATCTGTGAGGCTATCACACGTTTAGGAATAGGAATCTGATTCTGATCCTCATGGCAACCGATACATGAAACCGTTTCACCCGGCATACCGGTCAACCAGCTACGCATCCACTGAATAGCACGTCCTTCACTATCCAACGGCTGAAGTGAAATAGGCGTATTGGCAGGTATTTTGAACATGGCAGAACCATCTTCTTCTACCGGAACCGTACCCAGTAAACGTTTGATATCCCAGCCGCTCTGTACACCCTGTGCCCAATGATCAGACGGAGTTTTGTTGTAAGCATACTCATAAGAAAGTACCCGGAATGCCTTTACCGTACCACGAGGTACCCCTTTTAAACCTTCACCTTCGTAAATATCCTGAATAAACACTGTAGCTTCCTTATCACCCGGTTTAATCTTCTCAGGAATAACAGGAGGAGTAGGTGTCTTCTTCACAGGTATCGGGCAAATCAATCCTTCACCTTCATATTCGGCTATCAGAGTCAGATTATCGAATACGTCTATCAGATAAATACCCCATAATGCATTCTCATTCAACTTGGCTGCTACCAGGAAGTATTTATCATTCAACGGATAAGGCTTGATAAACTGAGGCCATACACCGTCTACCAGACGATCTTTTACAATCGGTTCAATCTTACGATCCCTGAAAGGAAGTTCCTGTAACATGCCTTTCTCCGATTTACGGCTCTTAGCCGGATCGAAGATCATCAGACGACCGGAACGGGTTACACCATGGTGACCGGAGATGACACCTACAAACTTAGAGGTATTACCCGGAAGCGGCTTCGCATCGAAAGTACTGTTAGGGAAGTAAGAGCCACTACCATAAAGTGACTTCTGTTCAGTACCATCCGGATTCATATGCATCACAAAACGTGAAAAGTAATGCGTCAGATCGGTATACTCCCAACGAGTGTACATGATACGGCCATTATTCATCACTGTCGGTGCCCAGTTAGCATCCTGGTCAAAAGTAAGACGACGCAAAGAGTTGTCTTTCGGATCGTACAGACACATATTGCCAACTTCATCGTTACCATTTACACAAGGTACACCATTGTAACCTATATTGGAGACTGCAATCATCTTGCCGGAAGGCAGATAAGTAGCGTCAAAAAACTCAAGATCAGGCTCCAGGTCAGGAATCATCTTTTTCAGTCCCTTACCGTCTACCCCCACCTCAAACACTTGCCAGCGTTTGTCGGTATCAACCATAGAGAACAAAATACGGTCAGCGTCCCAATGCAATTTAAGATCAGGAAGAGACGAACCGTTAGTCGGTTTAAAAATCGTTCTCGACTTAATATCGCCACGAAGGTTTGACAACTCAGTAATCTCCGCATCAAAGCCCCCACGGGAAGCAGAAGTCTGATTAGACCAGTTGTTATTTTGCGTACCCAATGCGCGAGGTGTAGCCTGACGGGCAGTAGTACCTATTTTATAACGGCCTACAATCAACTTGTCAACATCCAGTTCAGGATTAGCCAGCAAGATGTCCCGTTTCAGTTTCAATGCTTTATTGGCAGTCTCCAACGCAGCGGGCTGATTGGTATAAATATCATTGAAGCCCCTTCCGATAAGCATTTTCAGCTCTGCCAAACGGGTCTGATTAGTTGTCTGATCAAAACCTTTATACTGTTTCATATCATTTACAGCTTCCTCAATAGCGCGGATATTGATCCATGCCAGTGCCTCCTGCAATTGATACACATTCATTGCATCCTGAGCCAGATTCAGATAACCAATAACCTGTTCATCCAATGCAGGTTTCTGAGATATCTGTTGCAACAGTACATTGAAATGCTTCGGTTCATCCAAAAGCCTGATAACGGATTCTGCAATGTGTTTCTCAATACTTGCATCATACGTAGTCACCAACGCTTTCATATCTCCACCGGCAAAAGGCAGGAACAGAGCTACCTCCGCAGGATAGTCATTCACAATCTTACCGGCAGCTTCACTACCCGTAATACCTTGTACGCGGAAAATAACCGACCCATTTGAAGAACGGTTCTCCAATCCTATTTCTGCTTCAAAACGCACATACTTCTTGTCCAACGGAACAATAATCTGTGCATTCCCACCTGTCATAATAGTGCGGTCATAAGTTTTTCCCCGCATCACAACAGCAGCATTCTTAGCATTTACATTGTAACGCAAACCACCGCTGGTACCTTTTTTAAAGGTATTCTTCAGTTCATTTAGCCATACGGAAGAACCGTCGGCAGCAATCAACCGGGCATTTGCCCATACCGGTTGGTCATCAGAAGTGCCGTCCACCGTACTCCAGGTGTAAAGCACCATTTCGTCCAATCCGCTGATGTCTGCAGAGAAAGGCTCTGCTGGCGCTTTCGACTTAATCACTTTAGAAGCGACCGGACGAAGCGTTTTTTGCATCTGTACATCAGCCTGGCTCTTTGCCCGGGCGATACTTTCCGCCCAGGTAGCAGGTTCGGCTACCTTTGTCTTTTTTTTCTGTGCAAAAACAGAAAAAGACAATGCCATGCAAACGGACATTATTACTATTTTCTTATTCATATCAGTTATGTATTAGTTTGAGGATTACTCTACTGCATTTATCTTAAATTTGGGATTACTCACCAGACAAGCTGCCGAAACTTTACCGATATTTTCTTTATCATTCAAGCTCCATAATACCTTGCCGTTTGCATCCACTTCAATGAGTTGAGGTTCGTCTACTGTAGCATCTTTCGTGTGTCCATACCAGTTACAAATCAGCCAATTTCCTTTGCCTGCATCCAATATCTGTCCAACAAAGAGTAGCGAAGCACCTTGTACATCATCAGACGTTACCCGTCTGAGTTCCTTCCCTGTTTTACGATCAATAACCTGGAAAAAATGCCCGTCGCCACAAGGAAGCAGTATATTCCCGTCTTTCAATTCGAGTGAAGAAAAAGCCCGGCCTCCTGTCGGGAACTCTGCCACCACTGCACCTTTCCGGTTTATTTCCATCACCTTCTGTTTTCCCATGACAGGAAGCAGATAATTCTTGTTACGCAACTGGAAAACCTGCCGGAACTGACCATGTGGTTTTTCTATCTGCAAGTCAATCTCCACACGATTACGCTCTTTGCCGTTCTTATCCAGTTCTATGAGCCGTGCCGGATTTCCACAGATACCAAGAAGAAATCCGCCATCCTTCAAGAGAGTCGCTGATTGGAGCTCTGTGCCCTCCGGGGTTTTATAATCCCATATCACACGATGATCCGTCCCGATCAGCTTCGCTCCTTTTTTGTAAGAATAGAGAATATTGCCCTGTTTGGTAACAGCTACAGTATTACACTCCTCTCCTTTTTCTAATGTGTGTTTCCATTCTACAGCCCCCGATTGCTTATCTACTATCATTACCGCAGGATTTCCCGAACCGGCAAGTACAAGTTTTTCCTGTGCAGACAATTGCAACGAACAGCTGAGAAATAACAGAGCTAATAAATGCAGGCGTATCATCATTATTTAGCTTTTAATTCGTTAAACAGTTCAAAAGCCTGATCCACACTATAGTTCTGATGTACTACTGCATGAACCGCCTGAATCATTGCAGCAGGAGCCTCTGACTGGAACACGTTACGTCCCATATCTACTCCGGAAGCACCGTCATTGATAGCCATATAGCAAAGCTCAAGCGCCTCTTTTTCCGGAAGTTTCTTACCACCGGCAATCACTACGGGGACCGGACAAGCAGCTGCCACTTTCTCAAAACCGTCACAATAGTAAGTTTTTACAATGTTAGCACCATTTTCGGCTGCAATACGCGAAGCTAAACCAAAATAACGTGCATCACGAGCCATTTCTTTACCAACAGCTGTAACCCCCATCACAGGAATACCATAGCGAATACCTTTATCTACTGCCTTATAAAGATTAGCCACCGTTTTAGCCTCATGTGCTTTATCACCAATAGCCAACATCACTGCCATAGCCGAAACGTTCATGCGTACCGCATCTTCAATATCAATCAATACATTGTCATTCAACTCCGTCAAAATAGAGGTACCTGCATCCGAACGCAAGCAAATAGATTTGTTGGTGGTGGGTGGAATAACAGACTGTAAAATACCACGTGTACACATCAGACAATCTGCATACTCAATAAGTGGTACAATGTTCAGGTCGATACGTTCCAATCCGGAAGTAGGCCCCATTATAAAACCATGGTCACAAGCCAACATCACTGTACGTCCTGTCGCAGGATTAAAAATACGTGATAACCGATCTTTCATTCCCCAAGGAAGATTTCCTGCGCCTTTTACGTGGAAAGTCTGATTTGCCACAGCTTGGTCCAGCCCAAAGTTGCAGCCATCTCTTAAATCATCTAAATCTGCCATTTTCTCTTATTCTGTTTTTATATATCTTTAAAGTAATGCTTTTGCAAAAGCATCAAACATGCATGACCAGGAGCTTGCTCCAGAATCGGCATATCCAATGGAACGTTCACCATAATTACGGGCACGCCCAAAATTAGCTTTCATATTTACAGTTTCTGCTGCTCCTTTCAACGCAGCTTCTGCTCCCATCGCCATCAATTCCTTTATATCAGATGAGTTTGTAGCCTGTATAGCTTCCACAGCAGGTACTAAAGCATCCATCATCGTCTTATCTCCGCGTTGGGCTTTAGTCTGTTTTTTCACACCGATAAGTCCGCCGGCAAACATATTTTTCACGCCTTCAGCATCCAGTTCGGTTACCCCATCCCCCACCACATCACTCATTCCGAGGAAGAATCCTCCAAGCAACGTACTGGTAGAACCACTGATCTGCAACATTACGTCAAACCCCATGTCTCCAAGCATTTTCTTGAATTCCATACCTTTATCAGCCGATTGTACAATGGCCGACATAGCCTGTACGATAGCTGTACCGTGATCACCGTCACCCAATACAGCATCCAGTTTAGAGAACTCATCAGAACGCTCTGTTATATTTTTCAGAGCGTTCTGAATCATTTTCTTAAAGTCATTTACTGTTAATTTATCCATTCTTATTTTCCTATAGTAGTCCAGTAAGGTGCGTTAGACATATGGTTTTTCAGATAATCTACATGATCATTGTCCAACAATGCCAAAATCATTTGAAAACCTGCTTGTTCCTGTACTGTCAGCAATTCACCAATACGTCCCGACACCACTTCAATACCATTATTTTCCAATATAAAATGAGCCTTACGGTAAACAATGCTCATCTCCATATGAGTAGTTGCTCCCACACCATTAATGATAAGCAACGCCTTATCTCCGGATTTAGGCTGTAATTTTTTCATTAACAGACCTACCATTTCCTCGGCAGTATCATCGGCAGAAACCAATGGTTTACGACCACCACCACCTTCGCCATGTTGTCCCATGCCAATCTCCATAATACCGTCCGGAAGATCAGAAATATTCATACCATTTTGCGGATGCGTACATGTTTTCATTGCTACGGCAAGTGTGGCTATTTTCGCATTCATACGTTCGCCTATTTCAAGAATCTCGTCCAGAGATTTACCCTCTTCGGCAGCAGCACCAACCACTTTAATCAAAGGCACACAACCTGCCAACCCGCGGCGGTCCTCATCGGGAGCATCCAGCCCGGCACTGATATCATCATGGGTAATGATACTCTTCACTTTGATACCCACCCGTTCAGCTAACTGACAAGCCATGTTTGCACTCATAATATCACCAGAATGATTGAGTACTACCAACAAGATCCCCGCTTCGCGTTTGAACATTTGCAAAGCCTGAAAAACGCGTTGTGCACCCGGAGCTGCAAAAATATCCCCAACTACAGAGCAGTCGAGCATACCTTCACCTACAAAACCACTCAATGCAGGTTCATGCCCCGAACCTCCAAGCGTGATAATAGCAACCTTATCTTCCGGTTTAGCATTGGCACGCACAATAATATTCTCACCTCCAATAGCTACCTGATCACTGTAAGCCATCACATAGCCTTCCAATAACTCTTCTGTGAGATTATCAGGATTATTTATAAACTTATGCATATTTATTCTTAGATTATTTAATATAAAAGTTATTTTTCAAAATACATCAGTTCAAGTGCGATACCTTCTTCCTCAATAAAAGCAATGGTAAGATTTTCACCTCCCGGCATCGGTTCAACAAGTACTTTGGCACCTTTTAATTCTTCTTCCAGATTATCTACTTCATAGGCTATATGAGCCGTTTTCTGAATCAGTTCCGGCATCCAGCTCCCTTCTTCAAAACGAAGAAATTCTATTTTATTAGGGCTTTCATTAAAATTAGTCAGCCACACTTTTAAACCCTCCACATAGAATTCACCTGGTTGTGGTGTCTGAGTTGGTATTCCAATATGATTTATTTTTCTCATGGTATCTTAGATGTTAATTATAAAGCAGCTTTTTTATTAGTGAAACGCAAACCATCGTTATCATGGTAGCAAGCCCACTCTTCAACAATGGCTCCTTCGGGACCAGCCATCATAAAATGAAAAGTTTCAGGTTCTTTCAAACGAAGAACGTCACCGACCTGCTGTACAACAAAGTTTTTACTCTTAATCGGACCGTGACCGGCAGGAATAGCAGGCGGGTTAGGAGTTTCGTCTCCTACTTCAGAGAAATTATACACCCATCCATGATTTACCATCCATGATTCATGCTTAGCAGGAAATGAAGTCTTTACATGAGCATGTTCCGGAATCATCTGCCCCGGTAATAAATAAATACTATGGGCAAAATAGCCATGTTCGGCGTCGTTAATCCAGAAGATACCTCCCATACCTGTATTTTCAAAGTCACCCAGTCCGAAATCAGTAAACCAGATGTCTTTTTCCATCAATGCAGTGAAAGGTACATCATAAAACTCAAACATATCCAGGAATGCTTTCTTAGCAACCTCCTGATCAAACTTTCCATCCTTGTAGAAGTCAGCATTTGTAAACTTCTTCTGATACGTTTTTTTTTCTTGTGTCATAACCGATTCTGTCTTTTTAGATTCTGTAGAGCAAGAGGTCATCCCTACCCCACAGCAGGCAATAAATGCCGCAATTAGTACTTTTGTTGTTTTCATCGTTTTAATATAATTATTTAATTAATTGAAAATTGAAAATTAACTGTGCAACATGATAGCGCAGCCTCTTTCTCCCCTCTCCCTTCTCCATTCTCAAATAACCCCCATTCCTTCAATCTCAATCAGAAGTTCAGAGCGACAAACATCCGTAAGAGTATATACAGCCGGAAGATCAGGATACTGACGGGTGATAACCTCACGGGCCTTCGCCATATCCTCCCATCTTTTGACGTAAACACGAAAGCAGATATAGGATGCATCTTTCGTCACTGGAATGCCCGATTCCCCAAGATTTTCGGCAGAAACAAGATATTTTATATTCTCCAGTGTTGCAAGTGTTTGTTCTTCAATCCCCACTCCTTCCAGACTTTGTTCACCTCGGATGGCAGCAGTACCGGAGATATAAACAAACCCATGATCTTTCTTCCATATAGCCTTGGCACGTTCAAACTTTGGCGTAGTTTTCTTATTGAGCTTCTCATCCTTCTCACCTAACAACACATTTTGTGAATAAGCATGAGCAGAGACCTGTAACGGATTATCCACCGCTTTCACACAAACCGTTTTATCCTGGCAAAACAAAGCATCAATATCAATCATTACTCCTCCCCACTGGGTACCTATACCAGTAGCTGCCGGATAACCGTCTAACCACTGTGCAGACTGATAAAATAAAGAACGGGCATCATTGAAGTCCTGATAATGCTGATGTCCCGTGACATCACAATCTGTTATCTTCTCAATGTAATTCCATTGACGCACAATAGAAGAGACCGGCATCTGCTCAGCAATCATTATATGAGAAATTGTTCTGAACACATCATCCGCCTGCCTGCGAATAGTAGCTTGAAGAACATTACCAATAATCCCACTCATAAACAGACGCTTGCATCCTTCACGCTCAACCGTAATATAAGGCACATCATCCAATGTTTTATAACAGATACGGTCAGCATCCGTCAACACCACTTCATGTACTTCCATCACGAGGCCTTGCGGACATGGAGGTTGGGCAACATAACTCACTGTAGGAGCCGTGTTTCCAAATCGTTCAGCAATAACATTACGAATCTGACTGAAACGTTCGCAGTATTCTTCATTATTTTGGGGTGCACCGAATACTACAATACGTACCGGTGTATAGACTGCCTCATACAAAGCCATCAACTGAAAAAGCATTTCCTTAAAAGACCCTTTTCCCGTTTGATAAAGCCTATGGACAATTTCTATATTTGCTTCCAATATCATATTTTTCATTTTTATAGAGAATTCACATATTCTACGAGTTCATCTATTTCCTTATCAGATACTTTTTTATCAATACCATGCTTATGAACCGTAAAAACATCTTTCATCGTAGCAGCCCTTCCGTCAAATAAGTAAGGAGCCGTACGCCATACTTCCCGAAGAGTCGGTGTATCCCATCCATTTTCAAATTCAACATCTTCTCCAATACGATGCATTTTCATATCGGTATAATAGGGTCCCGAATGACATTCGTCACACTTTAGTTTTTCATATACCTTACGACCACGCTGTGCTTTCTCCGAAAGTTCTCCATTCACCAGATATGGGCTGGGAACAGGTTTAAGATCCATCAAATATTCATCTACACAATCTGCAAAATCTTCCGGAAGATCAGTAAACTGAATCAATTTATACCCGGCACGCACAGCTACATTAGCAGAAGCACGGATACCCGAAATCATATTAGGAGGTGTGACATGCGAGAATAGTAAGCTTTTGCAGTTTTTCGGATTACCAATACCATCATTCATCAAATCCCAATTCATGCCATCTGTACGGGCATCTCCCGGATGACATCCGTTGCACGACTGCCAGTTCTGAAAACAGTGCTCTGCATCATTAAAGTACTTCTCACCACGTTGTATACGACTCTCTACCCGATTCTGTACCAAAGGCACAGCATCTATCTGATGCGTATTCAAATCAACAATATTCAATGTATCCGAAAAATAAGTAGGGACAATCGCCTTTCCATCTCTTAGTATCAAACTGCGCGGACCGTTCCCTGCCAATGCTATCCGATCCCGAAGACCATACAAAAAACGAAGATCATACGTCAATGCATCTTTTTGCGGATAAGCATTAAACTTCTGAATAAAACCGGGATAATCAATCACACTAATATCATGTGTACCGGAGTGGCTGATAACGATCTTATTATCCGCACATTTCACATCCCATATACCAGCTGCACCACGTTCGGGTTCATCCAGCAATACGGCACCCTCAAATCTCAGACTTTCCAGATTAACAATACTGATAGCACTGGTATTCATCCAACCTTGTTGTAACTGTGAAGTAGGCACCTGAAAGCGTCCCAGATTATGCGTTATCAATAAATAACGGCTATCGGGAGAAAGCGTCATACCACGTAGAGCATTACTCCCGTTAGCCAACTGGATATCGCGTACCTTATGAAAACTGTTCAAATCAATGACCGAAACACATGCTGCCACCGTATCTATATCGGCACGTTGTTGAGGAAGATAATTGGTAACGAACAAATACTTTCCATTCGGATCAAGTATAGATGATTTAGGCTCACGAAGTACTTTTACTTCACGTATCACTTTATTACTCCCTAAATCGATTTCAGAAACGGTTGTTGAGAACTGATTACAAACATATAATTTATTTGTTTTCTCATCTGCCAAAGGAAAACAAGCCCCCGAACCGGTTGGTATATATTCCTTTGAATCTCCCGTTGCAGAAAGAACATACACTCCATTCTTATCTCCAGTAACTGTAGCATAGATTTTATCCCCAGCTACAGTTACCCCACTGGGTACGGCATCCAAATCCCACTTTTGCAAACTCTCCTTCCAGTCAGACGAATAAAGGACTAATTGTTTCGTCCCTTTTTGCGATGTAATGACACCTGCTTTATACGGAGTTAACCCTGTTATAAACAAAGGATCTCCTTCTGATTGAACCGGCTGACGGAAAGTAAACCCCAACAAAACAGCAGAAGCCAATAGTGCAGAAAAAGACTTTATTCCAATATGTGTATGCTTTCTCATGGTCGATTATTTTTTATTCACCCACAAAGTTAGCCGTTAACAGCCATCACCATTATCACTATAATCTCATAGACTTATAATAGCGTATCAACTATCATAGAAAACATTTATATAACAGGATATGAGACGGGGCTAACAACTATATTTTCAGGATGAGAAAGAAGACTACGCGATACTTATTTCTTAAAAAGCAATAACTATAATATGATAAAACACGGATAAATATATTCATCTTGATCTGTTTTCTATATTCACCTATCCAACCCTCCGATTTACCAGCCAAAACTCAGTCCATTTGAAATTTTATCTCATTTTACTATCAATAGCGTCCCAAAAACGATTTAGAGACAAATCAAGCAACATTTGAAACAATACATAAAAACATCTTTTCACAATTCCATACCTTTGCAGAACCAAGTGTTAACGCACACATCGATAACATTTGTGAAATTATACTTTTTATTAATTAATCTAATTAAAGAAGATGAAAAACAATTTTCCTTTTCTAACCAAAAGGTGTAGCGCAATGCTACTATTGTTGGGCATGTTAGGTTCCTTTCCAAATTATGGAGTAACCGCTTTTGCCACCTCTCCATCCGTTCCGGGCGTCACACAATCCCGAAACATTACATTGAAAGGTACCATTATTGACGAAACCGGAGAAACTGTTCCCGGAGCTGCTATCCAGGTAGTAGGTACACCAAGAGGAGTAACTACAGATATGGATGGTACATTCTCAATTGATGTACCCAAAGGAGCCAAACTCGAAATTACGTATTTGGGTATGGAACCTCAGACAATCACAGTAGGTGATAAGAATAACCTTAGAATCATACTAAAACAGAAAGTAGACGAGCTGGATGAAGTTACAGTTGTTGCTTTTGCCAAGCAGAAGAAAGAAAGTGTGCTTGCCTCCGTATCAACTATCAAACCAGCAGAGTTGAAAGCACCTACAAGTAACCTTACCACAGCACTTGCCGGACGTGTAGCAGGTCTTATCTCCTACCAGCGTAGTGGTGAACCGGGTGCAGACAATGCAGACTTCTTTGTACGTGGTGTAACAACCTTCGGATATGCAAAGTCTCCACTTATCCTGGTAGATGATGTGGAAATGGAGTCAGAAGACTTAGCACGTCTGCAAGTAGATGACATTGCCAGTTTCTCTATCATGAAAGACGCTACGGCCACTGCTCTCTATGGTGCACGTGGTGCCAATGGTGTAATTCTGGTAACTACAAAGCAAGGTTCTGAAGGTCCAAGTAAGATTTCAGCCCGTTTTGAAACTTCTATTTCTGCTCCGACAAAAGAGGTGAAATGGACGGATCCTATCACTTATATGAATATGTATAACGAGGCTATCACTACACGTGACCCGTCTTCTCCTGCGCGTTATAGCCAACAGAAGATAGACAATACAATTGCCGGCTTGAACCCCAATGTGTTCCCTGCGGTTGACTGGTATGATATGTTGCTGAAGAACCACACAACCAACTTACGTGGTAATCTGAATCTAAGCGGTGGTGGTAAAGTAGCCAGATACTATGTAGCCGGATCACTGTCACACGATGCCGGTATCTTTAAAAATGCCAAAGCAAACGGATTCGACAATAACATCAGTCTATTCAAATATTTGCTTCGTAGTAACGTAGATATCAATGTTAGTAAATCAACATTGGTAAAAGTACGCTTGCAAGCTACAATGGACGATTATACCGGTCCGGTACATTCAGGAAGTGACCTGTACAAAATGATTTCTCAATCAAGTCCGGTAGAATATCCGGCTTATTACCAACCGGATAAAGCCAACGAAACAACTCCATACATTCTCTATGGTGGTAGTGAAAATACTTTTATCAATCCCTATGCTGAATTGATGAAAGGTTACCAGGACAGACAGAATTCTACAATTTTTGCTCAAATGGAATTGGAGCAGGATTTAGGTTTCATATTGAAAGGACTGAAACTGAGAGGTATGTTTAATACCAACCGAAAAACCAACTACAGTATTGACCGTACATATAAGCCTTACTACTTCACTGCAGGAGGTTACAACCCGGCTCAGAATACTTACTTCCTGACCTGTCTTAATCCCTCTGCCGGTACAGACTATCTGTCTGTTGGAAATGAAAACAAAGAAGTTATCAACTCCACTTATTTCCAGGGAACACTGACTTATAACCACACCTTCAATAAGAAGCATGCTATTAGTGGTTTGTTGGTATATTATTTGCGTGATGAAAAGAACTCTAAGAAAACCAGTACCATACAGTTATCCCTTCCTTACCGTAATATGGGTCTCTCAGGACGTGTAACTTATGCTTTTGACGACCGTTACTTCTTCGAAGGTAACTTCGGTTACAATGGTTCTGAGCGTTTTTCTGAGAAAGAACGCTACGGATTCTTCCCTTCAGCCGGTTTAGGATACATTATCAGTAATGAGCCGTTCTATCCGGAATCATTGAAGAAAGTAGTAAGCAAACTGAAACTGAAAGCAACCTTCGGTTTAGTAGGAAATGACCAGATCGGTGCGAAAGAAGACCGTTTCTATTATCGCTCGGAAGTTAATCTGAACAACGGTAGCTATGGATATACATGGGGAAATGACTATACCGGTCTACATTCTGTAAACGGTGTTAGTATCAATCGTTATGCCAACGATGATATCACCTGGGAAACTTCACGTAAAACCAATTTAGGTGTGGAAATCGGCCTTTTCAATGACCTCGAATTGCAGGTGGATGTTTATCGCGACTACCGTTATAATATCTTGATGTCTCGTGCTTCTCTCCCAGGTTCTATGGGATTGCAGGCTAGTATTAAATCCAATTTGGGTGAAGCAATTAGCCAAGGTATTGATATCTCTTTAGACTATAATCATGCGTTCAAAAATGGTTCTTATATGCAAGCACGTGCCAACCTGACTTGGGCAGGAGGTAAATACAAAGTATACGAAGAACCTGATTACAGCAAAACACCGTGGTTATCACGTATCGATCAAAAACTGAAACAAACATGGGGATATGTAGCCGAACGTCTTTTCATCGATGATAATGAGGTTTACAACAGCCCGACTCAATTCGGAGAATGCCGTGGTGGTGACATCAAATACGTAGATATCAATGGTGACGGACAAATTACCGCTCTTGATAAAGTACCTTTGGGATATCCTGACGAAAGCCCGGAAATTGTTTATGGTTTTGGTTTGACATATGGTTGGAAAGGTCTTGATATTTCTTGTTTCTTCCAAGGTTCTGCCCGTGAATCATTCTGGATGGACTATAATGTAATGCATCCATTTACCGGATCAGGTAGTGGAACTCAAGTAATGCAAGCTATTGCCGACAGTTACTGGAGCGAACGTAATCAAGATGTATACGCTTTCTGGCCTCGTTTGTCTTCTACTGTATCTTCAAATAACTCTCAGACCAGTACCTGGTTTATGCGTGACGGTTCATTCCTTCGCTTGAAATCAGTGGAAATTGGATATACACTCCCGAAAAAGATATTAAAGAAGCTCCATATGAACACCATCCGTATTTACTATAGCGGAACTAATTTATTGTGCTTCAGTAAATTTGACACATGGGATCCTGAAATGACAAGTATGGATAAAGGATTTAAATATCCACTCCAACGCGTAAATAATATTGGTGTTAACTTCTCATTCTAATCATACAATAAACAGATCAAAATGAAAAAGAAATATTTATCTATATTGGCCCTCTCAATGGCGCTGACTACAAGTTGCAATTTTCTTGATGTCATGCCCGACAAATTGGGAACCATTGAATATGCATTCCGTGATCAGGTGAGTGCAGAAAAATATTTGGCCACATGTTACTCATACATACCAAGCCAGTTTGCTACAAATGACGTCTATATGTATGGTAACGAAATAACCGCTTATAATAATGTTCAGACTAATGGTATGAAACTATTATTAAACGGAAATAGTGTCACTTCTGTCAGTATGGGATCATGGAACAATTTCTATCAGGCTATACGCCATTGTAACATTTTCCTTGAAAATGTAGATCAGGTACGCGATCTTGAAGAATACGATAAAGTTCGTTGGGTACTCGAAGTGAAATTCCTGAAAGCATATTACCACTGGATGCTGGTACAGAAGTATGGTCCTATCGTTGTAGTACGTGACAATCTTCCTATCACCAGTCAACCGGAAGAAGTACGTCTGCCGAGAGAACCGCTGGATGACTGTATCGAATATATTATCAGTCTACTTGACGAATGTATCGGAAGCGATCTTGACGAAGAAGAAGACTCGGGAATTCATTTGCCGGATAAGA
This sequence comes from Bacteroides sp. HPS0048, assembly GCF_964240755.1. NCBI lineage: Bacteria > Pseudomonadati > Bacteroidota > Bacteroidia > Bacteroidales > Bacteroidaceae > Bacteroides > Bacteroides sp. HPS0048. The sequence goes on along the minus strand of NZ_CAXSVC010000003.1, from coordinate 135,297 downwards.
TAGAAATGGCAATGACTGAATATGGCCGTATCACCCGCCCTATCGCTGCCGCATTAAAAGCAAAAATCCTGGTACATATGGCCAGTCCTTTCTTTAATGGTAACAACAATAACTATGCCGGATTCAAAGATAAAGACGGTAAAGCATTGTGGCCTACTACTTACGACCCTGCAAAATGGACTCGTGCAGCCCAAGCATGTAAAGAAGCAATCAAATATTGTGATAAGGGAAATCACGAACTTTACCATTACACGAACCTGGGTACGTTGAAAATTTCAGAAGATACACGCAAAATCTTAACTTTCAGCCAGCTTATCACAGATCATGCCAACAATCAGGGAGAATACATCTGGTCAAACAGAATCAACCTGAGTACGAAAGATTATCAGTTCAACATGATGCCTGCACTCAATGCTTATTGCCGTACGGCACGTTTGAATTCACACTGGAATCCAACATTAGAATTTGTTGAGAATTTCTATTCATCCAACGGTGTACCTATCGAAGAAGATAAGACATGGAATGAAAACGGATGGTACAAATCACGTTATGAAGTAACACGTGGTGACGCTGTACAAAAGCTATACATTGAACAGAATTACCCGACAGCACGCTTGAATACTTACCGTGAACCACGTTTCTATGGTGATGTTGCTTTCGACGGTTCGGTATGGTTCGGAGCCGGTAGAACAGAGGAATCTAAATCCCAAACAGTCAAGGTGCTTGCCGGTGATCCGACAAACTATCCTGCCGGACGTAATGGTAACCAATACTATTCGACAACCGGTTACTTCATTCGTAAGTTGACGCCTTACACTACCTATGTTACGGAAGATACAAAGACAGAGTTTAAGGGGACAAACTATGCTTTCCCTATCATTCGTCTGGCAGACCTTTATCTGCTCTATGCTGAAGCATTGAATGAGTCATTAAATGCTCCCAATGAAGAGGTATACAAATACATCAATCTGGTACGTGAACGCGCCTTCCTTCCACCCGTTGAAGAAGCATGGGCAAATCATTCTATCAACCCGGATAAATACCTGACAAAAGATGGTATGCGTGATATCATTCAACAAGAACGTATCCTCGAACTTGCATTTGAAGGTCATTACTTCTATGATCTGCGTCGCTGGGCTAACGGTACAAAGAAAAGTAAATTCGACATTTTCGAACAATTCAATAAAAAGATTCGTGGCTGGAATGTAGAAGGAGAAACTGTAGAAGATTTCAATAAAATAAAAATTTACTATTCACCGAAGTTCACTCAGAGAGATATGTTATGGCCTATTGCTGAAAGTGAAATGATGATTAACACTAATTTGGTGCAAAATCCGGGTTGGTAATTAACCTATATCTTTTACAATATTAAAACAAAATGTAATCATGAAAAAAATATTCTTATTACTGCTCGTCGCAGGAGCTCTGTTTTCCTGTCAGGAAGAATTCATCGGACAATATCCGGTGGATAACATTCCACCCAAACCAATAACCAATGTGGAACAGGTGGAACAAGTATCGGGAGGTGCCATATTGAGTTATGTACTGCCGGATGATCGCGATTTACTATATGTACAAGCCGAATACATACTGGATACTGGCGAAAAAATGGTAGTAAAATCGTCTATGTACGGAACCCAAATCAAAATAGACGGTTTCGCCAAAGCCGAACCACGTAAGGTGACATTGTATGCTGTAGACCGTAGCCATAATTTCTCTACTCCGGTAGAATTTACCGTCAATCCAGCACAATCCGCTATTTATGACGTAGAAAATTCTATGGAGTTGATACCGACGTTCGGTGGAATGCAAGTTAGCTGGGAAAACCCGACAGGAGGAAATATCGTGATAATGGTATCGGAAGATATCATGGAAGGCTCGGATGTGCAGCAAAGTGTGGGTAATTTTTACTCAAGTTCCAAAGACGGTTCAGCATATATACGCGGATATGAAGCCGTGTCCCATACTTTCTACGTACAAGTTAGAGACCGTTGGGGAAACAAAACAGATGTTAAATCGGTGACTCTGGTACCTCTTTACGAAGAATTTATCAAACCGAAAGATGAAACACAACAGTATTTCAAAAAATGGAATGATGACCCGGATATACCTTACAGACAATATAGTAGCAACTATCCTATCGAAAGATTGTGGGATGGTAAAACAATGCACGGTACCAGCAGCAGTAATTTCTTCCATACACCTGCCGGATACCCATTCCCGGTATGTTTCACATTCGATATGGGACGCACTTTCCGTCTGAGCCGTTTCAAACTCTATCAGCGTGGTACTGCCGACTGGGTTTACAATCACGGTAATCCGAGAATATTCAAAGTATACGGTTCACCTGATGATAAAGCACGCGTGAATCCGATCAACGAAGGCGAACATCCATGGACACTGCTGGGCGAATATGAATCAATTAAACCATCAGGATTGCCAGTAGGTAAAAAGAGTTGTACGGATGAAGATATCGAAAAAGGTGCCGGAGGTGAAGATTATGACTTTACTTATGGTTCTGCCTACGAAGTACGTTATCTCATGTTCCAGATTGACAAAACCTGGGGAGGTACTGAGATGATACATATTTCCGAATTAGAATTCTGGGGACAAGACCCGAATAAAGAATCTACCCCGGAACCAGAACCGGAACCTGAAACTCCTGCCGAGTAAATAAGGAAAGAAAAAAGTAACTATTAAACGATTAAAAGAATGAAAAAGATAAATTATATACTGATCGCTGCTGTATCCGCTTTATGCGCTTGCTCAGATATGAACTCTTTGCATGATAAATACTTGGCGGATGGTGAAACGATCTATCTGGCCCGCTTCGATTCTGTGAAGATCTATCCCGGAAAAGAAAGAGTAAAAGTGCTCTATTGGCTTTCAGATCCAAAGGTAGCAACAACTACGGCTATGTGGAATATGGATAGGGAAAGCGGTGAATACGAAGTACATAAAACAACTCCGAACAATCCGGGTAGTTTCATTATCACAGGTTTGGACGAAGGAAGTTACAGTTTCAACTTCTATAACAATAATGCAGAACATGATCTCCGCTCTATCAAATACAGTGTAACAGCTATTAGCTACGGAGATTCTTATCAGAATGCAATTATTAATACCAGTCCTACTGATTTCACTTATCATCAAACACCTGATAAGTATAGCTTCAAGATAAAGACAAGGTATGAAAATGCGATAGCTTATGAAGTATGCTATACTAAAACAGATGGTACAAAGGTGACAGATTTAAGATATAACATTGCAGACTTATGTGATGAAAACGACAACATGATTTATCCGATCATGCTCGAAGGAGGAGATGATACAATGGAAATCCAACTTCGTACGGTATATCATCCGGAACCCAACTGTATTGATGAGTTTATAACCAGTTATGAGACGTATACTCTATCAAATCCGAATTTAGTTTTAGAATAGAATAAGTCAATCACACTATTTATTTGGTGAATAATGTAGAAAAGAGGATACCCGTGATGGGTATCCTCTTTGTATTATATCACTATTTATATCATTCTATATCAAACAATTATCAACATCGATACTTTATATTACAAGAGTACGTATTTAAGTCTGTGTTAAATACGTACTCTTATATCCTAAAGTACGTACTTTACAAACCATTTTAGCAATTTATACTTGAAGTACCTCTTTGACACAATGGATTTTGCAGTAGCCAATCTGGCAACACTTTCTTTTCCGTATTTATCTTTCTCCTTTTTTACAAGTTTCAGTGCTGCACACAGCAAACAACGACTACATTTCAGGTTTGAAAGAGAAAGCTTTCTCCAGTCTTTTTCAGATTCTATTTCCCAAAAGTAATCCTTCAAAAAATCATATATATTTTCAGATTCTTCCATATCCGTTTTCATCAGGCAAGGACAAGGAGAATCAGTATCAGACTCTTGCTGCCTACCAGATAAACAAAATCTGTACCTCAATATGCTCATACTCTTTATATTATTGTACAACTAAAATTGGGTACAAAAACGTACCCAATTCCAATATATAAGTTTTTCGAAGGTACAACAAACAACCCAGACCACATCTATATACTGAAAAGGTGCGTATATCGTTGATTTACAACATACAGCTCCCCATTCAGCTTAAATGTGTCTTTTGAAAGTTTCGCTGTTTTCCGAAAAACACTTAAACTGATTACTCTAAAAGCGATACTTCGGGAGTATAACCGCAAAAGTAACGAAAAGAAAATGCACTGCAACAAAAAGAAGTATTTATATGTCGCTTATGAATATATTTTATCCTATTGTAATACAATTTTAGTATATCCGACTGAAGTTTGTAATCATTTAAAAACCACAAATACACTTAAAAAAGAAAATGACAGACAAAAAAAGAGGACAAATGGCATTACACGATAAATCATTATATATCAACCAATTACATCTGTTATTTTTTTCCTCGTAGAGAATCATCCCGTTCCTCTAGGAGGAACACTCTGTTTGTCGTAGAGAAACGGAGCGATTCTCTACGACAAATAAACAAAAGAACTATAAGATATTACAAAGAGTTACTGTACGGAAAAGAAAAGCCCTATGCTGCGTAATGAAAAATCAACATTATCTATTCCTGCAAATCTCCGGATAATTGATTACCAGAGTTATCCGTAACATTTACAAACCAACGAACAACCTTTTGAGGTAATTCAACTTTCCACTCTTTACCCGAAGGAACAGCTTCTACAAAATGCCACTCACACTTCTCCTGCTCTACATTTGTATCTGTAGTATAATAGAGAACTACTTTTTGGACAGGTGATGATGAAACAGCCTTTACAGAAAGTATATTATCCTGTAACCGCAATGACTTTATTTTCGGTAATGCAGGGCCATTACACAGATAATGATCTATAAAAGTACCGATTTCCTGGTTATTCCAACCATGACCATGACCATGACCATGCCTTAATTTATACTTTATCAATACCTGCCCCTTGGAAACCAATGCAGCACTCTGCGTCATACTCGGCAGATAGAAATGTACATCATTCGTACCATTCAAAAAGAGAACCGGACATTTGGCACGCGACAGATAGACAGAAGGATCATATTGCTTTATCCACGTTTCACGTTCCAATAGAGAAAGCTTATCTAACTGCTGTTTCATCCGTCCGCTTTCAGCGAGAAAGCCACATCCGTAAACAGGAACAGCCGCACGAAAACGATGATCTAATGAGGTAGCAACACTGGTCAGAACTCCTCCCCAACTGATACCGGTAAGTGCCGTACGCTTCTTGTCTACTTCAGGAAAGCTAAGCAACAAAGAATGAGATAGTATAACATCTCCTACAGCCTGATACATCCACTGTTCCTTCAATGGCAATGTCACATCAAAATAAGGGGTATCTTTACCGTTTTCTTCAAAACCGTTCTCAATATGTTCCTTATTCGCTCCATTACCGCGGGTATCAATAGCCATGGCAGCATATCCACGACGTGCCCATAGTAACACCCATTCGCGAAAGGCTCTTCCACCCCCACCATGCACCAATACAACACCGGGGAGCTGTTTGTCTATAGAACGATCGCCTTTCAACATACCGGGTGTAGCATAAAAAGCAAAAACCTGTTTCGTATGCCCCTTATACGGTAACCCTTCAAACTGAATGGACCGGATGGAATCTTCGGCAACTACCCGATAAGCAGGTGTCTTCAGAATCTCATCACCTTCCCACGGAGTACCCTTTACATCAATATTTTGTGCTGATACACTGATTGCCAGCAAGCACATACCTGCCAGCAATCTTATTGTCTTTATTGTACTTCCCATATACAAATCACTTAACATCGGCCACCACTTGCAGACTGATCTTCTTTACCGGAAGGCCTTCTGATTCTACCGTCAGAACAGCCTCACCCGTTTTACCGGATACAGAACGAAGAATGACCAGGCAAAGCCCATTGTATGCCTCACGTTCGTGAGACTGGAAGGGAACAAAACTGGTGGCATCGCCATTATCGGTAGCTACAATCTCCACCGGACCACTAACCGAGAACTTCAACAGGTTCTTTGTACGGGGAACGGTCAACCCTTCTTTATCTACAACATCAATACGCACAAAAAACAGGTCCTTACCAGTATTTCGAAGAGTCTTCTTCTCCGGATTGACAGATAACGCAGCAGGCTGGCCTGTTGTCTTTACCTGTTGTTCCGCCCACTGTTTCCCCTCTTTATAAGCTATCGCTTTCAGTTCTCCCGGTTCATACCGAACGTCATCCCAGGTGAGACGATCATAAGAATGCTCTTTCTTCCGTCTGCCTTGCGACTTCCCGTTCAAGAAAAGTTCCACTTCGTCACCCGAAGTATAAATATGAACCGGTGTAACCTCTCCTACCCGCTCCGGCCAGTTCCAATGCGGAAGAATGTGAACCAACGGAAGTTCTTTACGCCAATAACTCTGATAATTATAGTAACGGTCTTTAGGGAATCCGCATAAATCCACAATTCCAAAATAAGAGCTACGGGATGGAGTTTTTATTTTGCCTAACTCTTCCAACTCTTTTTTTGCCGCCTCCAATTCCACGGGATCAGAAAAATTCAATAGATTAGTCAGATCTTTATTATAAGGCGTAGGTTCTCCTAAATAATCGAATCCCGTCCACACAAATTCTCCACTCATAAACGGATATGCCTCATTCATTTTGAACTGTTCTTCCGGCATACATCCCCATCCGATAGTTGTCATATCATACGAAGAGAGTTGAAAACCGGAACGGCTGTCGTTCACATTCTTCGTCACCGGGAAGAAATATTCTCCACGGGAACTGGTAGCCGAAGAGGTCTCGCTGGCGTGATAGCGGCGTGTAGGATTCTGCTCTTTAAACAAAGGATATGTCTTATGATAATAATTCAGCCCGAATATATCCACCTGATTGACAATATCACGATAAATCGCATCCCGTTTGTTGCATCCCAAAGAAGTAGGACGCGTAGGATCTTCATCATGACTGTAAGCAGTAAGATTACGGGCAATCTCTATACCCAGATCTGTAACCTGATCGTGTACCTCATTACCGATACTCCACATGATCACTGACGGATGATTCCGGTAATGACGAACCAACGAACGCATATCTGCTTCATTCCAATCATCAAACAGGATATTATAATCATTTTTCCGTTTCCCTTTATGCCAGCTATCCACAAACTCCAATTGCATCATCAGCCCCATACGGTCACAAAGAGCTACTAATTCAGGTGCAGGTGGATTATGTGAAGTACGAATTGCATTGGCACCCATCTCTTTCATTATACGCAACTGGCGTTCGGCTGCCACTTCATTGAAGGCTGCCCCCAATGCTCCGAGATCATGGTGCATGCAAACTCCTTTAATAGGCACTTTGCGGCCATTCAACATAAATCCCTGATCGTGAGTAAACTCAATCTCACGTATGCCGAAAGGAGTTTGATAACGTTCTACCTCACGACCGTCTACTTCAATGCGGGTCACTGCCACATAACAGGCGGGAGATTCAATTTCCCACAATTTAGGATTAGGCACAACAAAACCAGACTGTAACTCCGTAGTAGCTTGTTGCTCTATCTTCACTTTCATCGCAGGGCAGGAAGCCACCTTAGTGCCTTTAGGATTTCCTGTCTCGTCCTGTTCATAAATATCAGTCTTCACGCTTGCCTGCACACTCTTCCCCGTATTATTTTCCAGTTGGAGGGTCATATCCATCACTGCTTTATCAGTAGAGATCTCTTTGTTACGGATAAAGGTTCCCCATTGTGCCACATGTACAGGAGACGTTTTCACCAACCATACATTCCGGTAGATTCCCGATCCCGGATACCACCGGGAAGCATCGTCCGGATTATCCAGACGGATAGCCAGTGTATTTTTCTTTCCGGCTTTCACATAAGGAGTCAGATCAAGACGGTAAGAAGCATAACCATACGGCCATCCGCCGACAAATTGCCCATTACACCAGACAGACGAGTAAGACATCGCCCCATCTATATCCAGATAAATTTGTTTTCCGGTATCTTTGGGGCTCAACTCAAAGGATTTACGATACCAGCGTATTCCCCAATAAGGCAATTTTCCGGTAGCTCCTACATAATCTATATTGAAAGGCCCTTCAATAGCCCAGTCATGCGGAAGGTTCAATTGTCTCCAGCTACTATCGTCAAAATCCGGTTTCACGTAAGCCACCTCGCCTCCCGGGTTTCCTGCCGGACGAATATGTTTCTGCCCCGATTTGATAAAATCATTGGCACAAGGCAGTAAATAGGGTTTCAGACGTGAATAATGCAAAGTACTATCAGTTCCACTGGGATCATTCTCCTGATATCGCCAGTCTCTATTCAAGTTTATACGCTCTTGCGAAGCAACTTCATTGCTCCACGAGAGAAAATATACACTCAACAAAATAAATATAAATGCCTTTCTCATCTTTAATAGTATAAATAGTTTCATACTGTTTTATTAGTTAACGTTTTTCCGTTTTTCCTTCCGCTTGCCTTTCTAAAGCAATAACGACATTACCTGTGCAACACTTGTATTTTTTTTTCACTTTATTATATCCCTCTTTTTCAAGAGAGAGTGAGATTTTAGGACAACCAAATATACCACCTGTCATTGAGGTAATTTCAAAATTTCCAAGACTATCCGTATATATAGCCCTGTTTCTGCTGTCTTCTTTTGCCATTACTCTTTTTACCATTACCTTATTTATTGGCAATCGGGTTTCAGAATCAACCACAACACCTTGTATATGTTGTAAACAATCACAAGAAGTAAAAGCTACAACTATAAACACCAATATAGTAACCTTTATGAATTTCATATTTTTATTTTTAAGAAAAAGTGTATCACTCCAAGTCGCACAAAAAACATCAGTACATGCAAGTATTATTTATTTACAAGAAAAATCAAAATAATACCCTTTCTTAGTAGTTACAAATAATACTCCATCTTTCGGCACATTGGGAATCCCTTTTTTCTCTGCTTTTGCTTTTGAAATTAGTTTTGTATTTTTCATATTCGTAAAATCAAACCGGTTTCTAAAGCAATTCACTTTTTTCTCCTCCCTGATTATTATATCATTTAAAATCAATAAAGGGAAAATAAAATGATTATTTACACCTGCCCTTTTCTTATATTCTTCAATACTTTTATCGCTTGTTAATGGATAAACAAGAAGAGCGTCAATAGCTGAAACTACTATACTGTCATCAGAAGCAATCTGAGAAATAGTTTGCAACTTATTATTATTTTGGCATATGCTATTTGCAACACCAACCACTAAAAATAGTAGAACAAAACAGATCCTTATCATTTGAACATTTTTATTTGTTTAATTACACCAATACTTCGGAAAACATCTAAAATTGACAGTCATTCAAAATATTCAATTGTTGCCAACAGATCATTATCAAAATTCCATATCATATAAGAAACATCAATCATTTCATACTTTTTCACTAATGCTTCTTCTTTAATCTTTTAACAACTTTCTCTATTGGTATTACAAATATATCCCCATCAGTAATAGCAGCATCATAACCGCCACTTTCTACTCTTTGAGCAGCATCAAAAATATATAAACTACTCAAAGTGGAGTAGTTATGGTCAAAACGCCTACGAGTGTCTCTAAAATATTCTATTTTACTTTCTGAAAAACCAACCTTTTTCCCAACAAGATTAAAATCTAACGTATCTACTTTAAAAATAAAATTTAAATATCTTCCCTCATACTCATTGAGTACTAAAGCACTATCCATTCCCATTTTGTTCATATTTTCCAGTAAACTTTTGGGTATTTCTGAAAAACTACGCACTTGTAATTCGTACCTTTGTCCAGATTCATTCACTCCATCAGAAGCGTATTTATAAATAGAGGAACAAGCAAATGCCAACATTCCCAAACATACTATTAAAAATAATTTCTTCATACTGTTTCAGCGTTTAAAAAATCAATTCAATAATGCACAAAGCCTGTTTATTCACAAAAAAAATCAAAATAGTATCCTTTCTTAGTGGTTACTAACAATGCTCCATCTTCCGGAACATTAGGAATACCTTTTTTCTCAGCTTCAACTTTCGAAATTTTCTTTATCTTTTTATTTTCGTTCTATCAAAATGATTACGAAAACAATCTACCATTTTTTCATCTTTTATTGGCACATTATTTATCACTAAAAGAGGATAAACAATAGGGTATATGGTCTTTTTCAAATGAATATCGGTAACAAGTGGAAATACAATCAACAAAGTTCCCGTTCGTCCTTGTAAGGCAGTGTCATTTTTTTCACTTGTTTGTCCCAGTATTGAATGAGAAAAACACATCAATAGTAATAAAATAAAGTATTTCATATTGGTCATTTAACAATGTCTATTCATATCGTATCATTTATTACTCTTTGTCCATTACGCATAATAACATCACAGGGATTCTTCCGTTTATCTGCATCTCATCATATATTTTATCAATTAATACTTCAAATTTCTATAAATACCAAATTTCATGAAATATATAAATTGATAAAATGTTATTATTCTTTTACTATCTTCACCACACAACCTTGACCATCTATCGTCTCCATCAGTACAACATAGATACCGGCAGGTAAATGAGACACGGAAATATTTTCCTCATAAGGTTGATTTAACATGATGCGTCCACTAAGATCAGCAATCCGTACAGTTTTAAGTTCCCGTTCTGCTACGATGTTCAGTATATCTTTAACAGGACCGGAAATAAGAATATTATCCTTTCCTACAGTAGTTGATGGTGTAATGGCCGTGGGGTCATATCCTCCATAACGGGTAATGTTGATGGGGTGAGCATCCAAATCATCTGCATAGCCGAAAAGACGGCTCTTCATATATAGAAAATGCCCCATACGACCTACTTCGCCTGTCACGTTTCCTCTCATTTTCAAGTTATATTCCCAAAATTCCGGATCGAAGTATGACATCTGTATCCATCCCGGTAGAGTATTGTCTCTCCTATCTTTAAGTGCTGTCTCTTGACCATTCACGTGATCGGAAACCGTACGAGTGGTTTCATCCCACATGATATATTTCACCGTATTAATAAATGTCTGCATTTTGTCAAGCGTTACATTTTCAAATAAATCACTTTCGTAAGCTTTATAATATTGCAACATAGCATAGGAAGAATGATCGAAATCTTCTACTTTAGTTCCTCCATTCATATGATAATACCAAAGATAACAGTTCTTGGTCTCTCCGTTTACCGTCACCTTTACAGGCTTTAAGGTTTCAGCCTGTCCATCTATAGAAACCTGCACCACCTTCTTATAAAGAGCTTGTTTCTCGGGATTGATACCTAACACAGCATAACATTCCAATGCTTTATGGAAAGCATTCAGAGCCATCGCTTGCTGGTTGACAGGAAATCTATATCCAATGGCTTGTCCTAACCAGTTCCATTCCGGACAATTGGGCCAGTTGAGCGTATAGGTATCAGTGACAAAACGAGGTACATAAAACTCATCCATCACCTCATCACACATTTGAATATATTTCATGGCACGATCCCGATAGGTAGTACCAAAATCAATGTAATTCTTCTTATCACTTACCGGTGCTTGCTGATCCAGTAAATCCGGACTAAGTAAAATCAAATAGGCACAGAAGTAAATATGTCCTAAGATATCTCCATTTTCAGAAGCAGAATACTTCTCCAATTGCTCTCCCTCTGTTTTGTCTTTATTAGGCCAACACTTTTCTACACACCCGGTCCAAAGAACACGCTTTTCACCTCCCTGCTGATCATTACGACAATTAAGCATATAATCGCAATGCCTTATGAAAACATCCAAAATTTCTTTGTCACCTGTTGTCTTGTACATCCAAGCAAGTCCTTCCGCACCAATCCCTTGTTTACCATAAACCAATTGATTTCCAATATTTGAAGTCGGTAATGGAAATTTGTTTGTTTTAGCAACATAAGCCTTAAAATAATCCACCTCTGATTTGGTCAGTGGCCCTCTGGGATCTTCAAAATACATGCCCTCTCCTAAAATAGGTTTAGATACTTCTGCCACCTTATTAAATACACCTATTTCATAAATACTGGGTTCTGAGGTAGCTGACTTAATATAAAGTCGCAAATAACGTTTGTTTTGAGGAGCCAATAACTCTAACACTTCATCCGACTCAATAATTGTTCCCTGAGCGGCAATAAGCCACTTTTCACCGTTATCGGAAACCTGGATCTGGTAACTGGATACACGAGTTCCATACTCTTTTATTACTACCCGATCAAATTCTACAGAAGTACCGAAATCTACTTGTACCCACTGATCTGTTGTGAGTTTTTCCTTTGCCGACCAACGCGACGCAGCATTTCCGTCAAAAGCATTCTTAGCTTCATAAAGATTACTCCAAGTAGAGCTTGCTGAATATGTTTTATTTAAAGCAAGATTCACCGCCTGCCCTTGTACCACAAAAATTGCAAATCCTAAAAGGAAAATAAATGAAATTGCAAATCGTTTCATACTGTTTATTTTATCTTCAATTATTGTTTGATAATCTTTTTAATAATAACACTACCATCCATCGCCTCAAGCCGTACCAGATAAATACCGGATGATAAATGAGCTACCGACACTTCCAGCTCAAAAGATTGATTGATCAATACCTGGCCATCCATACCAATAACCTTCACGGATTTCAATGGCAATCCGGTCTCTATGAACAATCTGTCCTTCACCGAACCGGATACGTAGATACTCTCTGAAGCAGTCTTAACCGATTCTATCCCCGTACCTTTACCATAATTGGATAAATCTATTGGAGAAGCCGTAAATCCTTTTACACCAAACATTTTACTTTTAGCATAAAGGAAGTGAGCCATCAGTCCCGGATCGGTCGCCGTATTCCCCGGCATAGTGAGCAGATAATCATATAATTCGGGATCTACAATAGAAAGAAGTACCCAACCGGCTTTTGCAGCAGAAGGACGCTTTTCCGAACTGGGGGTAGTTCCATCTACTTTATGAGATACCGTATGCGTAGCTTTATCATACATCACATACTTAAAAGTATTTGAAAAGCGAATAAGCTTCGCGGTATCTAAGTTAGTAAACAACCCGCTATCCAATAGTTTATAATAAGTTTGCATTGTGAATGCAGCATGTCCGTAATCTTCTACAGTGTTGCCTGCCATATGGTAATACCACCGGCAATATTCCTGTGAAACTCCATTCACAGTAATCCTTCGCGTTTCCAGTGTTTCGTGTTGCCAATCAATAGAATTCTGTATCACTTTCATATATTCTTCCTTCTTCTCCGGATTAATGCCAAGCACTTCATAACATTCCACAGCTTTCTGGAATCCATTTAAAAGCATCATCTGCTGATTCACCGGAATACCACGTCCATTGCGATCTGCATAGAAAGTTCCCATAGCTCTCCACGCAGGAGTATTGGGATAGTACATTCTACCATCTTTTGCAATAAGTTTTTCAACAAACTCCATTCCTTCATCGCACATGGCAATGAACTTCTTTGCTCTGTCCAGATAAGTAGTACCCCAATCTGTCAGTTTATCACTTGCCGGAGCTTCAAGAGCGTGCAGTTCGGGACTTAATAAAATAAGGTATGCACAGAAGTAGATATGCCCTAGAATATCTCCGTTTTCCGATCCGGAATAAGGTTGATCAAGTTCCCCCATAGCCTTATTAGGCCAGCATTTCTCAACGATTCCGGTCCAAATAGTACGCTTATCTCCACCAGGTTGGTCATTGCGGCAATACAACATATAATCACAATGGCGAATCAGAATATCAAGAATTTCCCGGTCTCTTGTAGCAGCATACATAAATGCCATACCTTCAGCAGCCAGTCCGATACGACCATACACCAGCGTGTTTCCAATATTATTAGTGGCAGGTGAAAGCCCTTTCAGGTAAGCTTTATAATAAGTTAGTTCCACATCAGTAAGTGGTCCTCTCATATCTTCAAATTTCATAGTTACACCCAGGTCTGGCAAGGGAGTCTTTTGATAATAAACTCCCATTTCATTAATAGTAGGTTCTCTTGTGGCCAAAACAATAAAAAGACGGACATAACGACTGGTTACCGGTTCAAAAGAAATAATTCCACCGTCGGGAATTGAACTATTCACCACAGCCACATCCGTCCATAGCACTGTATCATCAGAAACCTGTACTTTAAAAGAACTGATACGTTTTTCATTTTTATATTCCGTCACAAGAATACGATCAAACAAAGTAGCTTCCTGTAAATCTACCTGTAACCATTGATCGGTGGCAGCATTCTTTGCTGCGGACCAACGGGAGTTGTCTGTGTTGTCTCCGTCAAAAGCTTTGGATGCCGGAAAACGGCTGTCATATATTGTACTTGCTTCGGATGGTTTATTGAGCGCCAGATTGATCACATTGCTCTGAGCATAGGTTGTAACCGATAATACAAAGAATATCAACGATAGTAGTAAAGGTTTTCTCATGATAGTAGATATTAAATTAAAAAAAGAAAAGGCCAGCTTACCGTCTGTTAAATGCTCCCGATAGACAAAAGAGCCCGATTATACGGACGGTAAGCTGACCATCAAATTACTTTTTCACGATTTTACGGGTAATAAGAGTTCCTTCTGATGTTTCTAACTGAACCAGATAAACTCCTGATGAGAGATTAGCAACAGAAATTGTTGAATTGAAAGGTTGCTCGATAACGGTACGTCCGCTCAAATCGATTACTTTTACAGAATTCATAGCTTGTGCAGTTTTAATCTGAAGTTGCTCGCCATCTACATTCAACGAAAGAAGTTTATCGGCATCGGTAGACATAATACCTGTGTCAAGGCTGGGATCATCATAAATTTCCATTTCACAAATACTCGGTTCATCCAACACTTCTTTCTTTTTATCCCAAGACTCAATTATCCAAAGACGTACATAACGTTTTGTTATACTAGGGAAAGTTATATCAGGCCATCTACTAGCATTATTAGAAATTCCTTCAAAAGTTTGTTCTGTATCTGCTACAATAGGTTCCCAACTTAATTCGTCTTCAGCATTATCAGTAACTTCAATACGATATTTTGTGACTTTATTACTAAATTCCGTAATTATAATTTTATTAAACTGAAGAGATTCTCCCAAATCAACCTGCAACCAGGAATTTTCACCTGTAGGAGTAGCATCTGTATGATTTGCTGCACTCCAACGCGAATCTTTGGTTGCAACTCCGTCAAAAGCATAGCTTGCCCCTAAATTATCCCGGTACTGGGAACTTGCCGTAGCTGTTTTATTCAAAGCCAAATTTGTCAACGGTTCTTCATCTTGTGCCTGAACGGACGCAAATCCCATAAATAAAATACTTGCCAATAATGTAATCTTTTTCATAATGTTATTTTTTTAGTGAAACAATATTATTTTAAGTCTATCTTTCAAATCTCATCAGATACCCACCGGCTGTAATTCCTTCCATTATCAGGTGTGGTTTTACCAAATTATCAGGAGTATAAAAACGGATAACCGCTTTCCCGTCAGCATCTGTATTTAGTGCCGGATTCCAATAAATAGTACTTCGAACATCCGACTTTTGATTACTTATCTGTGCAAGGGTTTCATACACCGGATGATAAAATTCAACAGCTTTGTTGTATCCTTGTGTGGTAAACACAGTCAGACCCGGTGAAGCTTTTGCTTTTACCTCAGCACCCGTGTTCAACATAATAAGAATAGCACCGGCAGAAGCTTCAGGACCTAAAAAACCGGCAGAAACACTTTTTACAATTTCAATAGATTTGATATCATTAGCATCCAGTCCTCTAAGTGATTCTACTGCATCCTCCCCTTCAAAGCGCATTTCGTCTATCAGGAACAGGGGTGCACGGGTTTGTCCGGATAGCGTAATAAGATCACCTGATACCCTTACACCGGGGACACGCATCAATATATCGTATCCGGTGGAACCGCCAAAACGTCTTAGTTCTTCACCCGTAGCCCGATAATCTGCCAATCCGCCATATACGCTGGAAAAAGCATTTGCATCGCGCTTTGAAGCAGTGATAGTAACCTCGTTCAAGCGCACTACCTGCATGCCTCCTTCACTCAGATAAGCATTACGAACCATATTATCGTATTCCTGAAATTTACGGTCCTCCTCAGCAATTACCGGAAATGGGTTATGAGGTGAGAAATAAGGAAGCGAATCTACGCGCAGAAACACAGTAGAAAGTCCGGCCTGGCTTCGTGCTTGTGCTACGAACGTAACCGTGTCACGATATTCAATTCCGTCAAATACAAAGTTTCCCTCCTCGTCAGTATAGGTAGTAGCAGAAATTCCCTGCGAAGGAGCCATCAGTGCAACAGGGCATCCCTTGGCCTTTCCACCGAACATGGTAGTCGCCTTTCCGGTGACGGTTTGCCCTCCCTCCATAAAGTAATCAATCTGAATAGTAGGCAGCTCTGCTATATTATCATGACGGAAACGAGTCCAACCATGGGTAAGCATTAATAAGTCGGTATTGTATTCCGTACGGGCATCTCTCTTTAGAAAATAGTAACCAGGATTTTCTATATATCCTTTCAGATCAGAAGTTAACAAAATATCGGAACGAATATTACCGGATAATGTATCCGGAATGACCAGACTTTTATCTGTCAGGCTAACAGAGAAAACACCTTGAACCGGCGTTCCTTGCAGATCTGTGAAACGAAGCGGAATCTCTACTAACTTACGTCGTTCCGGGAGTTCAGGGAACGGATTCATATCAAGATTCACCAACTCTTCGGGAACCACAAAGACAAGGCGCCGACTCAATACAGTACCGCTACTATTGGCCAACAGTAACTCTGTCAACCCCTCGGACAGTTCCGTTTCACGGAAACGACCGGAAGCACGATCAGAGGTCAGAGGAAGAAAAACAGTTAAATGTCCGCGAGTGTGCCCTACCAGATAAAGTGTATCGTTCCATTGTTCCTGCGATGCCTTCAAAATATTATACTGTATAATCCCTTTCCGGTGAGTCACACTTAACTGACGTCCTTTGGTTTTCACCTCCGGCAACGTAAACTCACGATACATTACGCTGTCCAATGAAGCTTTTACACGATATTTCTGTCCGGCAACCGGAAGAAGGGTAAAAACACCCATCCCGTCATGTTCCGTCCGAATACAGGTAATCGTATCTCCGGCTTCATCCAATAAGAAGCCATGTATTTCACAGCTATGACCATCTTTTTGCTGAGCTTTAAAAGCTACTCGTTGGCGACTTCCGTCCAACAGGTCACCCCCTTCGGGAAAGAAGCTCAAAGCAAACTCTTTCTTCCTGTCTCCCAATAAGGGTACATAAAATGTCTTATCGTAATTGTAAAGATCATCCTTAAACGTAATCTCAATGGCCCGTTCACGGTCCTGCTTTTCAGCAAGCGGTATATCAAAACTAATTTCCCCCTGTGCATTGGTACGACGCGAGTAGCGTTCGGCCTTTTTACGCATCACAGTAAGCCAGCTTTGTACCTGAATGCCAGACAAAGGTTTGTTCGTTTCATCCGTGAAACGGATAACTGCCGTACAATATCCCTCTCTCGAAGAGTCCTCATAACGAACGGCCGACTGGATACTTCTGTCAAGTGCATTACCGATACGCAAACGACGGTAATAAAAGTAGTCCTCACCGGCATTCAACATCCACTGTGTAAATGCTCTCATGTAGTATTCTCCTGCCGGAATATCAGCCGGAAGCAGAATACTGCCATGAAAGCCTCCTTGTTCTCTCCTTACCTTATGTTTACTGATAACCTTGTCATCCCGGTTTATTAATTCTACATATACAAAATTGCTCTTTGTATACGGAATATGAGATACTGCATCCACCAAATAACCTTTCCAGTAAATTCTCTCACCGGCAGCATAATATGGCTTATCAAGATGCAAGTACAACTTCTCCTGTGGATAGGCTGTATGTAACTGAAAGTAATTGCTTACTTTTTCCTTCAAATCTTGTGCTGCCGTATCTCCGCATATTGCTGTTAGTACAATGATGAGGATAAAGAGATTCCGTTTCATGGTTACTGTCCTTTAATAACTCGAACTGAATAAGCTACTATATTCTTTTTATTATAAGAGGTGACTGTATAGGTACGCGGGTTACTGAAATCCGCTAATACTCCCATCTTCGGACTGATAGTTGCTGCGGAAGAGGTGTTAGAAAGCGTACCGACCAATTTCAGATTAGTCACATCTGCTTCCGGTTTTACTGTAACCAAGATCTCTGTATTCGAGGGATCTTTAAGATGTTCTTGTTTATTAGCATCGGTTATAAGTACCGGAATATTTGTACTGACAACCACATCATTTCCTTTGGCATCAGTCATTTTTACAGCAGTGAGATAAGCACCGGTATCAATACCGGATACATCAGGGCCCTCCTCTTCAAAATCCACACAGGCGGATAATAATAACAGAGTAGCACAAACAAATAACTTCAATGTTCTCATAGTTCTTATTGTTTATTGATTAATTAGTATATTTCGGATGACACATTCGTGTCCTTTACTATTCTTATTCTTCTCTTTGGAGATACGAACCGTCAGTTTATGTTCCCGCTCCGGATCTAACTCCGCCTCTAACACATATGCCCAGGGAATATAAAGGTTCTTACTCCACTCGGTATATGTGTCAAGCTTTTTATATGGGGCATTGTCCACACTGTACTCCAATGTCCCTGAAAAAGGGCCGCAGACGCAAAACAGACCTACGGCCCTACCCTTAAATGAAAAACTAAAAGTAGAATTTATGGTATTTGAGTAAAGCATCGGCACATTAACAAATCCCTTACGGGTATGGGCTCCATTATCCGGTTTCCACGAAGCAATATGCTCCCATCCTTTAGAAAGCTTAACCTGACTGATATCAGCAAATGAAGCATTATAATAACTGTTCACATCCAATGGAGGTTCGGGTACAGAATGTGCTTCAACTGCATCAGAGACAGAAACACGACTCCACATTTTATCTAACAGATGTGCCAGAGAGGCTGCATAAATCTTATGTCCCGGTTCTGCCGGATGAATACCACCAAACTGTTCCCAATCGAATTCACCGGCAGCAATACGATCGGACACTTCATGTGCCAGATGAACAGAGGGAATCAAATAATAATTAGCCACGCGTTCATGGTTCAGAATTACATCCGGTACACGTCCTTTCGGGTACATTTCCAGAAAAAGAGTATGAATAAAGTGAAGCATAACGATATCCGTAGATGGATTTGCCAATAAAGCATGTCGTACTATCCCCTCCATACCACGTACCTGATCAATAGCACAAAAATAATTGACATGGTCATTCACTGCTGCTTCTACAAACAAAAGATCAATATCACCATGCCGGAGTACATCCTGCTCGAATCTATAAGAATGCGGAGTCGTTCCTGTAGAAGATATGCCGGCATCTATAAACTCGAACTCAGTGAAAGGGAAACGCCGCCGGAGATAGTCTTTAGTCAACTCCCGCCAACCACGCATCTCAGTAATAGATCCACCTAGAAAAGCGACCCGTCCTTTACGTTCTTTTTCAAAACGGATGAAGGAATTTTTCAATGTACCCCGTTCATTCAGATATTGCTTTTCTTGATAATCGGGTTGATTACGGCAGATAAAATCAACTACAGGTTCAGGATTTTCCAAACTATGGGGATGATGATCTGCTCCCGATTTAATAATTAACTCTACAGGAGCCCCCAACTGTTGATAACGGTCACGTATCAACTTCATATTATCCCTGAAAGGCACGACACGATCGCTATCACCACAAACGGCAATAACAGGGACCTGCTGAGAAGCCAAAGGAGCCAGATTATCAAGAGGATTTCCTTTGAAATTGTCTTTATCCACAGAAGTCATTCCCCATTCTTTAAGAAAATCATTCCAAAGTTTACTCTTCTCACCCGGCCAGCTGAACATATCACAAACCGGATTGTCAAGATAGAGACAAGCTACCTTATCCGGATTGGCTATTGCCCAGTTCAAGGCATAATATCCGCCACGACTAAAACCTTCAAGAGTTACTTTGGGAGAAAAATGCCAGGCAGAAAGCAGATAATCATAAAACTTTCTTCCCTGCTCCACTGCCTGAGGACTACCATAACGGTGAGTCATATCATAAAATACCACATGAAAACCTTTCTTCAACAATGCTTTGTCTACTGATGGGAAAGCACCCAAAAAAGCAGGACGCCATATCCAAGGTTTACCGCTTATTACAGAATCGGGACACACAATTGTAGCATGGCTTCCATCAAACGTAAAATCATATCGGACATGCCCATTCCATACAGATTGTTTAACATCTATATTTCCAGCATACAATACAGCTGGCAAGTTTAATAATAAAAAAGATATAAGAATAATTACCTTGTTTTTCATACAACAGGACTACATTGGTTTGTGTACAAAGAAAGCCGATCTAACAGAAACACAGGATAACTATTATTTCAGATACTATCAGAAACATATCATATATGAGAGTGAGACAATAGTGACAATGAAATGAGACAATAGTAACAGAAAAAGGGAGAAGGGAGAAGGAAGAGGGGAGAAGAAAGCAATCAATAGTACTCTTTACCATTACACGGCGGTATTCATTGATTAAGTCGGGGAGAAAGATATCCGCGGACGGTATACAGAGTTGTTTTACATGTACATCTAAAGCAGTACGACATGCACATGTCATACTGCACGAGATGTGCATGTCGTACTGCTTTAGATGTACATGTAAAACAACGAACAGTAGAATGCGCGTACACCTCCCCTACACTGAAGAGCATCTCCTCTCAGAGGGAGATGGGTTCCACTGCCACCCTGCATAGTACTTCTCCATTCTTTTCAGCTCTCCCCTCTCTTCAAATTCCCGTTTGCTTCTTCTGAATAAACTCCGTAGGAGTATATCCGTAAAAGCTCTTGAAAGAGTTAGAGAAATACGAATGACTGTTGAATCCAAGTAATGCTGCAACTTCTGACACGCTCATATCCGATTCTTTCAACATCTTCGCAGCTATTTCAAGACGTTTGTTACGAATCAGTTCGGTAGGTGAAAGTTCAGTTATAGATTTCAATTTGCGATACAGATTGGCCCGACTGATACCAATTTCCTGGCAAAGCATTTCTACTCCCAAATTCTGATCGGAAATATTCTTTTCAATCACCTCAAACAGTTTCTGTGAAAAGCGTTCATCAGCAGAAACAACCTCTATACCCATTTCATCGAGAGAGAAACGCTTACCATACAACTTCTTCAGCTGCGCCCTACTTTCCAATAAACTACGAATACGCAATCGTAATACATCCATATTGAAAGGCTTGATAATATAATCATCTGCCCCGGCAGAGAAACCTTCTTTGATATGCATCACCATAGAACGTGCCGTCATCAAAATTACAGGAATATGACCGATACGCACATCATTCTTTATCATAGAACACAATTCGAGCCCGTTACGTTTAGGCATCATGATATCACTCAGTACCAAATCAGGAAAGTGGCTCACCGCCTTCTCATATCCTCTCACTCCATTGTAAGCTTCTATAATATCATAATCATTCTCAAGAGATTTATGGAGATATTCACGAACATCTTTATCATCTTCCACCAACAAGATTTTATACTTCTGACGTGCAAAATCTTCCGGTGCTGAAACTCCAGAAGCAGACGCAAGAGGGGCAGCAGGTGCCACCGTTATTGATTCTGACATTTCCGTTCCACCATTAGCCATATCCAAAGAGTCAGCTTGAGAATCCATAATACCCTCTTCACCAATGGAAGTATCTATTTCTTCTTCTTTAAAGGCCATAGGACTGATGGGTAATACCACGACAAAGCAAGCTCCCGTATGATCCATATCTTCTATAAAAATCCCCCCGCGGCATAGCTTCACGATTGAATACACCAGGCTCAACCCAATACCTGTACCGGGGACATTGGCAACTGTAGACTCCGGAACCTGATAGAAAGGAATAAATACTTTATCACGCTCTTCTTTAGAAATCCCCTTACCGGAGTCTTCAATTCGTAACATCAAATAACGCATTTCATTACAATCGCCTTTATGATAAACCTCACTCCGGTAGCTTTCGTTCAACTCTTCATAGGAGTAACTACGTACCAGCATTTTTATGTCCTTACCGGCAGGAGTATATTTAAAGGCATTGGAAAGTAAGTTGAAGACAAGTTTTTCCAATAAAGATTTATCATACCAGGCATCTATCTCCTCTGGTTGGCAATCAAGGCGGAAGTCTATCTCATTCGTTTGTGCTACCTGGCTGAAAGCATAATAGATCTCCTTTATAAACTCACAGACATTTCCTTTACTGACACGTAACTGCATATTACCTGTCTGATTCTTCTGTAAATCCATCATCTGATTGACAAGTAATAACAACTTTCGGGCATTCTTATAAATAATCCCCAAACGTTCACGTAATTCACCAGGCAATCCTACTTGTTTTACCATCTCTTCAAACGGAGTAATGATAAGCAACAACGGTGTACGAAGTTCATGTGAGAAATTAGTAAACAAACGAAGTTTGGCCTGATGCAATTCTTCTTGCTGCCGTTTTTCAAGTTGCTCTACACGAAGGTTCTCACGCAAACGACGGCGGGCATTCATATAAAACAAAATAATATATATCACGCAAGAAAGTAATAATAAATAAAACGTATATGCATACCACGTAGCCCATATAGGCGGATGAACAACGATATGCAAGGAACGGCCTTCGTTATTCCACAGTCCGTCATTGTTGGACGCACGCACATGGAACGTATATTCACCCGGACGCAGATTGGTATAATAAGCCGAAGTACGTCCTCCCGCTTCATTCCAGCCTGTATCATATCCTTCCAAACGATAAGCATATCGATTCATATTATTGAATACAAAGTTCAGTGCCCAATAATCAATAGATATATTATTCTCATTATACGAAAGATGTATCTCGGACATATCATTCAACACACCAGAGAGTATACCGGAAGCATCTCCCGGAGAAATAGCTTGATTATTAACCCTCAACTGTTCTAATACAATAGGCGGAATATAACTGTTGACCTGCATTCTCAATGGTTGGAAAGTAATAAAACCATTGTTTGCCGTAAAACAGATTGTACCATCGGGCATAGACGTTCCTCCATGCAGCGTAAACTCACGGACATCAACACCATTACCTCTCTCGTAACTGTGCACTTTATCTGTTTTAGGATTATAAACAGCTACTCCTAATGACGTACTCATCCATAAATTACCATCCCTCCCGACAATGAGTTTACAGACATTATTATCCAGCAGGCCTTCCTGTTTCGTCACACAAAGATCAGCGCCGTGTTCCGGATCAAAACGGAAAATACCACTACCATAAGTAGAAATCCAGATATCACCCGACTTGGTACGATCTATACTGGATATATAATTACCCGGTATAAATCCTTTACTGGAAGATAAAGTATCTTTCCGGTAGTTATCTAATACTCCGGTATTCATATCATAACGATAGATACCGGTAGAACGGGTGCCGATCAATAATACTCCTTCACGCTCCTCAAAAAGACAACGGATGCCGGACATGTTGATTTTTCGTCCCTGTTCATCTTTAAAAGTGTCCAATACCTTTCCATCCGGTGTAAAACAAACTAATGCACATTCACGCCGAATAGTCGATGCCCAAAGATTCCCTCTGCTATCACGTAGTAACGAGTAAATCACCGCCGATTCAGGATATTTATAGAATAGTGAAAACTTACGAGTACGAAGATCAAAGCGATAAATTTCACCAAAGGCTGTCCCGCACCAGATACAATCATCTTCCGGCAATACAGTCTTTATTATATTTGAATTATGGAGAGAGGGTCCTGTACGATCAAGCAAATAAAACTCAGCATTCTGAGTAACCGGATTGTAATTCAACAATCCGTGTCCTTCTGTGGCAAGCCACAAACTACCATCCTTGTCAGCACAAGCCGTACTATAGATACCGGTTGGTATATTCAACCTATATCCAGGATCATGACGTACAAACCTGTTCATCAGTTTTGAAAGCATCGTAATACCACCGGAATATGTACCAATCCACAGTATCTTAGCACTGGAAAGACAAAAGGCATAAACCGAAAAATGTCCCAGTGAGTGTCTGTCTCCACTGTAATCGGCCACCTTCTCTATATCACGTGTAGTAAGGTTAAGAGCAAAAATACCGTCATATGTTCCGATAAGCAACTGTCCGTCCCACTCCACAAGACAGCGAACGAAATCATTTTTCAAACCACTATTTTTACTTGTATAATGAGTAATACGGTTATTACGCAAGTCAACGCAATTTAAACCATAAAGATGACACCCCACCCATATCTGTTTCAGATGATCTTCATAGATACTTGAAACAGCATTATCCGACAACGCCAGATTGGTCCGTTGTGAATAATGGCTGATAACTTGCATCTGTTGGTCACAAACGTAAACCCCATCATCGTGGGTACCTATCCAAAACTTACCAGATGAGTCTTCAAATATAACAGAAACACTGACTGAACCACCATCGCCAGCAATTTCAACCGGATAAAAACGATCTTCCTCCCGATGATAAAGAAAGATCCCTCTGCGATTCCCCACCCACACACGTCCGGAGCGGTCAACAAAAACAGATTGGATTGCATCTCTCAATATACCCTTATCATCCAGATAGCGACGAATACGATTCGTATGCTGGCAAAGACGATTCAGCCCATAACTGGTTCCTATCCAAAGAGCATGACCGGGTTCTTCCGCCAAAGAGAGAATATCACTATTAGTAAGACTCAATGAGTCAGATGGGCTCTCTTGGTATACTGTATACTCTTTCCCATTATAGCGATTCAATCCATTCTTAGTCCCCAACCAGATATAACCTCTGGAGTCCTGATGAATGACCCTGACGGAAAGTTGCGAAAGCCCCTCATTTATATGCGGACTATAATAAAAAGAATTCCGGATATCCTGTGCCAGGGTATAAGACACACCTGACAACAACAGGCACATCAACAATAGTGTTTTTCTTAGCATAGTTACAGTTTCGATAGATTAATACATAGCAAATGTAATAAAAACCTATAAATAGTGAAAATCTCCATTCCCATATATTCGAAAATAGAAATAAAAAGAGACGATAGTTATAGTAAAAGAGACAGAAACTATAACTCTATTTCCGAAAAAAGAGGCAAAACTGCATAATTTCTATTCAAAGTAAGCATCGAAAAACAAAAATATCCCGATAGGAAAATGTATCTTACCGGGATAAAGGAAAAGTAACCTGACAGGAGATTCTATAATCTCACAGTTATTGTCTGTCCTTCACTAATGGTTTTCTTTATAGTTTTCTTTCCATTCACAATTGTAACCGCCAACTTACTGCCGCCAGCACGTTTCACCTGTATATCAAAGTCAGCACCAAACGCACGCACACGATTCAGATTAGCAAACTCCCACTCTTGCGGAAGACGCGGAGTTATTTCAAAACTACGTAAACCTGTGGGACGAATACCAAAAAGCCCTTCTGTATAAATACGGCAATAAAGCCCACTTTCGGCAGAGAGATGACGCTGATTACCTTCGGGCCAAGCCTCAATAGCATACGGAACATGATCACCCAACAGACGGCGTTGAGAATATTTCTTAAGGAATGCCATACCACGCCCTACTTCTCCTGCAGCAATTGTACCACGAAGTGCATAGAGAGTGGAACGATCCCAGAAAGTTTCCGTACCAGCCTGAGTCAACAGTCCGTCGTCCGTCCAAAGGCGGGGCGAAAAAAGAGCATCGATAGTACCTTTAGCACGAGTATAAATGCCCACAGTAAGCGGCATGCAAATCCAGGAACGAAGAATATCATTACCTTCATAATAACGATAACTGGGGAAACCTTCTATTTCGTAACCAAAATGCGACTCAATAGCTTGTTTCAAATCATCAGCCTGGCGGGTATATGTTTTGATCTGTGCAGAAGAAATACCCAATTCACGCCCCAAAAGGGCAGCTGAACGTAATGCATCATAATAAAGTGAAGAAGTACAAAGATTAGCATCTCCCGCAGGAAAGCGATTTTCAAGTTCATCAGAATTAGAAGCTACTACACCGGCAGGCGTCAACTTACGATGACAGTATTCCAGACACCATTCGATAAGAGGCCATAACTCCCGGGCTTCTTCTTTATCACCACGGGCAAGCGCATACCGCGCGGCACCGTAAGCAATCATAGCTCCATCTCCCCGGTCTTTGGCTCCATGCCAGGTTCCTACTCCTTCGGAAATAATAGAACTGGGAATAGGACGATATTCATCATTCATAAATCGGGCAAAATGGCGGAAAGAGTTCAAAGCAGATTCATTACCTATTTCATATCCCAGATAAGGAAAGAAAGGGTTGATATATTCTGCCTGGTCATTGGCCCAAATGGCTGCATAGTATGCTTCACCACCGGGACCATGCATCAAACCACCTTTTGTACGATAGATACTTTCGGCCCCACGCAGCTTGGCAAAAGCGAACATACGATTTAATACAGGATCGGGAGTATCAAGAACAAGATTGTTCCACCATTGATTGATCAGTGCCTGACGTCCGGTACGTTCTGATTCAATATTAATGCGGGTCAATGCTACATCACCTGCTTTACGACCGGAGAAGATGGCATAGAACTCGAGTTTTCCACCTGGCTCTACTGTGAAAGTTCCGTTCTTTGAAAGAGAAGCTTCAATGGTATAAGCACCATAAACTCCAGCCTCTTCGGGAGTATTATACGTCACTTTCCACTCAGGAACACGCATTGTAACAGGGTGCTCTCCGGCATTGGTAAAAGAATACTCCTCACAATAATAGTCATTATTGGGTGAAGGATACAGAGTCCGGGTCAGTTGAATGGCATTCTCTACTTCTTTCCGGTTACGGATATAACCAAAAGAACTATGAACGGTCATAATACCGTTGAAAGTAATATCACTGACACGTTCGTTTAACAAAGTCTGATCGTCAATAGTGACCATAGCCGGGATATTGACTTCAAAACGCTGCTTGAGATTGTTTTGTGTTTTATTGGGTTGCATACGAAGCATAGGAAAGACAAGGCTGCGATTGAGGTGAAAAGCCCGGTCGGCATCTACTCCGTAACGAAGAACAACGGAAAGACGCTGTCCACTCATTTCAAGATGATCATAATGGGGAATGTCTTCTTTAATTTGCCAACGAATAGAGCCTTCGGGAGTGATATCCCAACGGTCTTTATTCTGTGCCGAAAGGGTTAATCCGGCAAGGACAAAGAAAAAAGATAGAGAGATTAGTTTTTTGTTCATCATAATTATTATTTAATGGGTTATAAATATCATTCAACAGGCAATCTGCCAGTCTCCACTTTGCCTGTTTACAGTCTACGCCTTGCCTGCATGCAGTATAGGCGTAGGCTCCATGCAGGCAAGGCGTTAACTACAAACAGGCCTTACAAGATGTAAACGGAACATCAATTGTGCAAATTACGCAAATAAATTTGTAAGAATAGCGTTCCATCGAAGATAAATAATGTAACAATCAAACTGCTTTGTGCCGACGTACCTCCCCCTCCCTTTTGAGCCCTCCTCTTTCCAGGGAAGATATAGCCCCCCAGCGCAGCCCCACTGTCCACTGTCAATTGTCAATTGTCAACTGTCAATTCTCCACTGTCAACAGAATCACTGTACTCTCAAACTGATTACTGAGCGGATTTGCGATACCGGTTGTCATCAACTCTGCTCCGGTGAAGAGTTTACCATGGGCGGCAAAACGGGAAGGTGCCATCCGAAGGGCACTTCCCCGGCCGGGAAGGCCCTGTCCTTTCGGAAGATTCACTTCTGTAATACGATAACGTTTATTGGCATCCAATCCATTTAATAGAATGGCCGGAACATTACCATCTTCTGTCTGATAAATATAAACAACCGCACGTTCTTTATCTTCGGAGACATAGCTCAATGATGCTATCGGCTGTTCATATGGAGAAACCAAACGGTACAAATCACCCTGCATCACCAATGGACGGATACTTTCTTTATAAAGTTTCACAGCAGCAGCCAGTTGTTCACGCTCTTCGGGAGTAGCTTTATCCAGTGCTAAATCGATACCGAAAGAGCCACTTAATGCCACATCAATCGCCATCTTCAGATGACGTTTACCCATACGCGTCACATGTGCCGAGATAGTACTTGCCGGGAAGAAGTGAGAAAAGCCCCACTGAATCTTGATACGTCCCAACGGATCAGTATTATCACTCGGCCAGAAACTATGAAAATACTGCATTGAACCATAATCCACACGCCCCGAACCTCCGGCACAAAGCATTGCCATCACATCCGGAAAACCTTTTGCAAAGCGATCCATCAACCGGTAAAGTGCCCAGTTATAATCTATCAACAGATGACTTTGTTTGTCCGGCTGCAAATAGGTAGAACCCGGCTGCGTCACATAGCGGTTGCAATCCCACTTCACATACGAAATATCCGGATTGGGACGTAGTGTTTTGTCTATCACCTCCCATTCATACTGTTGCACTTCAGGACGTGTCAGGTCGAGTATCTCCTGATGACGCCCCAAAATCGGTTCACGCTTCTGCTGGGTAATAATCCATTCAGGATGTTTATTATAGAGTTCACTCTGTGGGTTTACCATCTCCGGCTCCAGCCAGATACCAAAACCAACTTTACGTTTCAAAGCTTCTTTGGCTATATAAGAGAGTCCGCGTGGAAGTTTTTTTGTAGATACTTCCCAATCACCCAGACCGTGTTTATCGTCATCACGAGAATAGGATCCGTTACCAAACCAGCCATCATCCAATAAAAAGAGTTCGGCACCAATTTGGCGTGCACCATCAAAAAGTCCTTTCAGACGTTCTTCATCAAATGTACAGTGAGTTGCTTCCCAGTTATTGAGTAATACAGGACGGTCTTTTTCCGCATCACGGATACCGTAAGCACGTGCCCAACGATGAAATTTACGACTAATATCACCTTTCCCCTGTTTACTGTAAGCATAAAGAATAGCAGGTGTAATGAAAGTATCACCACGTTCCAGATGATACTGCGAACCGACCGGATTGATACCTGTCAACACGCGAAGATTATTATTCCAGTCAACCTCAAAGGCAAGCTGAAAACTACCCGCCCATTTCAGAGAACCGGCAAGCACTTCGCCCTTATTCTCATCTGCTTCACCATTAAGAGAAAGAAGGAAAGAAGGAATACGCATCTGATTGGCACGTATACCAAGCTTGGAATCAAGAACTTTAATACCCGTAGTAAGCTCTTCCTCGGCAAGAGTCGCTTCACGTTTATAATTACCTATGAATTGAGTAAGCCGGTAATTCTTTGCTTTCAGTACAGGAGATGCAGAAGCATAGCGATAAAGTATCACCTTGCCTTTTTCATTGTGTGTGATTGTGTTCCATATCTCCATCATACTGGTAGATTCATAACACTTGATGTAAATATCTACAGAGAAAGGATAAGCAGGATCTTTCAGAGAAATAACGGTTTGTGTAATACCGTCACCCAATTGCTCCGTCTTATGATTCGTATAGAGCAATTCCGTAGAGGTATTACCGTCTACATGAGTAGCTTGCAAAGCTGGTTCAGTCAGTACACCATTACCGTAAGGTGGAAGAAACTCCCACTCACGCGAAGGCATTTTAACGGGAACTGTTACCTCTTTAGATACATCACCAAAAGCAAGCTGATAAAGGCGGCCGTCAGTACCAACCATAAAAGATAATTTCAGATCACCGGAGGTAACATTAAATAATTGTTTTGCTATAGGATTGTCATCTGCTGCCCAGGCTAACAGAGGGCATAAAGACAAAAGGAAAAAGAGATAGATGTATTTCTTCATTTTAGTTGAAAATTAAAAGTTTATTCAGTTGAAAATTGAAAGTTGAAAATGAGCTGTATTGTACCGATACACCTCCCCTGCCCTTCGGGCACCCCCTCTCAGAGGGGAATGTGCTGCACTATCATCTACATAGCAACTGTCAATTGTCAACTATCAATTGTCAATTGTCATAAATCGCCAAGTCACCTCCCCTACCGAATCAGGTTTTCCCTTTTCAGCCTTCGAGATAGTGCCCTTCATTTTACCATTCTTTTGACGTACTACACTAATATCTCTCCATGTGTATACTCCCTTCTCATAATCAAATGTTTCACCATCATCATCATACAGACGATAAGAGCCATTTGCTTTCCCATAGTGACGAATTTCCAGGTTCACTTTTACTCCCGGTTTCGGTGCATGAAGCATCGGCTCCATCATCGGAATGATAGCTCCGTCTTTCACATATACAGGAATACGATCCAGTCCCGGAGTTACTGTTATTGTCTCTCCATTACCAACATATGCACCGGTATAAAAATCATACCAATCACCCTGTGGCAGTACGACTTTACGCTCCGTCTGCCCCTTAAACATAGGCGCTACCAGTAAATATTCACCTGCCATATATTGGTCTTTTATTTCTTTAGTCACAGCTTCCAGATAGGGATTATCTTCCAAACTCTTCTCTTTCAGTTCTGTTGTTACCGCCGCATCCGGATTGAATCCGGCTTCCAAACTCATACCACGGAAAGGAGGAATACCATCAAAATGATAACGCGCAAATTCCGTATACCAGTAAGGCATCATCTGCATACGAAGCAACGCATACTCTTTCACTTGTTCGGCAACCTCCGGAAATGTCCAGGGTTTCGTACCACTACTCCACGCATTAATCATTGCCATCGGAGAAAAAACAACCGACTGGAAACGGCGTAACCAATCTTCCGCAGACTTAGAGCTACGTACTTCCGGAGTCCACAACACACCACAATATCCGGAGTTGATCAATGCTGTAATGAAGTCCGGGTGACTATAATAATCATTATAAATAACATAAGGCATAGAAGATGCTCCAGCATTTGATGCACGTACCAAACCGAATGTACGTTGATTGCGTGCCTTGTAGAGTTCAGCTGTTGTACGCTGTACCCAAAGCCCATAAGTTTGCCTCATCTGCTCGGCAGATACCCCCGATGGGAAAGTAGCCACATCCGGCCAGAGATAATAATCATATCCGTCTACTTCATCTACTTTATAACCACTTACACCTATATCTACATGCTCTTTATTCAGTTTATTTTTCCATAAAGAGCGTGCTTTCTCACCAGCCAAATCGGGAACAATACCGCACCACACCGTATGTGAACCACTTACAGGATACATATCCTTATATAGCTTTGAATCAGGAGACACATACGGGTTTGTCCACAGATTGATACGCACGCCTTTGTCGAGCATGTCCTTTACAAAACCCGAAGGATCGGGATAACGTGTAGCGTCCCATTCAAAGGTGCAAGGGTATGCTTTGCTCTGCCATCCCGGCTCCAAACCAATAAAGTCTAACGGATACCCCTGACGTTCAAACTCATCCGCTTCTTGTTTCACCTGCTCGGCAGTGTATAGTTTTTGTGTACGTTGCGTAAAACCGAGTCCCCAACGTGGAGGTAACGTACCGCCACCACAGAAAAGGTTGTAACGACGTACTACATCCATTGGAGTAGGACCGGCAAAAAGATATATCTCTGTCCCCGGTGCAGGTACAAGAATAGAAACCGCATCCGAATAAGGGCGTGACGACCAGGATTTATCCGTATTACGATCTTTCGCTACCGGAGCATTGGGACTGTCTTTCAGTGCACCACTTCCGGCATATACGGTAATATAACGTGCCGAATTAATAAATACACCATAGCCCTGGCTGGAAACATAAAAAGGAACCGGAGCATGCGTACGTCCATTGTCCTTACCACCGTAATGGTCTACATGCAGATTCAGGATTTTACCACGTTGATGTACAGTTTGGAAGTTAAGTCCAAAACCATACAGTTGCTCTTTTCTCTGTAAGGGAATACGCAAAGCTGTCTGCCCATCTTGAATATTGCCTTTTATTTCAGAGGCAAATGCAGGTAACATTACCTCCGGCAAACGGCTGAAACCTTCCATTTTTGGAGTAACATCTGCTACTTGCAACAATGAATAACTTTCGGGAGTTCCTACAACTCCTTTCCAAACACCGGGCGCCACCTGCTCCCAGCTTATTTGTGCAGCAAGCTGCGCGACTGTCCATATGGACAGAATAAGGGTTACAATGTATCTTTTCATTTTTATAATTATTTAATTCAATTGACAGTGGACAATTGACAGTGGACAGTTGACAATTGATAATTGATAATTGACAGTTACTATGCAGCGTGACAACGCAGCCAACTGTCAACTGTCAATTGTCCACTGTCAACTATTATCTAATCGTTCCCGCAAACCCACCGTTTGCCAATAACTTCACTTTAACTTTTCCATCTATCACAGAGATCACTTCGTTTCCGAAAGAATCCTTATCTTTTCCATCAGTAATCCAGGTAGAGGACAACTCCTTACAAGCCTCCGGTAAAGAGAATTCCAACTCGCGCTCTTCATTCTTCCCGTTGATACCACCCACATACCAGACTTTTCCTTTACGACGTGCTACCACTGCAAAATCTGACGGATAACCAGCCAACAACTGACTTTCGTCCCAGACAGCAGGCACATCTTTTAAGAAAAGTTTGGGCATGCGTGGCAATTCTTCATACGCCTCTATTCTATCTGCATAACACTGAAAACCGGATTCAAAAACCACTGCGAGTGCTAACTGATGTGCTACCGTTGTTTGACGAATAGCCGGTACTCCCTGCCGTATCTTATTTGAAAAAGTAACAGGTGTATAATCCATTGACCCCACTACATTCCGCGTAAAAGGTACTGTAGCATTATGTTCTGCCGCCCGGTCACAACGCTCCTGACGTCCTAACGTCTCTGCTCCGCGTATTGCTTCGGTAGTCATCAGGTTAGGATAGGTCCGTTCAAAGCCGCGAGGCAAAGTTGCTCCATGTAAATCAACAAGTAAATAAAACTCAGCCGCATCTTTTAGTATAGCCGGATAAAGCTGTATGATACGCTGTTTATCCGTATCGAAGAAGTCTACCTTGATACCTCTTACTCCCAGCCTGCTGATACGTTCCATTTCCGCCCGACGCAATACAGGATCGGACATAAGACGATGCGTTGGAATACTATCCATCTCTCTTCCCGCACCGGAATGATACCACAACCAGACACCGACTCCTTTTTCTCCGGCATACTTCACCACATCTTCCATCGTACCTCCATTGTCCATTCGTTGCCATCCGGCATCAATCAATACATACTCCCATCCCATCGCATGGTTGAAGTCTACATGTTTTATTTGTGTTTTATAATCACGAGTAGTTCCACCAGCATACCACCAACTCCAGGAAGCACGTCCCGGCAATACCCAGGAATCATCTCCTATCACTGACGGCGGATTCAGATGAGAAACCATCTGTGTACGGAAAACCGTATTCAGTTCCTTACCCACGATAATAGCACGCCAGGGTGTATACCAGGGGAAGGTGGAAACAGGCTCTACCGCATCTGGAACAACAGGTTCTTCTATCTCAGGAAAACGTATTTTATAAGCTTTGTTTTTTCCCGAGTTATCAATATGTGTAGCCGGATAAGAACCATCCAGATAAGCCTCAGTAATCATCATCCAGCAGTCATTGGTATTAAAAAGCATCGGAAAAGCCCAGCCACGACCATGGGATGCTTCGGTATTGATAGCAATTCCGTTCTTTGAATACTGCTCGTAACTTGGTTTGTGACGCTCATTCCAGTCATACGGATGAATCCATGCTTTACCGTTGGCAGGTACTGAAAATTCTGTTAACTCATCTGTTATGGTATGTTGCTTCCCGTCATCCTCTTGTGTAAAGGCATAGCGGAAGGCGATACCATCATCGTATGCCCGTACAATCAGCTGAAAACCCTCAAAGGGAATCGTCATCTCCCGACAAGCATTCACAGTCCTAAGTTGTTTGCCTGCCTTCAGCTCATAAGGTTCATTCATTGTTTTCACTACTGCTTTTCCTGCAGGGCGCGCATCTTTCCCATATTCTATCCCATCCATCACCAGTCCGAGACGGGACGGATTGATCACTAATGAGTCACCACAATAAACGGAATATTGAAGTATAGTTGTCTCCTCACCTTCCGGTACCTGTGTTGCAACAAACCGTACTGCACCATCGGGTGACGTCAACGTCCACTCTTTCTCAGCCCGGCATCCCAGACAACCAAAGAGAATCAGCGAATAAAAAATTGCTTTCATGGTATTTTGTCTTTATTTGTATATTTCCATATCACCGTCCTCGCAAATGATCTCGGGACGTGCATCGGGATTCTTTAGTTCAAAGGTTACGTTCTTTAGTTTCAATCCGCGTACGTGACGTGCCCAAACACCATAAGCCGGAATCTTCGGGCCAAAGGTTTTTACTTCCGGATACTGGTCTATTGCCTCCGGCACTTTAGAGAGAGCATCTTCGGAAGTTCCCGTACCGAGCAGACGAATCTGTATATTTTCAAGTGTCAGATTAGTGATGTAATGTCCCGGAATACCGGTAATAAGAATACCGGAGGGAGGAGTGAGTTGTGCTTTATCAGCAGCTACAGCTTTTACATTCCGGATCGTGACATTTTCAAATACCCCCACCGGTTGTTGTGTATCCTGTCCTTTACGAAATACACTCAAACGGGCACCGAGACGGAAAAGCATCGGAGTACGTACTTCTTCCATAGTAATGTCTGAGATTTCGACATTACGCAGGTGAGCTCCGTCTACCGAGAAAAGTTTGATACCCCCATTCTTAGTATCATAAATGTGACAATTACTGATACGAATATTCTCGAAACCGGCCATGGACTCCGTCCCCATCTTAATACCAGCTTGATTACTTTTGAGCTTCATATTCTCTACAACGATATCATCACATCCCATTTTACTGGAAGTTGTCTTAAAGCAAAGTGCATCATCGCCACTGATAATATCACAATTGCTGATACGCACATGCTGACAACCGTCGATATTAATTCCATCATTGTGTGCAACCCCGAAACTGCGAATCGTCACATTGTCTATCTTCACATTGCGGCACTGAAAGTAATGAGAAGTCCAGGCACCGGCATACTTCAAAGTAACATCACGTACAGTTACTCCTTCGCAACGTACCAGGCGAAGCAAAAAGGGGCGAAGTCCCCAACGCTTACCTTCGGGACGTGTATCTACTTTGATGTGTCTTTCTTTTAATGCAGAGCCCTGACCGTCGATACTGCCTTCTCCTTCAAGAGTGACATTCTTTGCGTCAACAGCCACCAACAATGCCCAGCCGACATCAATGCCCAAGCCTTCTGTAAAAGGATCGAGATTGTCATAGGCTTTATAATCCGTAGTACCCAAAATCAAAGCATCCTTTTCCAAATGCAGGGTTACATTATCTTTCAATACAATCGTAGCCGAAAGATAGGTACCAGCCGGAACAAGTACCGTGCCACCTCCAGCCTTATGGCAGGCATCGATTGCCTTTTGAATAGCAGGAGAATCCAGCTTCTTCCCGTTACCACGGGCACCGTATTTTTTCACATTAAAAGTTTCTGCAGATGCACCTGTAATCAGGAACAGCATCGTGAATAGAAAAATACAGAGTCTTTTTGTCGTCATAAGTTGTGAATTTTTAGTTTATGAGTTTTTAGTTTACAAGTTCTTTAGTTTATGGGATTGTTGGCTTCTTCTCCCTTGCTACCGTTACCGAATAAATACGGTTGCTACGCTTTCCCAGATGTTCTAACTTCATAGAATTCTTCCCGGCAGTCAATGTCACCGGAAAAGCAAACTCTCCTTTTTTACTACCCGACGTAGCTAAATAACCGATATTCTCACTTACCAGCTGATTGTTAAGATACAGGTAGGAAGGTACCGGACTACCGCCCGAATAAGAAAACAGCAAATAATATTCTCCCGTTGCAGGAACATCAATCTGCCATGTCAACGCTCCTTTTGAACTCCCTTTTTCACCACGAAACTCAGCAAAGCCTTCGGCCTCAACAATGGCAGAACCCTCGGTTTGTGCTTCTTTCACATCATAACAACGCACATCTGTAAAACTCCTGACAACCAGTTTCTGTACCGCCTGTACTGTACCGCCTTTCTTCACAGCCAGTTCATACATTAATGACGTCTCCGGTCTCACCACGCAAGAATCATTGGCAGCTACTGCCTCTCCATTTAGCAATACTTCTTCCCCATTTGATGTTTTCCAATACAGAGTAACAGATTGATCTTCTATTTTAGAAATACGGTCGGAATAAAAATATTCAATAGCGGGACGTTCTGCATCCAGAGGGACACGATAAAGCTCAATCCCCTTGCCTGTTTTCAGATTACGTGAGTACATACGATCGTCCGGGTTATTCCAATGTTCATGTACTCCCAAACTCTTCTGTGCCCGGCCTTCATACCTAATTCCTGAAGGAGGATTGCCTATATTGGCCGCTTCATGCATAAAGTTATCCGCATTGGCTGCAACAGGCATTTCCGAACGTATAAAGTCCAGTACTACCGACTCTATAGCTACCTGGTCATTAGAAGCCAGAAAACTTGATGTCCATCCATCGTTAAAAGGAGCACGTTTGAAACGAACAGCACGTCCGTTATGAATAGGATTCACGTACATAGCATCTACAATGTATACAAGTGTATTTCCCCCCAAACGTTCATGTGCCATCAAATCAACAATACTGTTATATGTTCCCATTCCCCGAAACTTAGACCAATCGCGGATAGACAGATGCAAAGGAGAAACATTGCCAATGGAACCAAAATGATTTTTGCCGGTAGCTGTTATTCCCGTCTGCCCTGCACTGTCCTTCCAATTATCGGTAGGACGGGAATGACGCTTCATTAATGCCATATTAATCATATAATCCGCCTCATAGGCAGCACGTGCCAGACTCATTGCACCCGGATCGGTTATTTCACTTGAATAGCGAATTACATCGGGTACGAAACCTCCCCAATTCTGATAGACTACATCGGGATAAACCGGTTGCAGGTAAGTATAAATGGCAGAGATACCACGACGCTGTGCATCATATACTGTAATACAGTGCTGAGGTACGTTCATTATATCGACCAACTGATGCAGAAGTGCATAGACAGACTGTGGAGTAGCATCTATTATATTACTTCCGCCATTATCATTCAGATTTACTTTTATAGCTATTTTTTCTCCTTCTTTATATCCTGTAGCTCCCTTACCTTTTTTCTTATTAAAGGTACGGAACAGTTCATCCCAGGCACGGTCTATTGTTTTTTGGTGGGTCAAAGAGATGATGACTCCCTCCATCATGTCACACACACGGGTCTGACTATTATTATCCGCATCCGAATATAGTCCGTGTTTACCATCCCAAACCGCTGCCTGCGGATCATGCGCCCAAGCCACACGTCCCGGGTGAATGCCTCGTGCCACTCCCATTGGTGCATTGGGTTTATCTGTCGGAGTAAAAGTCCCCATATCCGAACCATTGTCTATCTGCTTGCCAACCGCCTGTCCGAACAAAGAATTATCTACCGACATTATATAAAATGTGCCTGAAAGTAAAACACCGGCAAAAAGTACGGCAAGCCCCTTATAGAAATGTCGTGAATTCCGGAGTTGAAGAAATTTCTTCCAAGCTCCCCACCCTACTAATGTACTACTGAAAAAAGCCAGAAAAGAAAAAGCCAGTGGTGCTGCCACTTGCTGACAAGGATAAGCAATACGTGAAGGTTTAGGTACTACTCGAATGAGAAACCAGATTAGTGCCGTTAACCCCATTAATGGGAAGCAAATTTTAAGAACCACATTCTTTTTATTAATACCAACAATTCGTCCACTTCGGGGACAGGTTTTAAAAAACCAGTTTTTTATCTTTTTCATATTATCAGATACATTAAATTCTCACTTTGTTACGTCACAAAAGTAGTTATATAAAAAAGAGACGATTTTAAGTATTCATTCAAATACTATAGAAATCGTCTCATACATCAATAAAAACACTTATTTCTTCTTATATACCAGTTCAATTCCGCTCTTTTGTCCTAAATTACGACTATACTGTTTATCTGTAGGATTATTCCAATGTTCTAATACACCAAGACTATGTACACCTGTTCCGTCCTGTTCGGGATCATAGAAAGTGCCGGATAGCGGATTATTTGCCAATGCTGCTTCCACAAGATACATATCACAGTAATTCACATCTGCCATCCGTGGAAACTCCGTACTAAGAAAATCAATACCTACAGCATCAATTGCTACAGGATCTTGCGAAGCAAATAAAGAACAGGGCCAATTGCCTCCAAAAGGCTCCATCTTCCATTTTCCAGAAGGAGCCCCATTCACCTTTTCTGATCCATAAAGCCCGTCAATAAGAAAAAGCATGGTCTTTTGCCCTAAATCTTTGTGAGCAATATAATCAGTAAACGTCATATATCGCGGACGTCCGCCACGATCCTGATTAAAGTTATTATGCTGATTCTTACGAAAATTGCGATCAATATCAGTGACACCATACCAATTTTTTGCACAAAGCGTAACACCTTGACCTCCATGGCCTTTCAACAAAGCCATATTGATAAGATAATCAGCCTCAATAGCGCAACAAGCCAGACCGCGAGCCAGTTTTCCGTTATCAACCGAGTATGGAATGGCATCGGAGATATAGGTTGATTTCACCCGTCCGTCCCCCCCTTCATTATCCAGATAAGTTACATCAGGAAACTCTGTATTACATTTTTCAAATAAAGTATGAGTGATAAAGCGACTCGCATCAAACACCGTGATCTGTTGTTGAGGGATCCCTCCCTCGTATATCAGGCTACGCAACAAGGAAAGCACAAGATGCGGAGAAGCGTTCAGTTCTTCGGAGTCATCATGTGAAAACGTATTGTTCTGATTGATTTTAATTGCAATCTTTTCCCCTTTCCTATATCCCTTACCACCTTTGCCATGTTCGCGATTAAAGTAGGCAAACAGAGCATTCCATGCTTTCTTCTCACTTTTCTCACCCGTCAAAGAAAGAAGAGACTGCACCACTAACCAATCTGCATCCGACTGATTGGTGTAATGATCTTCATACCAGAAACCAGTACCTTTCTCCCATGTTGCAGCTCCGGGAGCATGTGACCAGACAACACGACCGGGATAAATTCCTTTTGCCGTACCCACAGGGTTATTCTTTCCCCATGCCATCTTCGGTTCACTAACAGGAAGAACGATTTGCGCCAGCATCTCACCACTGTTCTCTATCGCCATCATACCTCCGAAAAATATCAACAAAAAGAAAAACAACGTTGTATAAAGGTAATGACGTGCACGCAATGCCTGTTTCATCTTCCGGTAGCTGAACCATGCACCTGTAAAAGACAACAGATAGACGACGAAAGCAGACATCATAGGAGCAGCTGCCTGCATACAAGGATAAGTAGCCCGCGAAGGCTTAGGAACCACACGAACCAGAAACCAAACTGTAGAAGAGATACCCAACCCCCAAAAGAGGAAAATATGATACCACCTGGCTCTGTTACAACTCTCAACTTTCTGCCTGAAATAGAGATATATCTTCTTTATCATTTTCTTTGACTATTAATTATAATAAGTACTGTATCCTAATTAAATGATAGTATCATTGAAACGCAGCAGATTATCACAAATTCACGCAAAGAATATCGTCTCTCAAGTAGTACAGCAAGCCTTCTAATTTGCGATAATCTGCGATCATTTACGTTTTAATAAAACGCTATCATAGTATGAATTAAATTTGAAGTATTACTTAAGTAATAATACTTAGTGCTTCGTTACATATATTATTATGTTCCATTACATATATTGTTATATCCCGTTACATATACTGTTAGGAAGGGTCCGCTCTGATGAGAAGAAAATCATTGTCTTATATCTTCGCAGTCTATCAATTTCACTTCTTCTTTATCTGATATTCCTTTATCCACCTGCAAACTTTCTACCTCACCTCCTATCACATCATCCATCACTACAGCATAGCGTCCATCCGGTTGTTCGGCAGCAATACGACAATTCTTCAATAAGAAGCCCTTGACATGGCGTGCCCAAAATCCGAACGCCGGCTGTATCTTCAGGTCTCCTACATTATAGCGGCCTACTCCTATCTCCGGTGGATATGCTTTTGCATCTTCCGACGGATATCCTCCCTTTACTTTCAAACTCACATCATGGAATTGCACATTATTGATGTACCCCGTATGGTTCCCATCCGGCAGACGGAATGTCAACCCACCTTCCACAACATCCGAATCAGGCAGTTTAAATCCTGCAATAATAGGAGTCGCTTTACTTTGTGAACCGTCATAAGCTTTCCAACGGTCGCCACGAAATGAACTACCACCATAGACCTCTTCAATATCCACCCCACAGATAACAATATTCTCTACCTGCCCAATGTTAGAATTGGTTACAAGCAGTTCCTTACGTACCACTCCATTTTCAGTGAAAGTAAACGGAGCAACATCGGCTCCCAATACACGCCCACGATTGGAAATAGAGATAAAGAAGGGGGCTCTCGTACGACGCATTACCGAACGGGAATGTATAGGACCTGTTTTACCGCTATTCAGATAAACATTCTTCACATGACCACCATCATTGGTAGAAATAGAAAAACCCGCCTTATTAGCACCCAACACATAGATATTATCCACATACAGATCCTGAATATCATCTGCTGTTTCTGATCCTATCTGAAAGAGATTACAGTTAGTATCTCCCACAATATTTCTCACCATGTAATGGCGTGCCGGACGAGTATAGCCCAATGAACAATCCGAACCGGGTTTTACAATATCATCCGAACTTACCTTAGAGTAGATATTTGTTACCGTCACATCATTGCATGCCATAAAATCATAAATATCGCGGGCATTCTTTGTACTATGCTTTGCAAAGTAAGTATCATGTACATGAATACCATCCGTACCTGTAGCCAACAACACAAAATGCCCTCCCTGATCAATGTGCAGCATTGTACTGTCACTATATAACCTGTTATCTCCTTCTATATAATAAGGTATGTCCTTTTCCGGATCATACCACATATCTTTCTTTACATCCCATCCGCCAATCTCTACATTCGTACAAAGTTTTAAAGAAAACATTTTATCACTACGTTTCTCCGGAGAATTATTCATCACTTTATCCGAAGTCACAATATTACCATTACCGGTAATACGCCCCGTACCTACAACTTTTACATTGTCAATTCGTTCTCCAAAGAACATGCAATTGCGAAAGAAAGTATGTCCTACATCTTGCTTCGTAAGATAATTTTCCGGGTCGGCATAAGGACGCGGGTCTGTGGGCGAGAGCCCTGAACGATAAGCACGATCACTAAACCAGGTTACCTCGGGAGCATCGGCACCGGGCAATGCCTGTATCGTAGCATCACTATCCAGATGCAACCACACATTACTTTGTAAATGGATAGTACGTACATTATAGGTTCCTTGGGTAAATCGAAGGATACCACCTCCCAA
Source organism: Bacteroides sp. HPS0048 (assembly GCF_964240755.1). Taxonomy (NCBI): domain Bacteria; kingdom Pseudomonadati; phylum Bacteroidota; class Bacteroidia; order Bacteroidales; family Bacteroidaceae; genus Bacteroides; species Bacteroides sp. HPS0048. The sequence goes on along the minus strand of NZ_CAXSVC010000003.1, from coordinate 93,726 downwards.
ACGGCTCATATTGATAATAGCCTCATTGATAGCTTCCGTATCATCAGCTACTCCATCTCCTTTTACACGATAATCTCTGATATCTTTTCGTCCGGTATAGAACCATACAGTGTTGGATTCTCCTTTATTCTGCCCTCCTTTGACACGAAGTTTGAAAGCATACAGGCGATTCGGTTCCAATCCGTTCGCAGCTGTCTCACGACTATCAGGAGTTACTTCCGCCCGGGCTGTTGTCCATGTATTCCCACCGTCTGCTGATTGAAGCAGTTCTACGGAAGAAGCGTTGTGAGGGGGAGTCCAGGAAAAAGAGGCATACGTATATTCCTGTCCGGGACGATACGTAAAATCACGCAACGGAGTACGTACAAGATCAGCAACAGTGGTAATGCCTTCCAAATCTGCCACAGCAACAGGACTCTGCAATACTTCCGGCTTTGAAGTTGTATAAATAGCTTCAAAGCGATTTATTCCTTTACGCACCGGAGCTACTCCACGAAAGCAGATCCGCAGATCCGGACCATTTGAAGGTCGAAAATCAAGACCACTAAATACAATCACCGTTCCCCGCTCACCTTCATCCCGCAAGGCTACATTCCCCACTTTATTATATGAGTAGTGAGTGCCGGTACGCCCTATCGATTGTTTAGGCAGATCACGCAATAATACCTCCCCACGTCCTATCACGTTCACGGTTGTATTATCAAGTGTCACGACGATACCTGCCGGGACACGGATTTCTACCTTCACCATCGGACTTCGCTGTCCGGCCCGGAAATCAAGAACAATGTTACCCGGCGCGTTTATTGTAGCCTGTTCGCGATGTAACAACAATTGTGCCGGAAGGGCAGCATTTCTTATTCCAATCATCCACCGCCTGGTGACTTTTCCCTGTGGAGAAACTAACTCCATACGATCACCTTCCAAGGGCGTTCTATCTACCTTGATATTACCATGAAGATCCGTCACCCGGCAAACAGCTTTTTCCGACTTGGAAAAGAGTTCTACTAATTCAGTAACGGAAGGTAAAGTAGAAACCAGTCCCTCCCCCTCGGGAGTATCTACTGTATATCGGTACGTCGTTCCGGAAGATAATAATAAAGAATCTGCTTTCAAGACCCAGGGAGTAAGCCCGGAAGCTGCCTGTGCACTCATTCCCAGACAACATAAAGCAAACCAAAGCACAGGTGTTTTTCGTGTAATAGAATTCATCATTCAATCCTCTAAAATAGTTTTAATTCTCAATTAACTTTATCACAGCGGCAAAGCTAACGGAAAAAAGAAAAAAGCCTTTGCAGTGTTGTCGCAAAGGCTTTCAATTTTATATCATAAATGTAGAAACAAGAGTCAATAATTGAGCCAAACCTTAAATGAAGCTATCTTCTCCTTACTTACCAATATTTTGTCTTTGAATGGGGGAACGACCTCTACCACTACTTTGTTTTGAAAATAAGGCTCTATTTTACGGATAGCATTTATTTCTACAAGCGTCTGCCGGTTAGTACGAAAAAAGTTATCCGGATCCAATTGTTCTCCCAATTTATCCAATGAGAAATCTACGATATATTCCCTCCCTTGCCGGGTAACGGCAAATGTCACCCGGTTCTCCGAATAGAAATAGGCCACATCACTCACCGGAAGTGTTATCAGTCTTTCGCCCACTGAAATAAGAAAACGGGTACGATAGCGTTTCACCGGACTTGAAAGAGTACGTAACACTTCCAGCATTTCATTCTGATAACTAAATTCATTCTCAGGATACCGACTGTGTAAAGTATCAAATTTATCCAAAGTATCGGCTAAACGTTCCCGGTGAATCGGCTTTAATAAATAATCGATGCTATTGACAGTGAAAGCACGAACGGCATAAGTATCAAAAGCCGTTGTAAACACAATCATACTTTGGGGAGAAGCTCTTTCTATAAAAAGAAAAGAGTTACCATCCATCAACTGAATGTCCAAAAAAAGAATATCGGGATGTGGATTCTCACCAAACCACTCCACAGCCTCTTCAATATTGCCAGGCAACAAGAGTATCTCCCATTCCGGACGAAGTTCTGCCAGCATTCTGTTCAGTAAACGGGCAGCAGGTATTTCATCTTCAATTATAGCTGCCCGGACAATAGGGTTATTCATGCAACAATGGTATTTTAACAAAAAATAAATCGGATGTATGTTCAATAGTTATCTCTCTTCCACATATAAGACGATAACGAGAAGATAAATTTCTCAATCCTATGCCTGAGGACTGTACAGACTTTTTAGGACGAAGGCTATTGCACACCACCAACCGGTCTTCTGCCTCTGAATAAGTAATAGAAATAACCATAGGATTACGAATAGAAATCATATTATGCTTTATTACATTCTCGGCAAGTAGTTGAAGTGTCAGTGGAGGCAATTTACTTTCCAACAATGATTCATCCAACCGACAATCTACACAGATACAATCGCCCAAACGGACACGATGCAGAAAAATATACGAATTAAAAAACTCCAACTCATCACTCAACGTTGTGAGGCGCTGCTGCTGGCATTGAAGAATATAACGATACACATCGGACAGGTGTTGTGTAAACTGTACGGCATTTTGAGGATTATACTCTATTTCAGAAATCAATGTGTTGAGGCTATTAAATAGAAAATGTGGATTGAGCTGGCTTTGCAAAGCCTGATACTGTGCTTCGATAGAACTTTCTTCCAAACTTCTGTTCCGCTTATAAAGTACAATGGTATGCCGATAGAAATTATTAGTTGCCGTCAATCCGATAATCACCATCTCTACCAACCAAACAAGTAAAAGTAACCGTATACCGGACCAGCGAATATAAAACAGGCGATCGACATCCGCCATCCACTTCAGACCTACGAACAACAGATAGTTCAAAAGAAATAATAATATCCCCAATCCGACATAATACAGTAATACTCTTCTACGCTTTTCAACAAAGAAAAGAAATCCGCGCTTTAACCATGAGTCTACCAGAATAATACAGAAGCCCATTGCATTGAAAGCCAGCATTACGCCAATGATAAAGCCCAATGAAGTAAAATCCAGATCGTCACGTTTAGGTAAATCCGAATAAAGTGCCAGCAGCAAATACGAGAAACATCCTAACCCGGAGAAAAGCAGGACATTCAATAACCGGACATATCGGGGATGAAAAGTTCTCATAAAACACAGGAATAATTATATAAGTACAAAGATAAACATTTATATTGATAACAATCCCAATGCCCGTACAAATGCCGAATAACTGATCTGAGCCGTCAGGCGCGACTGTACAAAATTCATTTGTGCCGTCTGATGAAACATTTGTGCATCCAATACACCATCAACAGACATCTTGCCTTCACGATAACGTTCCAGGGCCATAGCTTCGTTCTCCCGGGCTTTTGTCAGAGAGTTCTCTGTGAGTGTCACCCGCTCCACAGCCTGTACATAATTATAATAAGCCGATTGCACTTCAAGGCTCACCACATCTTTGACCTTACTAAAATTCTCTCTTGCAATAGCTACCCGATACTCTCCTGCACGTTTCTCATTACGACGTTTTCCCCATTCAAATAAAGGAATACTGACTTTAGCATATACAGCGTAATTAGGATCAAGATCTGCTTTAAAATTATATCCCGGAGAACTATAACTACCATCTACCCCCACATAGAACTGTGGCAGGAATTGCGACTGATTGAGCTTATGTGCTGATTCCTGTATCGAAATCTTATCTTGTGCCATACGTAATTCCGGCCGATTATTACCTGCCTGGTCCATATAGGCAGGCAAACTACCAACCTCATGGATCGGAGATACCAATGTATCAATCGGTATCACTAAATCATAATCAACTCCTATAAAAGAGTTGAGCGACATACGTGCCACCTCGTAGTTATTCTCTGCCTGCATTAACTGATAACGGGCATCGTTCAATTTAACTTCTGCCATCAGCAAGTCATTACGATCTACCAGTTGTACTTCTACCCGCTCACGTATCACCTTGGTTAATTCTTCTACCGCGCCGGTAAACCGGCGGGTAACCTTTACCATCTCATTACGCGCCACCGTACTCCAATAGCGCAAATCTGCTTCATAACTAATATCAGACTTTATCATCTCCGATTGATTAAGAGCCAGACGACTTTCTGCCTCTGCTTTTTTCACTCCTTCGCGGATACGTCCTCCGGTGTACAACGGCTGAGCCAGTGAAACGGAAGCTCCATATTTCATGTGTCGCCCTTCAAATTGGAGTGGATTATCCAGAGAAGGTAAATCTAATGAAAGCTCCATCGGATTACCTGTATAATTGAAATTTGCTCCGGCAGAAAGTTTTGGCTTATATTCTGTTTTAGCAGATTTCTCCAACTCTTTACTTAAAGCAATATTCTTTTCGGCAGCTTTCATGTCCTGATTATATTGCAAAGCACGGTTACGATATTGACTCAGTAACTCGCTATGCTGCCCATAAACGGGAACAACAAAAAACATTGCCGATATTATTAACTGAAACACTTTCTTTTCTATATTCATAATTCCTTTTTTACATTATAAAATACAGCATACAACGCTGGAGTAATAAACAAAGTAAGTAATGTAGCAAATGTCAGTCCGAACACAATAGCTGCAGCCATACCTGCAAATACTACATCAAAAAGAAGTGGCACCATACCCAGTATGGTCGTTACCGCTGCCATCAATACCGGGCGTACACGTGACACGGTAGATTCAATAATAGCTGTATATGGTTTTACTCCGGTACGAAGCTGAATATTTACCTCATCCAGCAATACAATCACATTTTTAATAATCATACCCAACAATCCCAACCATCCTGCTATACTGAAAAAGCCAAATTCCGTCCCTGTCACCAGCTGACCAAATACGACTCCTATTACTGAAAGCGGCAAAATCAAGAAAGTGATCAATGGCTGACGATAGTTGCGGAACAGGGCTACCAAAATAAGAATCAATAACAATAATGCCAGTGGAAAGAACTTCGTTAATGCAGCCATTCCTTCTTTCTGAGTTTTGTATTGTGCATCCCAAAAGAAAGTGTACCCTTCCGGAAGCTGTATCTTCTCTATCTCGTTTTTTATTTCAGCATGCACTTCCGCCATGGTATGTCCCGGTTGCACGTCACACATGGCCGCCATAGAGAGTTGCCGGTTGTAGGTACGTATCAAAGGATATTCCCAGCCGATACGGATGTCTTTGGTTACCTGTGCCAATGGAGCCGAGTGGATTCCGTTCCATACAGCAAGATCTCCCAATTGATCAAGGTTCATTTCACGGGACATGTCCGACTTCAGCAAAACCGGTACTTTTTTCTCATTGTCACGATAAATACCAACCGACACTCCATCCCCAATCGCTTTTGTTGCCTCCATCATGTTATCTTTACCAATATTCAACTGACCCGCTTGTACCGGTTCATAATCTGTCTGCACCATCATGGCCATATTTCCCCATTCATTACGGGCATTCGCAACTTTCGGATTACGACGCATCACACCAAGCGCCAACTCTGTCAATGAATCCAGTATTGCTTCGTCCGGGCCACAGAAACGGGCTTCTATCAATGCCTGTGGCACTGTGCTCAGTTCAAAACGGTTTACTCTCATAAAGACCTCCGGGAATTGCCTGCCTACCGTATCACGAAGTACTGCCTGCAACTCACGTGCCTCTTCCGGAGAACGTGCTTCAACAATACACTGTGCATAATTGTGCTGAGGACCAAAAGACGTATTAGCCAAATAAAAACGCGGAGGGGTTTGACCGATAAATGTAGATACCTGCCGGGTTGTTTCAAAGCTTTCCAAGAAGTCGGATATATCTTTAGTAGCAGCTTCCATCTGCTCTATTTTCGTCCCTTCGGGCATCCACATATCAATCGTAAAATATTGCTTATTAAGTTGAGGCGTAAATCGTTTCGGAATAAACTGAAATCCCCACCCCGAAAGGAATAACAAACCGACCATTACTCCCAACAGAAGATACTTCCGCCGAAGGGTACATTCCAACATCTTCCGGAACCAATTGTACACTTTACCCTGATAAAGCTCGCTTTTCAGTTCTTCGGGACGAGGGCGTCTCACAAACTGTTCGATAAAAAGCGCGTTTTGCGTAATGGCAAATACCCAACTAAACAACAATGATACTGCTATTACAATGAAAAGAGACGAAAGCAGTTCTCCCGTAATATCAGGAGAAAGATAAACCGGCATAAATGTCAGAATGGCAATCACCGTAGCAGCAAGCAAAGGTATGGCCGTATCGGATATCGCTTTCATAATGGCATTTCGTTTCCGCATTCCCCGTTCCATATTCATCAACGCCGAATCAAATACTACAATGGCATTATCTACAAGCATTCCCATTGCAATGATAATAGCTGCAAGAGACATACGTTGCAGGGCGATACCATTAGCATGCATATAAATGAGGGTTGCAAAAATGGAAAACACCAGTCCGCTCCCTATCAGTACCCCATTCTTGAAACCAATAAAGAAAAGCAACACTGCCACCACCGTAATAACAGAAATAATCAGATTCAGAATGAAACCATCATTAGCAACGGCAGATTCATAGCCTTGATCATAGATTGGTGTCAGTTTATATCCGTCAGGCATCTCTGTGTTGATGCGTTCCACTGTCTTCTTGACGAGAGCAGCCATATCGACCACATTTCCATCCGCCACGGTAGAAATAGCAATACCCAGGGCAGGCGTATTATTAATCTTCATCAGATTACGCGCCGGACGCATATATTCTTCACTGACATTTGCCACCTCCTTCAACCGGAAGTATTCTCCGGTTCCGGAGATTATTGTCATATTTTCAATCTCTGCTAAATTAGTGAAACTACCACGTGCTTCAATACGAAGGCGATTATTCCCATTCTCAACAGCCCCTGCATCCACAACCTTGTTTTGTTTATCGAACGCACGGATTATATCCGCTGTTGTTATGCCCGTCTGAGCCATTAATGAAGGCTGTACCAACACCTCGATTACAGGATTTTGAATACCAAAAACTTCTACCTTAGCTACATTTTTAATTTTAAGCAGTTCGTTTTTTATGTTTTTAGCCTGATTTTCCAGTTCGCGATACGAATGCTCTTCGCCATACAAGCCATAAAATACTCCAAGAACATCTCCAAAGTCATCGTTCACGACCGAAGTAGCGGCACCCGCAGGAAGCTTGGATTGTACATCATTCACTTTACGACGAAGCTTATCCCACAACTGTTGCATCTCATCTGCACGAATTTCTTTCTTGACATATACGGTAATTTTTGATAATCCGGCACGGTTATCCGTTTTCAGATAGTATAATTCGCCCAACGACTGAATAGCCTCTTCAAGTACATCGGTTACCTGTATCTGTACCTCATGAGGTGATGCACCCGGATAAGCAGTAGTCACAAGTGCCTGTTTAATAGTAAATGGTGCATCTTCCAGTTTACCCATTTTAAAATACGAATAAAGCCCTCCCGCTAATACCAAAAACAAAATCAGCATTGCAAAAGCACGATTCTTTAAAAAGAATGCTACAATTTTTTTCATACCTCTTTGTTTATTTGATAACGCTTACCTCTCGGTCCTCCGAAAGAAACCCATGTCCGCTCAATACTACTATATCACCCACAGAAAGTCCTGATACAACCTCTATTTTGTTATCATTCTTTAAATCCCCTATATTCACAGGAACAGTCTTTACCCGGTTATCTTCTGTCAGTTTCCACACAAAAGTTCCTGTCGTAGGGCGATGACACACTGCCAATTGAGGAATAAAAACGGATTCCTTTTCTACTGTTGAATCGCCAGGAAGTGTGATTGTTAGTGTACCACTCATACCACCCAATAATTCATTATTCCGATTATCGAGAACAGCTGTTAGCAGAAAAGAAAGATTATTGGAGGTAGTACTTTTAGATACTTCTACATCTGTAGTAGTATAAACTTTATCTTTCAATGCATCAAAGCGGAACTTTAACCCGCTACCCGAGGAGAAAGCAAGTTGTTTTTGCAGAATAACAGCCATATTTTCAGGGATATAAGCCTCTATTTTCAGACGTGAAAGATCTATAAAACTGACCACAGGTTGCGAAGCACGTACCTCCTGATATCGCTCTATATTCACCGTCTGGATATATCCGTCAAAAGGGGCATATAGACGGGTGTCCTCCCATTCATTGGCTGCCGTTTGGTATGCGGCACGGGCTATGGCACAATCTGCTTTTGCTTTCTCATAAGTACTGGCTGAGATATTTTCTTTCTCATACAATGCAGCGATTCGCTTATATTCTGCTTCTGCCTGTTGATATACAGCTTCCGCTTTCTCTTTACGTACTTTAAAATCGCGGTCGTCAATAGAAGCGATCACCTCTCCTTTACGGAAAAACTGACCAGACCTGACATCAAAATTCAATACAGGACCACCTACACGAAAAGAAAGCTCGGTAGACTTAAACGGTTGAGACAGGAAAGTAAATTCTCTGTCCGGTTCACTAACTGCCCGTTCGGCACAAAACACTCTCACTGGCATAGCTTCCTCTTTTTTACTTTTCTGCTCTGTGCTACACGAAGCCAGAAAGGTGACAGTGAGGAAAAGATACATTAACTCCTTCATATTCATTGATTACACATTTTGGGAGCAAACGTACGAGTTAGTTTTCTGAAAAAAAGGAAGAGATATAACGAAACGGAATATTGGAGACTGAAACGGAAAAATAAAGGACTGAGTTACTTACGCTTCACTTTACCGCCCATCTTATTTATCCTCACGATAACATGGAATATGAAATAACTCCCCAATACGTTGGACTCAGTGTCCCGTATGGAAGTTGCTGTGATAGTACGGGTCAGTGCGTTCTCTTGTTGCAGAATATCATAAATCTTGAATCGCAACAACAGCTGTTTCCGTTTGAAAAAAGATTTGGAGAGTTGTGCGTTCCACATCAGATAATCATTACCCTCGTTTTGCCCGTATCCCGAACGCAGATTCCACACAGCATCACTATACACTTCAAAACCCCAGGGAAGATAACATTGTACATTCATTCCCGCCTGATAGTCGAAGGTTTCTGTACGAATACTTTTCACATTATTGTATGAGTTATTGTAGACAACAGACCCCCGGGCACCAATCTCAATCTGCTTGGTACGATAAGTGAGATTGAGTCTCTCTCGCGCTGTCAGATGGCGGACAGAACTCTTTTGCGGCTCTTCCTTATTAAGTGTAGTATATCCGTTTTTATTACTAAACCGAAGTTGGGAATACGTACGTACCAACCAATTCTTATTCTTGAAAGGAGTACTCAGTGAAAAAGAGCCCTGTGCTTCCCAATTACCGTTCATGTTGACTGGTATAGTAGTACGTCCACCGGTTTCACTATCATAAGTAACCTGATTAGTGACGCTGTTCAGCGTATTCTCAGCGGTAAGTTGCAACACCATATTGCGTTGATACTTCACATTATAAGAATTATAATTAAGATTGAAGGTATTGGTATACGAAGGTTTCAGCGAAGGATTACCCATACGGATATTCAACGGATTGGTTTGGTCAGAAATAGGTTGCAAATCACGAACAGAGGGTTGGCGGCTCTTTCCACGATACGTTATTTGCAAACGCGTACGTTTGGAAAACTTATACCGGAAACTAACGGTCGGTGAGAAATTGAGTACACTTCGGGGAAGGCTGTATTTCAATACATCCAATACATAACTATCACTAACGGACTTTTGTGGTTCAAGATCAACCCCTACGTTATAGTTATACATTTTCTGTGTAGTGCGGACCGAAAGATTTACGAGATGATTGGAATATTGATTCTCAAAACAGTTACTATTCAGCGTATCCGGATCTTCTGTAAAATCTTCCAATTCCTTATTCCAGTTATAAGCTTTACGATCAGAGTTCGATGTACGATGCTGATAACTATAACGAAGTTGCAGAAAGTGTGCCCAAGGTAACGGTTCTACATATACCAATTGAATACGATAATTATCCCCATCCGTCTTATTATCAATCTTCTGATTCAATATTTTCTCCGTACCGGTTTTAAAATAACGGGTGGTGGCATAATTCAAACGATCTGATGTAGAAGCATTTGTACCATAATCCAGTTTCAAAGCAACATTACGCCCTTTCGTATTCAGTTTACGGTTCACCTGCAACATCAACGCCAGACTGTATTGCGAACTCTCCGACCAGTTAGAGGACTCTTTTTCGTTCAGTTCTTCCTCTCCCGACCAGCTTTTCTGATAACTGGCTCCTCTGCGATCGGCTGTTGAATAGCGAAACGTAGGACGGAATATAAGATTGGTTACCGTATCTATCTTCCATTCCAGGTAGGCATTTCCCGTCACTCCGTTATTTCTGTTTCGGCTACTGCTCGTACTGTTGGTTATGGACTTTTCCGCTTTCATAAAATTATCGGTCACCGTCTTACTCTCCTCCTCACGATCCGTTCCGGAATACTGTACATTTGATCTGAATTTAACATTCCCCCAATCTTTGCTGAAGTTAAATCCCAATGAACGGGAAGTCCCCATTCCTGCCCTGCCACGGGTATTTCCTGTGGCATTGGATGACTGTTGCTGAAGTTCCGAAAAGCCCTGATTATTTGTATTGTTCCAATTAGCAATCACTGTGAGCTGGGAGTTCTCACGAATACGGTTCATCGTATTCGCCACTTCATAACGTTCTTTACTTCCCATACCACCAAGAAAATTATCCATCCAGCCCTTCTTCATATCCTTTTTCACAGAGAGATCGAGAATCATCTCTTCCTCACCATCATCAATTCCTGTAAGACGTGCCAGATCAGACTTCCGCTCGTATGCTTTCAACTTCTCCACCATTTCCACCGGAAGATTCTTCAATGCTGCCTGTGGATCATCCGAAAAGAATTCCTTACCATCCACCAGTATCTTTTTCACTTCCTTTCCCTGGATCATCAGCTTACCATCCGCAGTAATCTCTCCTCCCGGCAACTGCTTCACAAGTTCCTCGAGCATGGAACCTTCAGGTGTACGAAAAGCTGAAGAGTTATATACTGTCGTATCATTCTCTGTAACTGCCATCGGAGCCTTGCCCGTAATAACAGTTTCTTCGAGCATAAACCCATCGGGAGCCAGACATATGTCACCGATCTTCCTGTCACTATAATTCAATGTACGGTCTATTGCCGTATAACCGACATAAGATACATGAATGGATATTTTTACTGTTTTTCGGGCTGTGGCAGAAAGAGAGAAACGACCGTCAGCTCCAGTAGCTCCTCCGGTAATAAACGTACTATCGGGCAATACATAGATCTGAACAGCAGCATAAGGTACCGGTTCGCGGGTCTCTTCGTCAAGAACACGTCCGGTAAACACCACTTTACCGGACTGTGCCTTAATCTTCATTGTTGTGCATGTTAGTTGTAATACACAAAAAATTGAAAGAACCTGAAAGCAACCTATATACCTACTTATATTCAATGGACTTGTATTAGATGTTATCGTTGAATAGTTCCGCCGTTTAAAGGTTAGAGTTTGTAAAGATGAGAAGGTTAAAACAGAAGTATTATTTTTAAGTTTTATTAAAGTTTTGCTTTCTATAAACAGAATAATTGCTCAATAAGCAAAGAAGGTACATGCTGATTCGGGGTAAAGAAAAGTAAACAAAAAAAGAGAGTATCCCGGTTTTACCCGAAATACTCTCTTTAACTCTGAGCGGAAAACGAGACTCGAACTCGCGACCCTAACCTTGGCAAGGTTATGCTCTACCAACTGAGCTATTTCCGCAATTTAGTCTCTCATCAATTGTTTATCAGAAAGACTGTGCCCAGAACAGGACTCGAACCTGCATGCCTCTCGACACACGCACCTGAAACGTGCGCGTCTACCAATTCCGCCACCTGGGCCTTTCTTCTTTTCAATGAGCGGAAAACGAGACTCGAACTCGCGACCCTAACCTTGGCAAGGTTATGCTCTACCAACTGAGCTATTTCCGCATATCTTTAATAGTTGTGAAGAGAAGGAGACTCGAACTCCCACGACATAATTGTCACTACCCCCTCAAAGTAGCGCGTCTACCAATTCCGCCACCTCTCCAAATTTATTAAAGTACTTGAACTTATCCATTTCTTTGTGCCCAGAACAGGACTCGAACCTGCATGCCTCTCGACACACGCACCTGAAACGTGCGCGTCTACCAATTCCGCCACCTGGGCAAAGAATGAATTTCCAATATTTCAAAGATGAGCGGAAAACGAGACTCGAACTCGCGACCCTAACCTTGGCAAGGTTATGCTCTACCAACTGAGCTATTTCCGCAATTTTCGTTTGCGGTTGCAAAGGTAGACATTTTCTCTAAACATGCAAACATTCTGCTTGTTTTTTTAGTAAGAAAATAGTCACTTTGCTACACCCGCAAAAAGATTAGTTTGATTATCAACTCATTCGGTCACGATAATCTTCATAAGAGAACTGTTTATATATTTCAGCTGTCCCTCCTTCAGTCCACAAAGCAATAGAAGGGTGATGAATCCCATTAAACATATTTGTTTTCACCATTGTATAATGTATCATGTCTTCAAACACAATCCGTTCACCCATCCGAAGTTCATGATCAAAACTCCAAAATCCCATATAATCACCACTCAGACAGGAATTCCCCCCAAGACGATAAACAAATGTACCATTGTCTCCCATTTCGGCTCCACGCACAGCTGGCTGGTAAGGCATTTCAAGACAATCGGGCATATGGCAGGTAAAGCTGACATTGAGAATGGCGGTTTTAATGCCACGGCTCTCCACTATATCAACAATCTCAGAAGTCAATACCCCGGTTTGCCAGGTAAATGCCGAACCAGGTTCAAGAATAATCTGAAGATGAGGATAACGGGATTTTAATCCCTGAAGCAAACGAATGAGGTGCTCTGTATCGTACCCTTTACGAGTCATCAAATGTCCGCCTCCTAAATTCAACCACTTTATCTGTGAAAACCAATGGGAGAATTTCTCTTCAATGTGCTGTAAAGTATGTTCCAGCTCAAAAGACGACGACTCGCAATGACAATGACAATGAAAACCTTCAATACCCTGTGGAAGAACTTCGGGCAACAAATCGGCTGTAATGCCAAAACGGGTACCGGGGGCACAAGGGTTATAAAGTTCTGTTTCCACTTCGGAATATTCGGGATTAATACGAATACCACAGGAGATCCCACTCCCTTCTGCCAAAACCATTGGATAGAATCGTTGAAACTGCGCCAGTGAATTAAATGTGATATGACTGCTGCAACGCATAATTTCCGGAAAGTCCTGTTCGGTGTAAGCAGGTGAATACGTATGTGCTTTGCTACCAAACTCTTCAAGCGCTAAACGGGCTTCGTAAACGGAACTTGCCGTAGAGTGTGCGATATACTCACGGAATATGGGAAATGAACGCCACATAGCAAATGACTTAAAAGCAAGGATAATTTCCACCCCTGCCTTGTCGGCAACCTGTTTTATCAGACTCAGATTCTTTCTCAACAATTCTTCTTCCATGATGTAGCAAGGAGAAGGAAATTGGGTAAAGTCTATCATTTCAGAATATAGAATTTAGTAGTTAGTAGATAGTAAGATAGAATAATGATGCAAAAATACGGAATGTTTTCTAATATTTTCTACCTTTACGAAATGATTTGATTCTTCACTAAAAATTAAGAAAACGTTATGGACAGAGATTTAAAGAAAGTAGTGATTCTTCTGGCGCACCCCAACATGAAAGAGTCACAGGCAAACAAGGCATTAGTGGATGCCGTAAAGGATATTGAAGAAGTAGCAGTTTACAATCTGTATGAGTTACAAACTTTCAATGTAGATGAATGGAGCAAGATTATTTCACATGCAGCCGCTATTATCTATCAGTTCCCGTTCTACTGGATGTCTGCCCCCTCGTTACTAAAGAAGTGGCAAGATGAAGTATTCACCTATTTGGCCAAAACACCGGCTGTGGCGGGTAAACCACTCGTGGTAGTAACTACCACAGGCTCAGAATTCGATGCATATCGTAGTGGAGGAAGAAATCGTTTTACAGTAGACGAATTATTAAGACCTTATCAGGTGGGAGCTATTCACGCCGGAATGGTATGGAAAACCCCTATTATTGCATATGGCATGGGTACAAATGATGCTGCCAAAAACATAGCGGAAGGAGCAAATCTATACAGGCAAACAGTAGAAGCTCTGATAGGAACAGGAAATGCCGGCAATAGTTGGTGATGAATAATGTGCCAATGTGTTAATATGCCAATGTGCCAACTGGCTGCGCTGTGTTGCCGAAAGGCATTGGCATATTGGCAAATTAACACATTGGCACATTATTAATTAAAAGTACGTACTTTATTAGTATAAACTATGCATTTTAAGTGTGACTTAAAATGCATATTAAGTCATACTTAAATACGTACTTTTATAAGTAAAAGAATCTACTTCCCGATATCATCTTATTCTCTTCTGTGTTGGCAAAGAAAACTCTTGCCAGTCACACTCCGCATTATCTCCGGCAGCCACGGTTACACGCAGTACCACTTCTCCATCTTTCAGTTTCTCTCCGGCCGATACCGTAGCAGTATAACGTATGCCTTCACCCGGAGCAATCTGTTCTACCAAAACAGAGGGGGAAATAAATATATGCTTCATTCCGGTAACCTCTTCCACCGCAGGTACGACATCATAAACAGGAGTGCGCCCTTCATTGACTATCTCAAAAATAACCTTGCTATTTTCACCGGCATCAATCACATGATTACGATTGTCATCAATAAAACGTATGTTCCGTATCTTCAAATTAGCTACCGCTATCGGACGTTGAGATACAGACTTCTTTCTTTCAATCACCTCTACATACTCATCTTCCTTCTGACGAGGCGTAGATACCGCATTTCCAATAGCCGCACCGGCAACCGTCCCTACAATCGTACCAATAGCAGAGCCACGATACCCGCCTCTCCATCCATGATTATTTTCACCGATAAGACCACCTATCGCACTACCTACCGAACCGCCAATAGAGGCTCCTGCCATAACGGCTCCAGGATTACCGGACATTCGTCCGGTAGCACAACCGCTTAACAGAAAAGCGGGTAAAATCATCCAAGCAATTAATCGTTTCATAGCTCACTCTTTTTGTGGTGCTTCCCGCACAGAACATACGGCAAGCGGTTATTGTAATCATCCTATTATTTTAAAACGCGCAAAGCGCAGTAATAGTTGCTTTTCACCTGCATTTTTAAAGCGAATCGTTGCTTTTGCATTGTCTCCTGCTCCTTCTACTTTCACAACCTCTCCCAAGCCGAAACGCTCGTGTTCTATCATCTGTCCTGCCTGTATTCCTGCTATAGAAGCCGAGGCGGAAGAAGCAGACGACGGAGTGCTATTACCACTTACCGCACTAACCTTTTTCAGATTTCTCGGCACAGTGGGAGCTATAACCTGTGCTTTCGGCCGCTCACGGTCTGACATATTTGTACCGAAAGGAGCGCGTGAAGGAGAAGCAGAACGGGCAAAGCCTCCTTCAATCTCCCTGCGAAAACGTCCGGCACCTTCATCTACCGAACGGCCGACTCCATCCTCATGTGGTAGCTGCAAATAATGAACATCAATATCACGTAAGAAGCGACTGGGACTTCCAAACTCCATCTTTCCATAACGAAAACGGGTTTTAGCGAAAGAGATGAAACAATGTTCCTCGGCACGGGTAATAGCTACATAGAATAAACGGCGTTCTTCTTCCAATGCCCGTGGAGAATCTCCTACCATACCACTTGGAAACAGATTCTCTTCCAATCCCACAACAAATACATTTTTGAACTCCAATCCCTTTGCCGAATGAACCGTCATTAAAGTTACTTTTTCTCCGTCATCGGCTTTATCTGAATCCTGATCAGTAAGCAAGGCTATTTCCGAAAGAAAATCAGTCAGAGAAATGTTAGGGTTTCCCTCTTCCTGCCGCAAAGCGCAAAAATCATTCATACCATTTACCAACTCTTCTATATTTTCCTTACGGCTCAAATTTTCCGGTGAAGTATCCTGGCAAACGTCATTAATGATACCGGACTGACGAATGATATCCGTTCCTATCTCGTATGCATTCTTTTCGGGCAGATCGGTTATAAAGCCCTCTATCAGTTCCCGAAAACCTTGCAGTTTTGTATGCGTACCTTTATTAATTGTCAGTCCGTAACTCAACGGTTCACAGAGAACTGTCCAAAGGCTGACCCCATTATCAGTAGCTGCGGTTATTATCTTCCCCACCGTAGTATCACCAATACCACGGGCAGGATAATTAATAATACGTTTGAATGCTTCTTCATCACTCGGATTCACCACCAACCGGAAGTAAGCAGTTACATCCTTAATTTCTTTCCGTTGATAGAATGAAAGTCCGCCATAGATTTTATAAGGCATACTGCGTTTCCGTAGTGCTTCTTCAAAAACACGGCTCTGTGCATTTGTACGATACAGAATAGCAAATTCAGAATATCCATAAGCGTGTTCACGCCGTAGTTCCGCTATTTTATTGGCTACAATATCTCCTTCCTCTACATCGCTATAAGCCTGAAATACCCCAATGGCCTCTCCTTTCTCCTTTTCGGAAAAGACCTCTTTGGGTATCTGCCGCTCATTCTTTGCAATCAGACTGTTGGCCGCACAGACAATGGTTTGCGTAGAACGATAGTTTTGCTCCAGCTTAAAAACTTTCGTATTAGGATAAATCTTGGTGAAATAGAGAATATTATCAATATCCGCTCCCCGGAAAGAGTATATACTTTGAGCATCGTCTCCAACCACACAAACCCGCTGATTCTCTTTTGTCAATTGGAGTACAATACTGTGTTGTGCATAGTTAGTATCCTGATACTCATCTACCAGCACATAGCGAAACTGCTCACTATAACGCGCACGCACCTCAGGAAAATCACGAAAGAGAATATAAGTATATACCAGTAAATCATCAAAATCCATAGCTCCCGCCTGGCGGCAACGCTCCCAATAACGACGATATATATCACGAATGGCAGGCATCTTAGCTGCCTGATCTTCAATGTATGCCTCTTTGTTTGCAGCATAATCGGAAGGCAACACGAGATGGTTTTTAGCTTTGGAAATGCGTCCCTGTACCACACCGGGCTTATAGGTCTTATCATCCAATCCCATTTCTTTAATGATAGAACGCAAAAGGCTCTTGCTATCGGCCGAGTCATAAATGGTAAATTGCGAAGTAAACCCTATGGACTGTGCTTCGGCACGGAGAATACGTGAAAAGACAGAATGAAATGTACCCATCCAAAGATAACGGGCGCGCTGTTCACCTACCTGACGGGCAATGCGTTCTTTCATTTCCCGGGCCGCTTTGTTAGTAAAAGTGAGTGCAAGGATATTCCAGGGATTATAATCGTTTTCGAGTAAATAAGCTATTTTATAAGTTAGCACACGGGTTTTTCCGGAACCAGCACCGGCTATAACAAGTGATGGTCCGTCATTATAAAGTACCGCAGCACGCTGGCTTTCGTTCAATTCTTCGATATAGTTTCTTTCCATAGCGGCAAAATTATAACATTCATTTGACAATATATGTAATTTTATATACTTTTGTGACTTAACATCAAATAAAACAGGTATGATAAAAAAGAGTATCTCTTTAGTTGCCATTCTTCTCATAAGTATGACAACAGGGGCCTTACAAGTCATGGCACAGAAACAAGACCGTGTGGGGAAGCTCCTAAAACTCCTAAGTGAAAATGAAACCGAGAAATTTCAAAAAGGCCGCGAAAAGCTGGATGAGAAAACAATCCAGGCATTTGCAGCCGAAGTAGAACTAATGGACATCATGTGCCGCCTGTGGACCCAACCGGACAATAAAAGTGCTGCCGACTACTACCCTACCTACGCTAAAGCCGTCAAAGGGAGTCTGCCCGCTATCTGCAACGAGAACGAAATAGATTTTGCTCCTTTGCGGGAACGTACCAACAAAGTGATAACCGAAGTCTTGAATACAACACAAGACAAACTCACATTAAGTAAACAATTAATAGAAGGAGCTAAAAGCAGCAAATACCCCATTTCACAGGCACAGATGGATCTCTTCTACATAACGAGAGAAGATGCATTAATGAAAGATTGTGAAGAGAAAAATAACGCCGGCAAATACGAGAATTACTTTAATGAATTTCCGGAAGGCAAATATCTGGTAAAACTCATGAACGAATATAACCAACTCTTATACGACAATGTGAAACGGGCAACCACTCATGCCAATTTCAAGAACTTTTTCGATAATATAACTTTGAACCGTTATTTCAACGGAATGTCCGGCCGTAAATACACTCCGGAGGTACGTGATTTATATGATGATTATCTCTTTTCCATGATACAACAAGCGGGAGCACCGGTATCTAAGAAACAATGCATCAGTGATTATGAGAACGCATCTTATCTGGAAGAAGGCCAGCGCAAATATATCTCTGCACTGGAATACATAAAAGACAGTGTGGACTATGAACTGATGAAACCGGAAGTGAATAGCAACAGTAAACTGGGATTAGTTCGAGATTTTCTGACTACGCATAAATACAGAGAGTTTCGCGACAAAGCACAGGACTTGTGCAAGCAGTTCGAAGATTCGGTGATATGGATTACTCCTGCTTCGATCAAATATTATAAAAAAGGAATACTGACGAAAACAGAAGAGAAGCGAAAAAATACCACAGAGGTATATACTTATCTGGAAAACGGAAAGCCGGCGGGTATAGACATTACCACCGGTAACCTGCAATTCCATACCTCTTTCTTTTACGATGCACAGGATAGATGTACACAGGAAATACAGATAAATACCAAAACAAAAAAGGAAATATATAAGAGAACAAGAACATTTGATGCCGATGGAACAATTCAGAGTGATTCACTGAAATATACCGATGGCAGACTGGTATTGAGCAGCTACAATCGTCAGGGAAAACTAATAGAAGAAAAGGAGTATAATAAAGATGTCATGCTTTCGTCCACAGTGCATCAATATGACAGTAAAGGAAATGAAATAAAATCACAATATGTATTGCCACTCCCTAAAAATCCGTTACCGGCACAAATCAGTTCACAGACAGATGTATATGAATATGATAAATACGGTTATCTGGTAAAAATCATTTCTACACAAATACTGGTAAGCAACGAAAAAAGAGTCTGCTCACAGTATTTCGCGTATGATGAATTTGGGAACCAGATAGATAGTAACATGTATTATGAATACGATCAGGCCGGACGATGGATACGAAAAACAGCAAAGGGAAATCCGGAGATAACGGAACAAATAATAATTAAATAGAACAAACAGATAGATTTTTGATTGTCTCTATAAACATTTATGGGTTTTCGTATGTTAATAGTGTATAGTTAATAACCAAACATTATGAATACATTATTAATGTCTTTAATATTTATAACCATGACTTACGAGATGCCTAAACTTCCGTACGCTAATAATGCGCTGGAACCTGTAATCAGTCAGCAAACTATAGATTTTCATTATGGTAAACATCTGCAAACCTACGTAAATAATCTCAATAGCCTTGTTCCGGGAACCGAGTTCGAAGGTAAGACCGTAGAAGAGATCGTAGCAAAAGCGCCGGGTGGTGCCATTTTCAATAATGCCGGACAGGTACTGAATCATACACTCTACTTTTTACAATTTGCAGGAAAGCCTTCAAAGAAAGAACCTTCCGGTAAATTGGCAGAAGCCATCAAACGTGACTTTGGTAGCTTTGAAAACTTTAAGAAAGAATTCAATGCAGCTGCAGTTGGATTGTTCGGTTCAGGTTGGGCCTGGTTGTCAGTAGACAAAAATGGCAAACTGCACATCACTAAAGAAGTCAACGGAAGCAACCCGGTACGTGCCGGACTGAAACCGATTTTAGGCTTTGACGTGTGGGAACATTCCTACTATCTGGATTATCAGAACCGTCGTGCAGATCATGTAAATGCCCTTTGGGACATTATAGATTGGGAAGTAGTTGACAAACGAATGTAATAAACCCCTCAACATTGTAAAAAAGACTGTCACTCGATATTGAGTGACAGTCTTTTTTTTAGATTCAGCCTACAAACGCGAAGTTATCAAAAAAGTAACTACAAGTTTTCTGAAAGAAGAGATGTGAGATGAAATATGAATATTCGCCCTTATATAACCAGCTGATTTTCAAGAAATAAGATACTCTTATATAAAGACAGACAAGAGTGTACACTTATCCGAATATGAATTGTACACTTTTGCCATTCTATATTGTACACTATTATATGATAAAAGTGTACAATATAGAATGGCATATCCAAAGCGTTAAAAACAGCATTAACAATATTAACAAATCACACATTTGCCGGATGAATCTTTTTTATACATCCATTAAAAATAATCCTCCGTTTTGCCGTTTTTCTGCATCTTTTTCATTTACTTTGCCCCTGTAAAAACAAAGGGGTGCCCTATAAGGGGCTGAGATTATACCCTGGAACCTGATGCAGTTAGCACTGACGTAGGGATTGTGTTACTTTTATCGCCTCCACCATTAGCACTCTCTTTGTATTTACTTTCATTATAATTTTAATTCTGTAGCAATGAAAGTACAAGTTAACAACAAAGAAGTAAAAATCACCGATGCTTCTACCATCACCCAACTGACCGAACAGTTGGAACTTCCTTCGCAAGGCATTGCCATCGCGGTAAACAATAAAATGATTCCACGCACAGAGTGGGATAAATTTGTACTGCATGAGAGTGACAATCTGGTTATTATTAAAGCAGCTTGCGGAGGATAAAAAATGATCAATCTACAATTTATTACCCACCAGACAGAAAAGTATTCGTATCTGGACTCGGCACGTATGGCACTCGAAGGCGGATGCAAATGGATACAACTACGAATGAAAGAGGCCCCGCTTGAAGAGGTAGAAGCCGTTGCCCTGCAATTGCAACAAATGTGCCGGGAATACGAGTCCATCCTAATATTGGATGACCATGTAGAACTGGCAATTAAGTTAGAAGTAGACGGAGTACATCTGGGTAAAATGGATATGCCGGTAGCAGAAGCCCGTCAACGAATGGGAGAGCAATTCATCATCGGAGGAACAGCTAATACCTTCGAAGATGTAAAAATGCTATATGAGGCAGGAGTTGATTATGTAGGGATAGGTCCCTTCCGCTTTACTACAACTAAAAAGAATCTGAGTCCTGTGTTAGGGCTGGAAGGATACACATCCATTCTTTCACAGATGGAAAAAGAAGATATCACGCTGCCGGTAGTTGCCATCGGAGGAATTACTTTCGAAGATATCCCCGACATTATGAAAACCGGAGTAAATGCTATCGCCCTTTCCGGTACCATCTTGCGGGCAGAAAATCCGATAGAGGAAACCAACCGTATTCTATCAATTAACTTCTAAAAAAGATTCCTCTCGATAATTCATAAATTATAATTCACAAATCACAGATATGGAAAAACTTATTATTGCGGGACGTGAGTTCAACTCCCGTCTTTTCTTAGGAACAGGCAAATTCAACTCTAATGAACTGATGGAACAATCTCTTCTGGCATCGGGCACTGAAATGGTGACAGTAGCTATGAAACGTATTGATATGGATAACAAAGAAGATGACATGCTGAAACATATCATCCATCCGCATATTCAGTTATTGCCCAATACGTCAGGAGTAAGAAATGCCGAAGAGGCTATATTTGCCGCACAAATGGCACGTGAAGCATTCGGTACAAACTGGCTGAAACTCGAAATTCATCCCGACCCACGTTATCTCCTTCCCGATTCCGTAGAAACCCTGAAGGCTACTGAAGAATTAGTGAAATTAGGCTTTGTTGTACTCCCCTATTGCCAGGCCGACCCTGTGCTTTGTAAACAACTGGAAGAAGCCGGTGCTGCAACAGTAATGCCGCTGGGTGCTCCTATCGGAACAAACAAGGGATTGCAAACGAAAGAATTCCTGAAAATTATCATCGAACAGGCCAATATCCCTGTAGTAGTAGATGCCGGTATCGGTGCTCCAAGCCATGCGGCAGAAGCCATGGAGTTAGGTGCATCTGCCTGTCTGGTCAATACAGCCATTGCGGTAGCAAGTGATCCGTTAGAAATGGCCAAAGCATTCAAGATGGCAGTAGAAGCCGGACGTATGGCTTATGAAGCTGGTTTAGGTATGCAAGCGGATAACCTCATAGCAGAAGCAAGCTCTCCTCTTACAGCATTTCTAAACATACAATAAATAGCTGCGACATAGACGCACTGTAATTTAACAACTAATCATATGGAACAAAAAATAAAATTCCCACGCTCTGAGAAAGTGTATATGCCCGGCAAATTATTCCCCGAAATACGGGTAGCTATGCGCAGAGTAGAACAAGTGCCAAGCACAACTTTCGATGGTGACGAGAAAATTATAACACCCAATCCAAAAGTTTATGTATACGACACCAGTGGGCCTTTCAGTGATACCAATGTATCTATCGACCTGAAAAAAGGCTTACCACGCTTACGTGAAGCATGGATTCTGAAACGGAACGACGTAGAGCAATTACCCGAAATTACTTCTGAGTATGGCCGTATGCGCCGGGATGACAAAGGATTAGATCATCTGCGCTTTGAACATATCGCTCTACCCTACCGGGCAAAGAAAGGTGAACACATCACTCAAATGGCATATGCCAAACGTGGTATCATCACTCCGGAGATGGAATACGTAGCTATCCGTGAAAATATGAACTGCGAAGAATTGGGTATAGAAACATACATCACTCCTGAATTTGTCCGTCAGGAAATAGCCGAAGGACGTGCTGTATTACCTGCTAATATTAATCACCCGGAAGCAGAACCTATGATTATCGGACGTAACTTCCTGGTGAAAATCAATACGAATATCGGAAACTCTGCCACAACCTCCGGTATTGACGAAGAAGTGGAAAAAGCCGTATGGAGCTGCAAATGGGGCGGCGACACACTTATGGATCTCTCAACAGGAGAAAATATCCATGAAACACGCGAGTGGATCATTCGTAATTGCCCGGTACCGGTAGGTACTGTCCCCATCTATCAGGCTCTGGAGAAAGTAAATGGGAAAGTAGAAGACCTTACCTGGGAACTTTACCGCGATACTTTGATCGAACAATGCGAACAGGGTGTAGACTATTTTACCATCCATGCAGGAATTCGCCGCCACAATGTACATCTGGCAGAAAAACGTCTTTGTGGAATTGTAAGCCGTGGGGGAAGTATTATGAGTAAATGGTGCCTTGTACATGACCGTGAAAGTTTCCTCTACGAGCATTTTGATGACATCTGTGATATTTTAGCACAATATGATGTAGCCGTTTCATTGGGAGACGGCCTTCGCCCCGGTTCTATCCACGATGCTAATGATGAAGCACAATTTGCCGAGCTCGACACCATGGGAGAGCTTGTAGTGCGTGCCTGGGAAAAGAATGTGCAGGCATTCATTGAAGGGCCCGGACATGTACCTATGCACAAAATCAAAGAAAACATGGAACGTCAGATAGAAAAATGTCACAATGCTCCTTTCTATACCCTCGGTCCGTTGGTTACAGACATCGCTCCCGGATATGACCATATCACATCGGCTATTGGTGCTGCACAGATTGGTTGGTTGGGCACAGCAATGCTCTGCTATGTCACTCCGAAAGAACATCTTGCTCTGCCCGACAAAGAAGACGTACGTGTGGGAGTGATCACTTACAAAATTGCTGCTCATGCAGCCGATCTTGCAAAAGGACATCCCGGTGCACAAGTACGTGATAATGCACTAAGTAAAGCCCGTTATGAATTCCGTTGGAAAGACCAGTTCGACCTTTCACTTGACCCCGAACGTGCTTTCTCCTATTTCCATGCCGGACGGCATACAGACGGAGAATATTGTACGATGTGCGGTCCTAACTTCTGTGCCATGCGTCTGAGTCGTGAACTCAAAAACACAAAGAAAGAAGAATAAACAGATATGGAAAGAATCGACGAGTTTCGTAATGCCCTGTTGGTGCATATTTCTGAATTGAACATTGAATCAATGGTAAAATCTCTCAGCCTTCATCCGGAGGAATTACCGGATATGTACAAACTCACCTTCGACAATAAACTCCTCGTTTCATGGCGTGCATTATGGGTTTGCGAAAAGCTAAGTGAGGTTCATCCCGGTTGGTTTGTCCCGTTACGGGAAGAACTGACAGGACGCTTGTTGAGTTGTACACACGACGGTTCAAAACGCCTGCTTCTTTCCATTCTCTTCAATCTTCCGGTACAGGAACCTATATCTGTTCCTCTGCTGAATTTCTGTTTCGACCGTATGTTCTCGCCCGCTGAAAGTATCGGAGTACAAGCTTTGTGCATCAAGACCGCTTACCGGCTCTGCCAGAAAGAGCCGGAACTGTTAGGTGAATTACGTATCATTCTCGAAAGTGTTGAAACAGAATTCTTTTCAAAAGGAGTAACAACAACAATTCGTAATACACTGAAGAAAATAAATCAGACTACAAAAAGAAAAAAATAAAATGTTTTCAGATGAATTAGATAAAATATCCTGGGAGGAGACGACGAAAGCCATCTATTCCAAGACAGATGCCGATGTACGTCGGGCATTAGGAAAAGAACATTGTGACGTTAATGACTTCATGGCATTAATCTCACCAGCCGCAGCCCCTTATCTTGAGGTCATGGCACGGCTTAGCCAAAAATATACAATGGAGCGTTTCGGAAAGACAATTTCCATGTTCGTGCCTCTCTATCTTACCAACTCATGTACCAACTCATGCGTCTATTGTGGTTTCCACATCAGCAACCCGATGAAGCGTACTATATTAACAGAAGAAGAGATGGTAAATGAGTACAAAGCCATCAAAAAACTGGCTCCTTTCGAAAACCTGCTATTAGTGACAGGAGAAAACCCGGCTGCCGCAGGAGTACCGTATATAGCACGGGCACTCGATCTGGCAAAACCCTATTTCAGTAATTTGCAAATAGAAGTTATGCCACTAAAGGCAGAGGAATATGAAGAACTGACCCATCATGGTCTGAATGGCGTTATTTGCTTTCAGGAAACCTACAACAAAGCGAACTATAAAACCTACCATCCCCGTGGCATGAAGTCTAAATTTGAATGGCGCGTTAATGGTTTCGACCGCATGGGACAGGCAGGTGTTCACAAAATAGGCATGGGTGTACTTATAGGTCTGGAAGAATGGCGTACCGACGTGACAATGATGGCATACCACCTGCGCTATCTGCAAAAGCATTACTGGAAAACCAAATATAGTGTAAACTTCCCACGTATGCGCCCTTCCGAAAATGGTGGTTTTCAACCAAACGTTGTCATGAACGACCGTGAATTGGCACAACTCACCTTTGCCATGCGCATCTTCGATCACGATGTAGATATCTCCTACTCCACCCGTGAGAGTGCGGAAATCCGTAATAATATGGCAACATTAGGTGTAACTACTATGAGCGCCGAAAGCAAAACAGAGCCGGGCGGATATTACAGCTATCCACAAACGCTCGAGCAATTTCATGTCAGTGATGAGCGCAAAGCCACAGAGGTAGAAAAAGCCCTGAAAAAGCTGGGACGCGAACCGATATGGAAAGACTGGGATCAGACTTTTGATTATAAACAACAATGAGGATTTAATATATTTACGATTGGACAATTTACGATTTACGATTGAAAAATGATTTTCTATATTGGATATATATAAGTGGGAGGACTAACTTCAATCGTAAATTGTAAATCGTCCAATCGTAAATATATTCATGTAAACCCAAGTAATTTCAATCGTAAATCGTAAATTGTCTAATCGTAAATATATTCATGCGTTACAACAGACAAATAATTCTTCCGGAAATTGGAAAAGAAGGACAAGCCAAGCTAAAAGCCGCTAAAGTTCTGATAGTCGGTGTGGGAGGACTCGGTTCTCCTATCGCCCTTTATTTAGCAGGAGCAGGAGTCGGTACACTGGGACTCGTAGATGACGATGAAGTAAGTATCAGCAATCTGCAACGGCAAGTATTATACACAGAAGATGAATTAGGCGATTTTAAAGCAGTATGTGCCGCCATGCGCCTTACAGCACTCAATAGTGAAATTATAGTAAACTCTTGCCCGGGCCGATTGAGCAAAGAAAATGCTAAAGACCTTATCAGTGCCTATGATATTGTTGTGGACGGTTGCGACAACTTTACTACACGATATCTGATCAATGATGTCTGTGCAGAACAAGGCAAGCCCTATGTCTACGGAGCCATCTGCGGCTTTGAAGGTCAGGTATCTGTATTCAACTACGGCAAGACCAAAAAGACATACCGGGATTTATACCCCAACGAAGAAGAGATGCTACGTATGCCTCCTCCACCTAAAGGAGTAATAGGCGTCACACCTGCCATTACCGGAAGTGTAGAGGCAACCGAAGTTTTAAAGATAATCTGTGGTTTTGGAGAGGTTTTAGCCGGTAAACTATGGACAATTGACTTGCGGACATGGCAATCTAACATATTTTCACTATAAACGTTGGTCTCGCAAATAGTTAATTACTAACTTTGCTAAACAAACTGTTTAACATAAAAAATGAAGCTTATTGTAGTTACCACCCCCACCTTCTTCATTGAAGAGGATAAAATAATTACTGCTCTTTTTGAAGAGGGTCTGGATATTCTACATCTTAGAAAACCGGAAACTCCCGCTATGTATTCAGAACGTCTTTTGACACTCATACCGGAAAGATATCACAATCGTATAGTAACACATGAACATTTCTATCTGAAAGAAGAATTCAATCTGATGGGAATTCATTTGAATAGTCGTAACCCTAAAGAACCACATGATTACGCCGGACACGTAAGTTGTTCATGTCATTCAGTAGAAGAAGTAAAAAATAAAAAGCATTTTTACGACTATGTGTTCATGAGCCCTATCTACGACAGTATTTCAAAAGTCAATTATTACTCTACATACACTGCCGAAGAACTTCGCCAGGCACAAAAAGATAAAATTATAGACTGTAAAGTCATGGCCCTTGGAGGCATCAACGAAGATAATTTACCGGAAATAAAAGATTTCGGCTTCGGTGGTGCTGTAGTATTGGGAGATGTATGGAATAAATTTGATGCCTGTTGTGACCGTGATTATCTGGCGGTAATAGAGCATTTCAAGAAACTGAAAAGACTGGCTGATTAAGAGAGCATAGTCATTCTATAAAAAAACTCCCACTTCATTCTTGATGAATAAGGTGGGAGCTTTGTTTATTAATAAAAACAGTCAGGGGTTATCTTAAAATTTATATCCTAAAGTAATAGCACAGTTTATATTTTTTGGATTGGAGTCAATGTTCATATCCATCAACTTCACCAAACCAAACTGCCCGTCGAGTCCTACTATAATCCGACCAAACTCAGCCGCAACACCAACTCCTAAGCCTGCATCAAAACGATCAAAAGCATCACTGCCAAAAGTGTTTTCTTTTATATCTGTCTTCGCTCCTCCAATCCTCATTTTTGTTCTGGTTTTCCCTCCTACTCCATAAGCCATATACGGACCGGCACTTACCACAATATTTGTATTATTAGCCACATTAAAACGTGCTGCCATCATAATTGGTAATTCAAAATACATAGCGTTGAATTTCACATCAGCTTCATCGCCAGAAACAGTTGCACTAAACTTAGCCCCCTTCTGGGATAAGAATAAGGAAGGTTGTAATAACCATGTATCATTAAAGGCATATTCCATTCCTACCCCTAATTTAACACCAACTTTTGCACTCACATCCAGATCACCTGTAAAGTTGCTAATATTCATACCGACTTTAGCATTCCATGAAACCTGTGAGAAACCTGCTACCGATAATAAAGCAAACATCACTAACAAAATACTTTTCTTCATGATTTTAGTGTTTTAATTAATAAAAAGCCATTTAAGTCTCTGTGTCTAACAACAATATACAAATGTATAATCTAATTACACACAAAACAAATATTAAGTCAACAAATACAAAACAAATAGATATTACATACTAAAAAAGGGAATTCCCTATTTACCGGAACTCCCTTCCCTATTTTTATTAGAAAATAAAGAATCTTCGCTCTAAATTTTCAAAATCGGTTTATTAAAATTCATAGTGGAAACCAAAACTCAGATCTTCACTACGTAAGCTGATGCCGAAGCCATCTTCTTTTACTGTATAATCATCTCTGAAACCAACAAAGCCACATTTAGCAACAAGGCTAAAACTTTTATTCAGTTTAAGAGCGATACCCGGTTGTAATCCGATTTCATAACCGTTAATTGCATCATCAGCATCTTTCACACGGCTTGTAGAAAATCCCAAACCACCGTCAATAAATAGTCTTACAATCTTATTCTCATAATATGAAAAACGAGCATAAGGTGCAATAGCAACACTGTTTGCCTTCAATCCCTTCAAATAGTCATGAGCATAAGAAAAAGTTACACCTACCGCCCATTTCTCGCTGAGGTTATAGCCTACTTCCGGAGCTATTGTAAAGTTTGTTCTATTGGCATCAGTATTACGCCATAAATTGAATGTACCACCCATGTAAATATCCTGCGCATTCACAGACAAAGTTGCAACCACAACAAACAAAAATACTAATAGTTTTTTCATTTTTCTTTTTATTTTAAATTAAACATAAAATAGGCAAGCATCCGGTGTCTATTTATTTCGGGGCGCAAAGGTATAACAAGAGTTCTTATTATACAATTTTTTAGTTAGTTTTTTATAAAATACCCAAACAAGGCAAATAAAAGAGGGAAACCTTTTTGAATGGCTTCCCTCTCTTAAAATTAATATACAGTACTAATTATCAATCTTCTATCGCTGCCTGAGCCGCTGCAAGTCTTGCAATGGGTACTCTGAACGGAGAACAGCTTACATAGTTCAATCCTACTCTATGGCAGAATTTCACAGAAGATGGTTCACCACCATGTTCACCGCAAATACCACATTTCAAGTCCGGACGAACAGCACGGCCTTTTTCTGTTGCCATACGTACCAATTGGCCTACACCCTTCTGATCGAGTACCTGGAATGGGTCTACTTTCAGAATCTTCTTTTCCAGATAGACCGGAAGGAAGGAAGCGATATCATCACGAGAATAACCAAAGGTCATCTGAGTCAGGTCATTTGTACCGAATGAGAAGAATTCGGCAGAAGAAGCGATACGGTCGGCAGTCAGGGCAGCACGTGGAATTTCAATCATTGTACCTACCTTGAAGTCGATACGATCACCTACTTCAGCAAACAGTTTTTCAGCTTCCGCACGAATCACGTCTTCCTGTTGCTTAAACTCATACAGGATACCAGTCAGAGGCACCATGATTTCAGGATGAGTCTCAACCCCCTCTTTCTTCAATTCAAGTGCAGCACCCAGAATAGCACGTGTCTGCATCTGAGTAATTTCAGGATATGTATTTCCCAAACGGCAACCACGGTGGCCCAACATCGGATTGTGCTCACAAAGTGATTCTACACGCTGTTGAATATATTGCAGGCTTACACCCATTGTATCTGCCATTTCCTGCTGTCCTTTCAAATCATGCGGTACAAACTCATGCAAAGGAGGATCAAGCAGACGCACAGTCACCGGACAACCTTCCATTGCCTTGAATATTCCCTTAAAGTCAGCCTGCTGGTACGGAAGAATTTTAGCCAATGCCTTACGACGTCCCTCGGCATCTTCTGCCAGAATCATTTCACGCATTGCCTTAATCTTTTCTCCTTCAAAGAACATATGCTCCGTACGGCAAAGCCCAATACCAACAGCACCAAAATCACGGGCTACTCTCGCATCATGCGGAGTATCGGCATTGGTACGCACCTGAAGTTTTGTATATTTATCGGCCAATGCCATCAATTCGGCAAAGTCACCGGAAAGCTCAGCAGCTTTGGTTTCTACCTTACCCTGATAAACTTCACCCGTACTACCATTCAATGAAATGTAATCACCTTCTTTCAGCAAAACACCATCTACTTCAACCGTGCGTGCTTTATAGTCAATATTTAATGCACCTGCACCTGAAACGCAACATTTACCCATACCACGAGCCACAACAGCAGCATGTGAAGTCATACCACCACGTGCAGTAAGGATACCCTGTGCCACAGCCATACCTGCAAGGTCTTCAGGAGAAGTCTCAACACGTACCATAACCACTTTCTTACCCCCTGCAGCCCATTCGGCAGCATCATCAGCAAAGAAAACGATCTGTCCGGTTGCAGCTCCCGGAGAAGCCGGCAAACCACGAGTCAATACTTTCGCTTGTTTCAAAGCATTTTTATCGAATACCGGGTGAAGAAGTTCATCCAGTTTATTGGGTTCAACACGCATCAAAGCTGTTTTCTCGTCAATCATTCCCTGATGGAGCAAGTCCATAGCAATTTTCACCATAGCCGCACCGGTACGTTTTCCGTTACGAGTCTGCAGGAACCACAATTTACCTTCCTGTACAGTGAACTCCATGTCCTGCATATCGCGATAATGATTTTCCAGTTTAGTCTGCAATTCATCCAATTGCTTATAAATTTCGGGCATTGCCTCTTCCATTGAAGGGAATTTAGCAGCACGAATATCTTCGGTCACACCAGCCAGTACGGCCCAGCGTTGAGAACCAATCTTAGTAATCTGTTGCGGAGTACGAATACCTGCTACAACGTCTTCACCCTGTGCATTAATCAAATACTCACCATTGAAGAGATCTTCACCGGTAGCGGCATCACGTGAGAAGCAAACACCCGTAGCAGAAGTTTCACCCATATTACCGAACACCATAGCCTGTACACTGACAGCTGTACCCCATTCATCAGGAATTCCCTCCATCTTACGGTAAAGGATCGCACGTTCGTTCATCCATGAATTAAATACTGCACATACGGCACCCCAAAGTTGTTCGTAGGCACAAGTCGGGAAATCTTTTCCGGTCTGTTCTTTTACAGCAGCTTTGAAACGTTTTACAAGTTCTTTAAGATCCGCCACTTCAAGTTCATTGTCCAGCTTCACTCCTTTTGCATGTTTCACGTCTTCGATGATAGCTTCAAACGGATCCACGTCTTCCTTGTTCACAGGTTTCATACCCAACACCACATCACCGTACATCTGTACAAAACGGCGATAAGAATCCCATGCAAAACGGGCATTCCCGGTCTTACGGGTCAATCCTTCCACTACCTCGTCATTCAACCCCAGATTAAGAATCGTATCCATCATACCCGGCATAGAAGCACGTGCTCCGGAACGAACGGAAACCAGCAAAGGGTTCTCAATATCGCCGAACTTCGACTTCATCAAGACTTCAATATTCTCAATTGCTTTTTCTACTTCATTTTTCAGGAGAGCTACGACTTTATCTTGTCCCAGTTCATAATATTCGGTACAAACGTCTGTTGTGATAGTAAATCCGGGAGGAACAGGAACCCCGATAAGGTTCATTTCTGCAAGATTGGCACCTTTGCCACCTAATAAATTCTTCATGTCGGCCTTGCCTTCTGCCTGGCCATTACCAAAAGTATAAACTCTTTTTTTGTCCATAATATGTATTTAAAGTTGTCTATTGGGTTTTTCTGTTCGCAAATCTAAGTATATTTCGTAAACCAAAAAACTTTTAGCGAAAAAAGTTTCTGCTAAAATGCAATTTCGACATTGCAATCTTTATTATTTCAAAGGATAGAGATAAATCCCGAAAAAATGCCTATTTTTGCGAAATAATTTATTAGACTGGTGTAAAAGTGGCAAGAAAGAGAAAAGAGCTTCCCCTACTGGAGAAGATAACAATTACGGATGTGGCTGCCGAAGGAAAAGCCATAGCAAAAGTAGACGACCTGGTGATTTTTGTTCCTTACGTAGTACCGGGTGATGTAGTAGACCTGCAAATCAAACGTAAAAAGAATAAATATGCCGAAGCAGAAGCAGTGAAGTTTCACGAACTCTCTCCGATACGTGCCGTTCCTTTCTGCCAGCACTATGGTGTATGCGGTGGCTGCAAGTGGCAAGTGTTGCCTTATGCAGAGCAAATAAAATTCAAACAGAAACAAGTAGAAGATAATCTGAGACGTATTGGTAAAATTGAACTGCCGGAGGTATCTCCTATCCTGGGTTCTGCCAAAACCGAATTCTACCGGAACAAACTGGAGTTCACTTTCTCCAACAAGCGCTGGCTCACCAACGAAGAAGTAAAACAGGATGTGAAATACGATCAGATGAATGCTGTAGGTTTCCACATTCCCGGAGCATTTGATAAAGTATTGGCAATAGAAAAATGCTGGTTGCAGGATGATATATCCAATCGTATCCGCAATGCAGTACGCGATTATGCCTACGAACACAATTACTCATTCATCAACCTGCGTTCTCAGGAAGGTATGCTTCGCAACATGATTGTTCGCACATCATCTACAGGAGAATTGATGGTAATTATCATCTGCAAGATTGTAGAAGAGAGCGAAATGAAACTTTTCAAGCAACTGTTGCAATACGTAGCAGATACATTCCCCGAAATAACTTCCCTCCTATACATTATTAATAATAAGTGTAACGATACTATCAATGATCTGGACGTGCACGTATTCAAAGGCAACGATCATATGTTTGAAGAGATGGAAGGACTGCGCTTCAAAGTAGGACCGAAATCATTCTACCAGACAAACTCGGAGCAAGCATACAATCTATATAAAATAGCCCGTAACTTTGCCGGATTGACCGGAAACGAACTGGTCTATGACCTTTATACGGGTACGGGAACCATCGCTAACTTCGTATCACGTCAGGCTCGCCAAGTAATCGGTATCGAATATGTGCCCGAAGCCATTGAAGACGCAAAAGTAAATGCAGAAATTAATGACATCCATAATGCACTGTTCTTTGCAGGAGATATGAAAGATATGCTGACGCAGGATTTCATCAACGAATACGGACGTCCGGATGTAATTATAACCGACCCTCCCCGTGCTGGAATGCATCAGGATGTAGTGGATGTTATCTTGTTTGCCGAACCCAAACGAATTGTATATGTCAGTTGTAATCCGGCCACCCAGGCACGCGACTTACAACTGCTTGATGTGAAATATAAGGTGACAGCCGTGCAACCGGTCGATATGTTCCCACATACGCACCATGTAGAAAATGTAGTATTGCTTGAACTCAGATAAAAGAGAAAAAATGGCTAAAGAAAAAAGACCTAAAAGAACCCCGGCTGAGAAAGCCCGGGCACAATATACCGGTTATTTAGTGAAGGAACCAATGGACCTCATGGGATTCCTCGCTGCTAAAATGCCGGATGCCAGCCGTACAAAGCTGAAATCATTATTAAGCAAACGTGTGGTTTATGTAGACAATGTAATAACCACTCAGTTTGACTTTGCTTTAAAGCCGGGTATGAAGGTACAGATCAGCAAAGATAAAGGCCGGAAAGAATTCAATAACCGCCTGCTGAAGATTGTGTACGAAGATGCCTTTATCATTGTAATAGAGAAAAAGGAAGGGTTACTTTCAGTGAACACCGAACGCCAGAAAGAACGTACAGCCTATACCATCCTGAATGAGTATGTACAACGCTCGGGCAAACACCACCGCGTATATGTAGTACATCGTCTGGACCGCGATACATCAGGTATAATGATGTTTGCTAAAGACGAAAAGACCCAGCACACTTTGCGCGAATACTGGCATGATATTGTTACAGATCGTCGTTATGTAGCAGTTGTGGAAGGCGAAATGGAGAAGGATCACGGCACAGTAACCTCCTGGTTAACAGACCGTACATTGTATGTAAGTTCCAGCCAATACGATGATGGTGGCTCCAAATCAATCACACATTATCACACCATCAAACGTGCCAACGGATACTCATTGATGGAACTCGATCTGGAAACAGGACGTAAGAATCAGATTCGTGTACATATGCAAGACTTGGGACATCCCATTATCGGTGACGGAAGATATGGTGGCGAAGGTGTTCCCAATCCTATTGGCCGATTGGCTCTGCATGCATTCAAACTTTGTTTCTATCATCCGGTGACAAACGAACTAATGGAGTTTGAGACGCCGTATCCGCCTAATTTCAAAAAGTTGTTTCTAAAGCAATAACCATATACCATAAATTTCATCCTAAAAACAACTGAAAATCAGACTATAAAAAAGTACGTACTTTTGGGGTATAAAAGTACGTACTTAACACACTGTTAATATGCATTTTAAGTCACTGTTAAAATACTATATCAGTAGTTGGATATTAGCATGCTATCCAAAGAATAAATAATAACTTTAGTTTGCTTCCAACGTGACGCTGAACTCATAATTTCCATCTGCATAAAGCTCACCATAAAGGAAACGTCCGGTGATATACACTCCTCTGATTTCCAACAGAGGATAATCCGGACCATAATCCAGATATAACGTCCCCATATCTATCCACCAACGCAGGTTCAGGGTAGCAGCTCTTCCGCCATCTCCATAATAGTATTGCTCATCTATGGCATATTCATTCCCTTTGAAAGTGACACCACTTTCTACATCATAAGGTCCTACGGCAAAGCCTAAACTACCGACCCACGTACGCCCAATGAGATAATCATAAATGGTTTCATCATCTTCTTCACAAGAAGAAAAGCCAACAGCCAGCATGGTCAATACCAACAGCAACTTTATAGGATTCAATATTTTCATATTCGTTATTTTATTCTTTTACAAATGTCACTTCTATACCATCCAATTTACCAGAAAGATAGTTCTGACGTACCCAGACATTATCAAAATAGTGAATCTCTCCGGCACCACGATCCAGTTTCAACCCTTCCATTTCCTGATCTATCCATTCCCAATCAAAATTATAACTTTCAGTACGTGCAGGACGTGATTCGCCGACACGATAATAGTTGAATATCTCTTGTCCGCTCCTATCTTTCGTAAATTTCAGCTGATGGACACACTTCATATTATCTTCTGTATAATTTTCCGACCATGTTTTTCCACACAACTTTTCATCACTATTACGTAAATAATCATCTGTGTAGTAAACATCGTCACCACCACAAGCATTTAAACCAAGTGTCAATACTAATAACAATATAAATCGTGCATAGTTTAATTTTCTCATATTCTTATGACTTATAGTTAATATATGACGACAAATATAGCGTTTTTAATCAACGATGTGTGAATAAAGCCTGCTTTTTTATACCTTTGCGGCCATAAACGTTAAAATTCTTGCATGAAAATTCTTTGGCTCGACTTAAATAGCTCTTATGCCCACTCCTCTTTGGCGTTACCGGCACTGCATGCTCAAATTGCAACAGATAACTCCATCGAATGGGAAATCGTATCAGCTACTATTAATGAAAATGCAGGTATGGTGGCAAACAGTATCTATTATCACCAACCGGATATCATTGCCGCCACCAATTGGCTGTTCAATCACGAGCAGTTACTACATATTGTTTCAAGAGCTAAAGCGTTGCTTCCGCAATGTTGTGTAGTTATGGGAGGACCTGAGTTTTTGGGAGACAACGAAGCGTTTCTGCGCAAGAATCCATTTGTCAGTTGTGTGTTTCGTGGAGAAGGTGAAGAGGTATTCCCACAGTGGCTTGAGTGTTGGAACCAACCGGAAAACTGGAATACCATTGCCGGATTGTGCTACCTTGATAAAGAAGGAGGCTATCGCGACAATGGAATTGCCCGCGTCATGGAGTTTGCCAATCTCATTTCGCCAGAACAAAGTCGCTTCTTCAACTGGAGTAAACCATTTGTACAACTTGAAACAACACGAGGCTGCTTCAACACGTGCGCCTTCTGTGTAAGCGGTGGAGAAAAACCGGTACGGACACTCTCTATAGAGGTCATCCGTGAACG
This sequence comes from Bacteroides sp. HPS0048, assembly GCF_964240755.1. NCBI lineage: Bacteria > Pseudomonadati > Bacteroidota > Bacteroidia > Bacteroidales > Bacteroidaceae > Bacteroides > Bacteroides sp. HPS0048. The sequence goes on along the minus strand of NZ_CAXSVC010000003.1, from coordinate 57,777 downwards.
CTTAAAAGAGATCCACCGACATGGTATCAAGAACATTCGCGTACTTGACCGTACCTTCAATTACAATAACAAACGGGCCAAAGAACTACTCAATCTGTTTCTCGAATTTTCTCCTGATATCTGCTTTCATCTTGAGATACACCCGGCCTTGCTCTCCGAAGAGCTGAAACAAGAACTTACCAAGCTTCCCAAAGGTTTGCTCCATCTGGAAGCCGGCATTCAGAGTTTGCGTGAGCCTGTGCTCGAACAAAGCCGACGGATGGGACGCTTATCCGATGCACTGAACGGACTGAAATATCTCTGTGCACTGCCCAATATGGAGACTCATGCCGATCTTATTGCCGGACTACCGCTGTATCATCTCTCCGAAATATTCGAAGACATACGAACCCTTGCCGAATATGGAGCAGGAGAAATACAATTGGAATCGTTAAAGTTGCTTCCCGGTACAGAAATGCGGAGAAGAGCGGAAGAATTAGGGATTCAATATGCCCCACTCCCACCTTACGAAGTGTTGCAAACCAGGGAAATCAGTGTAGATGAGCTACAAACAGCCCGCTACCTCTCACGATTATTAGATGGTTTCTATAACACTCCTGCCTGGCAGTCTATCACGCGAAAATTGATTCTGGAAAACCAAACATTTCTACACGAACTTTTAAATCATCTGATAGAGATTGGGCTGATAGACCAACCACTGAGTCTGGAGAAAAGAGGATTGATTCTGTATGAATTCTGTAAAAAGTACTATACTGACTATCAGACGCAAGTAAGCATCGCCTGGATAGAGGCGGGTATGTCGTTAAAGAAACTTCCGGCTGAAAAAGTCAAAACCAAGCGGCAGGTTCCTCCTGAAACATGGACAATCCTCTATGGTGAATACAAAGAAACACTGCGTTTGTGCTTCTTGCCAATAAATCAGGAAGGACAAGCCGGTTATTGGTTTGGATTTGAATCGGAAATACAGAAAATCGAACCGGTTTTTAAGGCGTTCACAACATGATACGCAACATAGCAAATGTCAAAATCATTGTATGATAACCTTAAAGACCGCATTCTGAACTTTCACAAAATAAATCCCGGTTGAAAAAGAAGATATATCAATTGTCCGGTTCCATGTTTCTATAACCTTGACTCCCAAAGCATTGTATATACAAATCGTCTCACCATCATCAGTACCTTCAATATTCAAGACATCCGAAGCCGGATTCGGGTATATCGTCACAGCTGTTTGATTTTCGATCCTATTGATATCCGTTGGCACGTCTATGATATTAATACGAGTCTCTAAAATGCTGTTCCATTTATTTTTAGTATTTCCCTTTCCGCTTATTCTGACATAGCGGGCTTTACAAAGACCTATGTAAAACGTCTCCCAACGATCCGTATTTCCTCCGGATTGCCCATTAAAAACTTCTGTCCAGTTTTCATCATCCGTCGAAAGCTCTATTGAGAAGTTAAACTTACGCTTATGTCCATCCCAAAATGCAATATCAACCGTTGCTATTGTTTCTTCTGATAGTAAATCGTACTTAATCCATTGTTCACCTTCGGCCGACCAACGTGTATTGAAATCCCGATCCAAAGTCTTTTCCGGAGTATTTGTCGTACCGGTTTCATAAGTACTTGCCGTCACGTTTATATTCACTGCCTCGATAGGCGGTTCCGGTAAATCACCTACTTCCGGCATTTCACCTTCGGCCAGTTTTACAACTTCACTTCCGGCCAACAGGAAAGCTCCGACTCCATAGTCCCAGGTCGATTCAGCATTTAAGGGATAGTTTGACTCCGGCTTGAAACCTGGTCCTTGAACATATCCTAAAAGTCCGTTTTTATGAACCGCAATCGTAGTCATTCCATTCCACGCTTTGAGAACCACAGGCAGATAAAACTCTCTATCGAGTACTCCGTGATTTATTCCCCAAGATAAGCCATATACAAAAAGGGCTGTACCGCTTGTTTCCGGACCTGCCAGATGTTCCGGATCGGCCAGATTTCTATTCCAGAAGCCATCTTCACGCTGACAGGCTTTTAAAGCTGCTGCCATTTCGGTCAGCAACTGAACATACTCCACTCTATAAGAATGGTCGGCAGGCAGATCATTCAAGACACGAACACAAGCAGCAACCGCCCAACCATTTCCACGAGACCAACAGACTTTCTTCCTATTGGGACTCAGGCTCTTGGCAGGTACCTGCGTACTATCACGAAACCAAATATGGTCTGTTTCATCATAAAGTTTCCAACGCGTTTTTGAATAGGTATGCATAGCATGCATCCGTTCAAAATAAACGTTATCTTTATACAAATCTCCCAGTTTCGAGAAAAGAGGCATCGCCATAAAATAAGAATCTACCCACCACCAATCGTCAATAGATTCCTGCGGATTAGTAATTAAATTATCCACACACTCTTTAATAGCCTGTATCTTATACTCCTGTTTATTTTTATCCAACCGATACAAATCAATGTAAGTTTGTCCACACACTTGCCCGTCAGCACCATGCTTGTCGGCATTTACTCCCAACGCCCACTTATTTTTTTCGGCCCATAAGGTCATATAATCAAGTAACTTCTGATCCTGATAAACCTTATAAAACTCCATACACCCTGTGAAATAAGCGGATTTTACCCAATCGTTAGTTCCTGCGGAAATTGCATTGTTGGTCATGTAATAGTTGTTCACTAAAGCCATTTGCTGAAGGACTTCCATCTTTGTAGGCAACTGCGATATAGTTGCACTAACAGATAGAATGGGCACACAACAAAAGGAAACCAGTAATCGTGTTCTCATAATGCATTCATGTAATTTCATGTTCTTCTTGCTTTACTATTTGTGTTGTATAATATTAAACTCTCGCAATATACAAATCATTAAATAATTGAAAAAGATTAATCACATTTTTTTCATATAATCCTGTTAATAAATTCAATCGTCATATGCCCCCAAACTCCTATTCTAAACTGAAAAGAAAATCAAAAAATCAGTCTCCACTTTTAATATACAATACCTGCCCATAGCACTTTCAATCAATAAAGATAGTTATTTATCCAACCGAAAGCAATTAATTACTAATATTAATTCTCTACCTTTGTACCATTGACTGAAAGATAAAATATACAGAAACAATGAAAAAGTTCATCAAGGGCTTCCGGTTCACCCCTTCTAATTACCCGGACGAGATAGAAGATAAAATTCAAAAATACAGAAAACAAGGCATAAAACTCCCTCCACGAAAGGTACTCCGTACACCGGAACAGTTGGAAGGTATACGCGAAAGTGCTAAAATCAATACTGCACTGCTGGATTATGTTTCCGAGAACATTCGTGAAGGCATGTCTACAGAAGAAATCGACCGTATGGTATATGACTTCACAACGAGCCACGGTGCTATCCCTGCCCCACTCAATTATGAAGGATTCCCCAAAAGTGTATGTACAAGCATCAACGAAGTAGTATGTCACGGTATACCAAGTAAAAATGAAATTCTGAGTAGTGGAGATATTGTTAATGTAGATGTTTCAACTATCTATAAAGGATATTTCTCAGATGCCTCACGTATGTTTATGATTGGAGATGTAAATCCGGAGATGCGACGGCTGGTACAAGTCACCAAAGAATGTATGGAAATAGGCATCGCTGCTGCACAACCCTGGGCACGACTGGGCGATGTAGGTGCCGCTATCCAAGAACATGCCGAAAAAAACGGATATAGTGTAGTACGTGATCTTTGCGGACATGGAGTAGGCATGCATTTTCATGAGGAACCGGATGTGGAACACTTTGGCCGCCGGGGTACAGGTATGATGATTGTTCCAGGAATGACATTTACCATAGAACCAATGATAAATATGGGTACATACGAAGTATTCATAGACGATGCGGACGGATGGACTGTCTGTACGGACGACGGAATGCCGTCGGCACAATGGGAAAACATGATTCTGATAACTGAAACCGGTAATGAAATACTGACGTATTAACTCATGGAACTGATTTTACTCATTGTCACTATCATACTACTGATTGGGCTCATCATTTTAATACTGACTAAAAATAACGGGCAGGCGCAAAGTGAGCAACTGCAAACTGCTTTGCGACAGCAAATGCAGGAGAACCGTGAAGAGCTGAATCGTAGCATACGCGAACTCCGCATGGAAATAACGCAAGCCCTCAATCAAAGCATGCAACAAGTGCAGGATGTACTGCACAAAAATATGATGACCACCGGAGAACTGCAAAGACAGAAGTTTGATACAATGGCACGTCAGCAGGAAATGTTACTAAAATCTACAGAAAAGCGTCTGGATGACATGCGACTCATGGTAGAAGAAAAATTACAAAAGACACTGAACGAACGTATCGGGCAGTCTTTTGAGATAGTCCGGTCACAGCTTGAAAATGTGCAGAAAGGATTGGGAGAAATGAAATCTCTGGCACAAGACGTAGGAGGGTTGAAAAAAGTGCTGAGCAATGTAAAAATGCGGGGCACTTTCGGTGAAGTACAATTGGGAGCATTACTGGAACAAATGATGAGTCCCGAACAATATGATGCCAATGTCAAAACGAAGAAAAGCGGAACTGAATTCGTGGAGTTTGCCATCAAGCTACCGGGTAAAGATGATGCTAACAGTACGGTATATCTCCCTATTGATGCGAAATTTCCAAAAGATGTCTACGAGCAATACTATGATGCCTTTGAAGCAGGAGATACCGTACTGATAGAATCATCCGGGAAACAACTGGAGAATACAATCAAAAAAATGGCAAAAGACATTCATGATAAATACGTCGCCCCACCTTACACAACAGACTTTGCTATCCTGTTTCTGCCCTTCGAGAGTATTTACGCAGAGGTTATACGTCGTACAGCCTTAGTAGAGATGCTACAAAAGGAATACAAAATCGTAATTACAGGACCAACCACTCTGGGTGCCATTCTAAACAGCCTGCAAATGGGCTTCCGCACACTTGCCATTCAAAAAAGAACGGGAGAAGTATGGACTGTGCTGGGAGCGGTAAAAACAGAATTCAGTAAATTTGGCGGATTACTTGAAAAAGTACAAAAGAATCTGCAAAATGCCGGTGATCAGCTGGAAGAGGTAATGGGAAAACGTACCCGTGCCATCGAAAGAAAACTCCGGCAAGTGGAACAATTGCCACATGAAGAAAGTCAGAAAATTCTGCCTATCGATGAAAGTGAAGGAGATGACGAATAACATAAAGAAACAAATTTTACTTACAACAAAGAAAGCATTCCCCCTTCTTCCGCCTTATTTTTGTAAATTCTTATAAAAAATCAAATTATTGGTCGTAGAGAAACGGTTCGTTTCTCTACGACCAACGAAGTGTTTCTCGGTGTGTTTCGGATCGATCTTCTACGAGTAAAAACAGCATCCTATAACCACTTCATAATCAACTGTTTAACAAAATAAAAGTTTGTATGTTTTTCTTACCCAACTAACATATTCAGTCTTTTCATTTCTGTTTCTTTTTCTATCCACAAATATTTACAACAGCAAATAAAGTCGCAAAAAATAGTCATTTCTTCTTGGGTAATACCAGATAGAGTACAATATATCCTAAAGCACCTGCCAGAACCGTACCTGAAAGGACTCCGAATTTAGCCTGATTCAACAATATAGGATATGTGGAGCCGAATGAAAGATTAGCAATGAACAATGACACGGTAAAACCAATACCACCCAACAAAGAAACACCTGCTATATTCTTCCAATTCATACCTTCCGGCATAGGTGTCAGTCTGCTCTTAATAGCCAGCCAGGTAAAGAAATAAATCCCCAAAAACTTACCACACAGTAAACCTAAAGCTACTGCTATACTGACCTTGCCCATTACTTCTCCCCCTCCACTAAACACAACTCCTGCATTTACAAAAGCGAACAATGGTAGAATAATGTAATTGACTGCTCCATGAAGATTATCTTCCAAAGATTGTAAAGGGCTAATTACACGGTCGGAAGCAGACTCTACCTGTTTCAACTTAGCAATTTGCTCATTAGTAAGAACAATGCTGTTTCCTTCCATAGTCGGGAATGTATTGATTATACGGCGGATACGCTCAATATACTTACCAACATGTAGCTGAGGTTTGGCCGGAATTATAAAGGCAAACAGTACCCCGGCAATCGTACTATGAATACCTGATTGCAAGAAAAGATACCAGATAATAACCCCAATAATCAAAAAGAACAATTTATTGGTTGCTCCATGTTTACCGATAAAATAAAGTAGTACAAAAAGCAAAGCAGCTACCAGCAAATATCCATAAGCCACATGCGAACTATAAAAGACTGCAATAACAAGAATACCGCCAATATCATCGACCACAGCAAAAGCTGTCAGAAAAATTTTCAGACTTAACGGGACACGTTTCCCCAATAAGCTAAGCACACCCAATGAAAAAGCAATATCTGTAGCCATCGGAATGGCAAGCCCCTGTCCTTCGGGAGTGTACGGGGTACAAATAAACGAATAAATAAGAACAGGAATCAGCATACCACCACAGGCTGCAATAAACGGTAATACTGCTTTACGGAAAGAAGACAACTCTCCCACCAATAATTCACGTTTTATCTCCAACCCAACTAACAGAAAAAATACAGTCATCAACCCATCGTTAATAAACTCAATCATAGTCAGATTCTGACCTCCATGTGAAAGCAGATTGAAACTTCCTATCCGGAAATGAAGTTCATGTGAAAGAAACTCCTGGTAGGCAGGAGCCAACGGAGAATTAGCAATAATAGCAGCAGCTATGGCAGTTACAAACAACAAAATACTCGCCACAATATTCATAGCCGAGAAATTCCTCATTGAACGTAAGATAGTCATAATATGTGTGTTTTAGTTAGTATATGATTTAATATTATTTCTATTATTCCATATAGCTTCTCAAAGCTAGTTTTTTTACCCAAAGAACAAAGATTCCGGTTAATATTAAGTTCAGTACGATTGTAAGAACCGAAATAGCCAAAGCAGGCCCACCAAGATTGTAACCAAGAGCTATGAAAATAACCCCTGCTCCTACTTCACCACGGGTAAACATACCAATAGACAAAGCTAATCGCTCACTGAATTTGCGATCCCGATAGAAAAAGACGGGAAATAACTTTCCGATATTCGATAATAAAGAAACAATGAGCACATGAAGAGCAATCACTCCCCACGGCATCATCTCCTGTGAACCGGTAACGGAATATTCTCCAGCTTGAGTCTCTGCAAAATTGACACCTATAAAATGAGGCATACTCATACCTACCAGAAACATAAACAAGAAAGAAATACCAGTAGAAACGTTGCGTTCCATTGGAGTATCTATCTCTTTGTGCTTCATTATCATGCCTAATATAAACGCAGGCAGCAACACTTCAATGTGAATACTTCCTTCTTCGCCATACAGACCTTTACTGATCAGATACAAAGATTGAGTAGCAACAAAGACAAGGGTAGAATAAAATAAAATTGCTTTCCAGTCCTGCCTCCAATTATACTTGCTCAACTGTCTCCAACCAAACAATAGTAACAAAAATACGATCAGAACGACAATAATCAGCTGCCAGCGTAAACCAATCATCATAATCTGAAGGGGAATCATCAAAAGAATGGTATCAAGATCATCGAAAATGGCAAGTACCTGAATCTTCTTGTACATCCAACTTGCTTTGAGCCCAATGGCAGCCAACATAGTAAAAAGAATACCGGCAGAAGTAGGAGCTGCAAAACGACTCAGTAATAAGTTCTCTTTCCACGCTTCCCAACTATTCCAAAACTCTGGAGGAAGCAATACAAATACATAATAAAGGGCAATCAGCAACCAAGGCATAGCAGCCGTAGCCATTGCTATAAAATAATCTTCAGTGTAACTTTTCCAACGGGATTTATCAACTTCAAACTCTCTGCCTACATTAATCATAATAAAACCGAGGCAAATATAAAGCAATATATTAGCAACCGTCTTCACTGCGCCATATCCGCTTCCCGCAAGCACAGGCAGAAACTGAGACAGGAAAAGACCTATTATAAGGAAAACCGAAAAAGACAGAACTTTTCTCATTTTGTATTGTACGTATTTAAGTAATTGCCAGGGAAAGCTCTGTGGACAGATGGCGATTACCTGGTGTATCTAAAACTATTAGCAGCGCTATTTGTTCAAGATACACCCTCTTTTAGCTATCACAAAAAAGATTTAATCAAGCTTTAGCACAGCAAGGAATGCTTTCTGAGGCACTTCTACATTACCAATCTGCTTCATTCGCTTCTTACCTTTTTTCTGTTTTTCAAGCAACTTACGTTTACGGCTGATATCACCACCATAACATTTTGCAGTCACATCCTTACGAACTGCCTTTATCGTTTCACGGGCTATAATTTTAGCACCGATAGCCGCTTGGATAGCAATCTCAAACTGCTGTCTAGGAATCAGTTCCTTCAACTTCTCGCACATACGGCGTCCCATATCATAAGCGTTATCAAAATGAGTCAATGTAGAAAGTGCATCAACAGATTCGCCATTCAGCAGAATATCCAGTTTTACAAGCTTGGACGGACGGAAACCATCCGGATGATAATCAAAAGAAGCATATCCTTTGGAGATACTTTTCAGTCGATCGTAGAAATCGATCACAATCTCACCCAAAGGCATGTTATAATATATTTCTACACGATTGCCGGAAATATATTCCTGCTTAATCAGCTCACCTCGTTTACCTAAACAAAGGGTCATAATAGGACCGATATAGTCGGTAGTGGTGATAATAGAGGACTTGATATAAGGCTCTTCAATACGGTCTATCATTGTAGGATCGGGCATACCACCGGGGTTATGTACCTCAGTCATGTTTCCCTGCTTGTCGTAGATATTATAAGAAACGTTTGGCACGGTAGTAATCACATTCATGTCGAACTCACGATCAAGACGTTCCTGCACAATCTCCATATGAAGCAGACCCAGGAATCCGCAACGGAATCCAAAGCCTAAAGCTAATGAAGATTCCGGCTGGAAAGTAAGCGAAGCATCATTCAACTGCAATTTTTCCAAAGAAGCACGCAGATCTTCAAACTCTTCGGCCTCAATAGGATATACACCAGCAAATACCATTGGTTTTACCTCTTCAAACCCATCAATTGCTCTGTCACAAGGATGGGCAATATGTGTGATAGTATCACCTACCTTTACTTCTTTGGAAGTCTTAATACCCGAAATGATATATCCTACATCTCCGGTACGTAATTCCTTACGCGGAACCATATCCATCTTGAGTACTCCGATTTCGTCGGCTGCATATTCCTTTCCGGTATTAAAAAATTTCACTTTATCACCGGAACGAATCACTCCGTTTACTATCTTGAAATAAGCAATGATTCCGCGGAAAGAATTAAATACAGAGTCGAAAATCAATGCCTGCAACGGCGCTTCATCATCTCCTTGCGGATGAGGTATACGCTCAATAACAGCAGCGAGTATTTCTTCTACTCCCATCCCCGTCTTTCCGGATGCACGTATGATTTCATCACGCTTACAACCCAACAACTCAACGATTTCGTCTTCTACTTCTTCGGGCATGGCACTTGCCATATCGCATTTATTAATGACAGGAATAATTTCCAGATCATGTTCAATGGCCATATAAAGATTAGAAATTGTCTGCGCCTGTACTCCCTGCGAAGCATCTACAATGAGTAATGCACCTTCACAAGCAGCAATAGAACGGGAAACTTCATATGAAAAATCCACGTGTCCCGGAGTATCAATTAAATTCAGAATATACTTTTCGCCTTTATATGTATACTCCATCTGTATGGCATGGCTCTTGATGGTGATACCTCTCTCCTTTTCCAGATCCATATCATCCAGCATCTGGCCTGCAGTCACCTGTATGGTGTTGGTGAATTCCAGCAGACGATCTGCTAACGTTGATTTACCGTGGTCAATATGAGCAATGATGCAAAAATTACGTATATTCTTCATTCTAAAACAACTATCTAATTATAAATAAGAACTTTATGATAAAAGAAGGATACTCTCGTAAAACATTCGTAAAACAAATGACAATATACAATAAATAACAACTCTTTTATTGGGCACAAAGATAATGAAAAATATGAGGTTTTAAAAGCTATTTTTTTAATAACTCCAAAGGGCTAAGTGTACTACTGTAATAAAACAAAAAGACAACTAAAACAAGGCTATCTTCCATGACAATTCTTATATTTCTTGCCGCTTCCACATGGACATAAATCATTTCGACTTATTATTTTTGATGCAGTTTTTTCTTGGATATCTTCAGAATTCTTATCTTGCAATATTACTTTATTTTTTTCCATAGAACTTATAAAAGTAGAAACAGAAGTTTTTTTAACTTTTCATTCGAGTCTTCTATTTAATACTCCATACTGGAAATTAGAAAATCCGTACCAGATTCATATCATTTGCCTTTATTTACAATAAAAATGCGCAAATCATCTACATAAAAAAATGCGCTGATAACATTCAGAAATGTATCAACGCATTTTTTTATGGGTAAGTGATTTACTCTCTTAGTTCAATTTAATGAAAAGTTCACCATCAATTTCCTGAGTAGAAACTTTGTCTTCTCTTAGCAACCAACCAAGACCCAAGAACAAGTCTTTGTCTACCAGCTTAGTTACTTTCTTGATTTGCTTAGCGGTCAGACCTTCTGTACCGTCCAGTGCATTCCAGATTTTACCTGCAATTTCACCTGCTTTTTCTTTCAACATTTGCTTTAGAAATTTTAGTTAAACATGATGTAAAAACTGACAACCTCTCAGCTTTCAGGTTTTATTTCAGCTGCAAATATAGTTATATTTATGTTATATAACACTTTATTGGGCGTTTTTTTGCATAATCTGTAATAAAAACGGCTTTTTTATAGCTATTTCGGGTGTTTTTCGAGATATTCCACCCAAATTCGGGCAGCTTGTTCTACCATCCTGGTACACGGACGTTTAGCATAATATTGCTTGGTTCTTTCTTCAGGAACTGATGACAAAAGAGCTTTTTTCTTCAAACCTAATAGTTCGCCACAGTTCAGTGAGCCATTCCTTTTCCTGAACTCAGCAGCAAGTTCCTGTACCAAAGCATAGTTAGCGGCTTTCCCTTCTTTATCGGCTCCGTCAGTTGCCCCTGTTTCCAGTCCGGCCAACAGAAACATACCGCAAGCAGCCCCACAAGTCTCTCTCATACGCCCAATACCTCCTCCGAAAGAGGCTGACATACGAAAAGCCTGTTCTTCGGTAAATCCATACATATCAGCAAAAGCAGCCACTACAGACTGAGAACAATTATAACCGCTTTTGAAAAATTCAACGGCACGCTGTATTCTATCTTCCATTTTTATTTCTATTATTTATTTGTGCAAAAATATAAAAAAGTATCTTTGCAGACATAACAAAAATGCAGTAATATAATGGCTATAACCTTGGATATACAATTGCCACACTACCCACGTGGTTTTCATCTAATAACCCGCGACATTGTATCACATTTACCAGAACTCCCCGAAAATGGGTTACTTGTAGTGTTTATCAAACATACTTCGGCAGGAATTACAATCAATGAAAATGCAGATCCGGATGTCCGTAAAGACTTCCAAACCTTCTTTAATAAACTGGTTCCGGATGGAGCACCTTACTTCATTCATACTCTGGAAGGACCAGACGATATGAGTGCACATATCAAAGCGTCATTAATTGGCAGTTCAGTCACAATCCCCATCAAGAACCACAAGTTAAACCTGGGTACCTGGCAGGGGATTTATCTGTGTGAGTTTCGTGACGGAGGAGACAGTCGTAAACTGAGCATTAGTATACTCTAATGTAATCAGTCCTTTACTTCCAACACCATCGGACAATGATCTGAGTGTACCGCTTCATTCAATATACAGGCACTCTTCAGCATCGGGCGTACAGGTTCACTTACCATACAGTAGTCTATACGCCACCCTTTATTCTTTGCACGTGAATTGAAGCGATAACTCCACCAAGTGTACTCTTGTTTTTCAGGATACAATGTGCGGAAAGAATCAACAAAACCAGCAGAAAGAAAACGAGTCATCCACTCCCGTTCTTCCGGTAAGAAACCGCTATTCGTAGCATTACGGACAGGATCGTGGATATCTATCGCTTCATGACAAATATTGTAATCTCCGCAAAGAATCAAATTGGGACGGGACTTTTGCAATTCTGTTACATACTTCTGGAAAGCTTCCAGCCACACCATTTTGAATGCCTGTCGTTCATCACCACTTGTCCCAGAAGGATGATATACACTCACAACTGATAAATCACCAAAATCGGCACGAATAAAACGCCCCTCATTATCATATTCTTCAATTCCCATTCCATATTCCACATGATCGGGCTCACGACGGGTAAGGATAGCTACGCCACTGTAACCTTTCTTTTGTGCAGAATATAAATAGCCTTTATACCCCACTGCCTCAAAAGCTTCACCGGGATATTGTTCTGGTTGCAATTTGGTTTCCTGCAAACAAAGTACATCCGGCTGTTCTTGTGCCAGCCAATCAGGCAAACCTTTTGAAACTGCGGCACGCAGGCCATTCACATTATAAGTTATTATCTTCATAAGATGTTTATATTTACAATCGAGAATCCTGAGTTCACAAGATTTCTACGAGTATTAATTATCAGTCATTAGACGATTTCTTTGTTCTTCTATCTTAGCAGCTTCCCATCCTATTATAGCAGTTTTGCGGGTCAATCCCCAATGGTAACCTCCTAAAGCACCGGTAGAACGAATGACACGATGACAAGGAATTAAGAATGCTACCGGATTGTCTCCTACTGCTGTTCCTACAGCACGGGATGAACTGGGACTATCCAGATAATTAGCAATGTCTCCGTAAGTGGTCAATGTTCCCATTGGTATCTTTAACAATGTCTCCCAAACCTTCAGCTGGAATTCCGTACCACGCAAATGTAGCTTTACCTCATTGAGATTCGTCCAATCCATAGAAAAAACAGCAAGGGCACGTTCTTGAAACTCATCGGGATGTTTCTCAAACGTAGCGAATGGAAAGTGATGCCCCAGTTCTGCCAATGCCTGCTCCCGGTTGTCACAAAAAGTCATATAACATACTCCTTTAGAAGTAGATGCTACTAATATTTCACCAAAAAGAGTTTTGGCAAAACGATAGTTTATGGTTAAGCCTTTGCCACCGACTTTATATTCTCCGGGAGTCATTCCTTCAATATGAATAAAAAGTTCGTGCAAACGCCCCGTACCCGAAAGCCCGATTTCAAAAGCAGCATCAAAAAGACTTCCCTGCCCTTCTTTCAGGATTCTCTTAGCACGATTTACACTGATATATTGCAGGAATTTCTTCGGACTTACTCCTGCCCATTCTGTAAATAGCCGTTGAAAATGATAAATACTCACATTCGCCTCCTCCGCCATATCGAATAACGAAGGCTGCTCCTGGTAGTTGCGGGTAATATACTCAATGGCATCTGCCACGCGAGCAAAATTAATCTCGTCTTGTTTATTACTCATAATTATTAAGTTTTACCGGGTAAAATTAGTACTACCATTCAGCAATGGCAACCTGTTTCTTGCTATCTTATCTTTTCATGAAAACAGCAACATGATATTCAATACAGATACTACTATTGCAATAGCATAAAGCACAAATGTACTCCAACGACTATTCACATAATTGCCCATTACTTTCCGCGAAGAAGTCAACCCGACTTGCAAAAATACAGTAAACGGCAATTGAATACTCAGCACCATCTGTGATATAAGCAATCCTTTGAAAGGATCACCGATGAAAAATATCAGTAGCAAAGCGATACCTAAAGAGAGAATAACACCTACCTGTGAATGACTATCCTTTATATGATATGATTCACCAAAGATCCCCGCAAAAATAGATCCGGCAGCCATTCCACTGGTTATAGTAGAAGAAACTCCCGCCATCAACAAAGCCAAAGCAAACACAATAGCGGCATTACTACCTAACAAAGGTTCTAATAACGATTTTGCCTGTTGCAACTCTTCTACCTGTATTCCACTTTTAAAGAAAGTAGCAGCAGCAAGCAGAATCATCGCACTATTGATGGCCCATCCAACGATCATTGAAAAAAGTGTATCGAATAATTCATATTTAAGAACCTTCCGGATGGAAGCATCATCCTGCTTATTATATTCATGGCTTTGTATCACCTCCGAATGAAGAAACAGATTGTGAGGCATTACTACCGCTCCAAGCACACTCATAATGATAAGCATACTCCCTTTCGGAATGGCAGGCGTCACCCAACCTTGCGCAGCTAACGGCCAGTCTATATCCACAAGAAACAACTCATAAATAAACGAAAGTCCGATAACAGATACAAAAGCAATAATAGAACGTTCTATCTTTTTATAGGAATTGGTAAACAACATAACAGAAACGAAAGCCGTGGTCAATACGGCTCCCCCAATTATAGGGATATCAAGTAGCATCTCCAATGCAATGGCTCCCCCAAGAATCTCAGCCAACGAAGTAGATATAGAAGCTAATACAGCTGTCCCAAGGATAGGACGTGATACCCATTTTGGGGTATATTGAGTAGCAGCCTCTGACAAACAAAGTCCGGTTACAATACCCAAATGCGCTACATTATGCTGAAGTACGATTAACATGATGGTAGACAGCGTTACTACCCATAATAAGGAGTAACCAAACTCAGAACCTGCGGCAAAGTTAGAAGCCCAGTTACCCGGGTCGATAAATCCTACAGTGACAAGCAATCCGGGACCGATATATCTAAACACATCCAATCCCCCTAAATAGCGTTTATGGTCTTTACGCTTTAAATCCTTAAATATATTCCGCATAATAAAGTTCTGTTCTTTTTTCTTTAATGTTTGCACAAAATTACAATTAAATGCTATCAAAAGCAATGCTTAATCTGGTTTTGTTGAATGGTAGTGATCTACCTTAATGATAATAAACAAAACAATCAGACTACTTGTTCAGTTCATTAAAAACGGTTATCTTTGAACGTTATTTAATTAAAAATAAGACATTATATGAAAAAGATCCTCACAGCAGTTTGCCTTGCTGTACTTACATTAACCTCTTGCCAGCAGGCAAAGCAAAAAGTATTTGAAATAGCTTCTCAGGAAGTAAATAAACAGTGTCCTATGACCATAGACGAAATGACAAGAATGGATAGTACCAGCTACACAGGTGGTGATAACACATTTACCTATTATTATACCCTCACGGGTACTGCTGACGATCCAACTATCGCAGAGGCTACTCAAAAACAATTAACAGAAAGTCTTCCGGAAATTATCAAAAATACGGATGATCTTAAAATATACAGAGAAATGGATGTAACGATGTTGTATGTCTATCTATCAGACAAGACTCAAAAGGAGCTGTTCCGTGTTAAGATAACACCGGATCTGTACAAATAAAAAAAGAACTTCTATCCAATAAAAACGGAGGCACTTAAAGATAGTGTCTCCGTT
Source organism: Bacteroides sp. HPS0048 (assembly GCF_964240755.1). NCBI lineage: Bacteria > Pseudomonadati > Bacteroidota > Bacteroidia > Bacteroidales > Bacteroidaceae > Bacteroides > Bacteroides sp. HPS0048. Next base: position 42,250 of record NZ_CAXSVC010000003.1, on the reverse strand, counting down.
TTTTATTGGATGCTATATTAATTTCAATATCCCATTTCGTGTAATGCCTTGCATAACTGATCGGGACAGGAAGTTGGACGACCACTACACCGGATACCCTCCAGTTTAGTAATTACCTCTTCTACTTTCATCCCCTTTACTAAACGGGAAACTCCCTGTAAGTTACCATTACATCCACCCCAATAGGCCACTTCTTTCAGAATACCATTCTCCACATCGAGTTCAATATTCGTACTACAGGTCCCCTGGGTTCTATAGACATACTTCATTATTCTTCGTCCTCAGACGCCGGTTTCATATTAGTATATACATTCTGAACATCCTCGTCATCTTCAAGGCGCTCTACCATCTTATCAATAGTAGCACGTTGTTCATCATTCAGTTCTTTTTCGTCATTCGGAATACGGGTAAATTCGGCACCCTTTACCTCAAAACCATTATCTTCGAGATATTTCTGAATCTGAGCAAACGATTTAGGATCACCATAAATTGTGATTTCCTCCTCATCCTCATCATATTCATCCTCTACTCCGTAATCAATCAGTTCAAGAATCAGTTCATCCATTTCCAATCCTTCTTTCTTGGCAATAGTGAACATAGATTTCCAACTGAACATAAAATCAAGGCTACCGGAAGTACCCAATGTTCCGCCAAATTTATTGAAAACACTACGCACATTAGCTACTGTACGGGTAGTATTATCAGTTGCAGTTTCTACAAATACAGCAATACCAAATGGACCATATCCTTCATAATTCATTTCTTTATAGTCCTTCTGATCTTTACCCATTGCATTTTTGATAGCGCGTTCCACGTTATCCTTCGGCATATTCTCACGTTTTGCAGTAGCAACAACAGCACGCAAGTGCGGGTTGTTTTCAGGATCCGGTCCACCGGCCTTTACAGCAATAGCAATCTGTTTACCTATTCTCGTAAATGTACGGGCCATATTGCCCCATCTTTTCAGCTTGGTAGCTTTTCTATATTCGAACGCTCTTCCCATTGGTATGTATTTTAATTATAAATTTTTAAATTATTAATTTCCACAAGATTTCTATCTCAGTTTCGCATTTAGCTTCTCTTCCAGATTCTTCACCAACTTAGACATGATTTTGTCAATCATCTTATCGTTAAGCGTCTGTGACTCATCCTGCAACAAGAAACTCACTGCATACGATTTCTTACCGGCTTCCAGATTCTTACCTTCGTACACATCGAAGAGTTCTACCTCTTTCAAAAGTTTCTTCTCTGTTTCATACGCTATCTTTTCAATCTCCGCAAACTGAACATTCTTATCAAGCAACAACGCAAGGTCACGTTTCACAGCCGGGAATTTGGATATTTCTTTGTAACTGATCTTCACCGAACGAATAGCTTTCATCAGTTCTTTCCAGTCAAAATCAGCATAATACACTTCATTATCAATATCAAATACTTTCAGTAGCTTCTTCGTTACTACACCAAATGTAGCCAAACGTTTGCCCCCCTTTGTATTAACAGAAAGAGCAGCTGCAAATATATCATCAGTCAGATTACCTACTACAAGATTACGTAAATCAAGCCCCAGACGTTTCAATATATTCTCTACATAAGCCTTTAACTCATATACCGAACTGTTTTCATCTGCATGCGCCCATGAGTTTGAAACTCTTTTGCCTGTCACCCATAACCCAAGGTGATAATCTTCCGAATAGGCAGCCAGTGTCTTTTCCGGATTCTTCTTATCGGCATCAAAATAATAACAATTACCAAATTCAAAGAATTTCAAATCGGCATTCTTACGATTGGCGTTATGAGCAATACTCTCAAGACCACCGAATAACAATGTCTGACGCATACTGTTCAAATCAGCACTCAACGGATTCATCAACATTACCAGATGATTAGAAGGATAAGACTCCAATCCATCATAGTAAGCAGCACGAGTCAAAGAGTTATTCAATATTTCATTAAACCCGCAACCAACCAATTGTTCAGCGACTAAATTTTGTAATTTGTTTGATTTATCCGCATCACCTTTAGTTGTCAGGCTGGACTTCAATGTAGAAGGAATTTCCACATTATTATATCCATAGATACGAAGAATGTCTTCAATCACATCACAATCGCGCTGCACATCGACACGATAAGGAGGAACAGCCAATGTCAAACCTTCAGCTGTTTCATTTGTAATCTTCATCTCCAGACTGGATACAATACTTTTAATTGTTTCCACCGGAATTACTTTACCTACCAACGAATGTATTTTCTCATATGCCAACTCGACTACAAAATCCTGTGCAGGTGCAACGCAAATATCTTTAATCTCACTGGAGATTGTACCTCCCGCCAGTTCTTTCACCAGCAGAGCAGCCAGTTTCAGACAGTAAATAGTAATATTAGGATCGATACCTCTTTCAAAACGAAATGAAGCATCTGTGTTTAAACCATGACGACGGGCTGTCTTACGCACCCATGTAGGATGAAAATAAGCACTTTCGATAAATATATCTGTTGTAGTTTCTGTAGAACCGGAATCCAATCCACCGAATACACCGGCAATACACATAGCTTCTTCCTTATTGCAGATCATCAGGTCACGTTCGTTCAACTTACGTTCCACACCATCCAATGTCACAAAAGGAGTACCTTCAGGCATCGTTTTCACAATTACTTCCCCACCCTTGATTTTATCTGCATCAAAGCAGTGCAACGGTTGTCCGAAAGCATGAACAATATAATTGGTGATATCTACTACATTATTAATAGGCCGCACACCAATGAGATGGAGTTTATTCTGCAACCATTCCGGGCTTTCTTTCACTGTCACCCCCTTTACAGTAACACCGGCATAGCGAGGACATGCTTCACTATTCTCCACTGTTACCTTAATATCAAGATCATGATTTTCTACGGCAAAAGCCTCTACTGACGGGCGCTGTAATGTAGCCTGTTTACCGTTCTGAATAAGATAAGCATACAGATCACGAGCCACACCGTAATGAGAACAAGCATCTGCACGATTTGGAGTGATATCTACTTCAAGTACGTAATCACTCTTTACATTATAGTAATCTTTGGCCAATGTACCCGGAACAGCATCTTCCGGCAACACAATGATACCGTCGTGAGAAGTTCCGATACCAATTTCATCTTCTGCACAAATCATCCCGATAGATTCCACACCACGGATTTTTGATTTCTTTATAGTAAAGCATTCATCACCGTCATAAAGTTTCGTACCTAATGTGGCAACTACTACTTTCTGTCCGGCAGCTACATTAGGAGCTCCGCACACAATCTGAGTAGGTTCTCCATTTCCCAGATTTACTGTGGTGATGTGTAAGTGGTCTGAATTAGGATGCTCCACACATGTCAGCACTTCGCCAATCACGAGTCCTTCCAAACCTCCTTTAATGGTTTGAACTTCTTCCACGCTTCCTGTTTCCAGTCCGATGGAAGTAAGCGCAGCAGCTACTTCATCAGGTGTAAGATCGAAGTTAACATACTCTTTCAGCCAGTTATAAGAGATATTCATATCATTAAGTTTTTATTGTTTCCAAAAAGATTCGCAAAGTTAATAAGTTTTTTTGGTTGGCAGGGAATTAATATGTAGAAAATTAACTTTCACCACTTTCCTTTACTATATTCTCCCGGCGAACAACCTACATATTTCTTAAAACTGGTTGTGAAATAAGAAGGACTACTGAACCCCACCATTACACTAATTTCTGCAACAGTATAACGCCCTTCTTTCAACAAAGTACATGCCCGGTTAAAACGTATTTTGCGTACAAAATCAGTGGTAGACTCTCCTGTGATAGCCTTCATTTTCAAGTGCAATGCAGTACGCCCCATTCCCATCTCAGAAGTAAAATCTTCTGTTAAGAATTCCGGATTACTCATATTGGCTTCAACAATATTCACTGCCTTCTTCAGGAAAGCCTCATCCAATGCATTAAATGTCATTTTATGCGGATCTACTTCCAATGACTTTGCATAATGATCAAGAATACGATAACGGGCACGTATAAAGTTCTGCATTTTCAATATAAGTATACCCATTACAAAGGGTTTGGGGATATAATCGTCTGCTCCTATCTGTAAACCTTCTAATTGATGTTCGATTTCTGTTTTTGCAGTTAACATCAACACAAAAATATGACATGTACGAATATTCCTTTTTATCAGTTTTGTTAACTTCACCCCGTCCATTACAGGCATCATTACATCTGTAATGACTACATCTACCTCTTGTTCATTCAGGAGCTTCCATGCTTCCTCTCCGTTAGCAGCTTCACAAACCTCAAATAAACCTCTTAGTTCTTCTGTCAAATATTGTCTGATATCTTCATTATCTTCAACAATAAGTATTCTCTCTTTCTGCTTAATGGTATTCACCGTATCAGTATCTGTTTCTTTCTCATTTATCTCTTTCGCTTCATACTGCACCCCATCCATCAATACATCCACTCTTTCTGCCATTGTTTGTTCTGCTTCGTCCTGCATCCACTCGTCTTCTCTGTATACAACTATATTTTGCGGAATATATACCGAGAACTCAGAACCTTTTCCCACCTCACTCTCCAAAGTGATTGTTCCATGATGAAGTTCTATCAGTTTTTTAACCAGGGATAATCCGATTCCACTTCCGTTTCCACCTTCGTGAACTTGATAAAAACGTTCAAAAATCTTCTTCTGATTCTCCTGAGTAATCCCTATCCCAGTATCAACAACCTGCAATAGCAAACAATCATTCTGTTCACGTACCTTTATCGTAATACTTCCACCATCACCTGTATATTTAAAAGCATTAGAAAGCAAGTTGTTTGTTATCAGCTCCAGATATCTGGCATCAAAGATACGCTCATCATCATTTATCTCAATATATAGATTATAATCTATTTTCCGACTACGTGCCAATCGTTCAAAAGACATAAACGTATCACTTATCAGCCGACAGACATTCCCTTTTTGTACTTTAAGGTGGAAAACTCCCAATTCAGCCTGACGATAATTCATTAGCTGATTCACCAGACGCAACATTTTTTTTCCACTTTTCTGGGCATATTTCAATTGTGTACGAGTCCACTGATCATCAATTCGGGCAAGCACCTCATGCAAAGGTGCAAGAATAAGAGTCAGCGGCGTACGTAGTTCATGAGACATATTAATAAAAAAGTGTATCTTCATCTGATTCAACTCTTCTTGTCTTTCCTTATCTTTTCTTTCCTGTTCTATCTGTGCCTGCATTATTTTACGTTGCCAAAAGTAACGAAAGACAAAAGCTGCTACTGCCAAAGCAAGAATAATAAACAGCAGAATGGCCCACCAGGTTTTATACCACACAGGCAGCACTACAATCTCCAACCTGGTGGGTTGCTCATTCCATCTCCCATCATTATTGGCCGCTTTTACAAGAAAATGATAAGTCCCGTCGGGAAGGTTTGTATAAGACACCGTTCTTCTGTCTGAAGATATGTACCACTGCTTATCATACCCTTTCAACTGATAGGCAAACGTATTATGCTCTCCAGAAATATAGTTGGAGACTACAAAATTTATAGAGAATGAAGACTGTGAGGATGTAAGTGTTATCTTGTCCGTCTCACTTATATTTTTCTGTAAAATACCCGTCTCATCATCCGGACGAATGGAACTTCCAAATAACTGAAAATCCGTAATCATCACCGATGGTGTATAAGGATTATCCATCAGTTTTTCCGGAATAAATGTCGTTATTCCTTTAATACCTCCAAAATACATTTGTCCGTCTGACGCATAACAACAAGACAGCATATTGAATTGATTATTCTGCAGGCCGTCTACTCCCGTATAGTTCCTAAATATTTCAGTTTCAGTATCCAAACAGCTTAATCCTCTGTTAGAGCTTATCCATAACCGACCGAAAGTATCTTCCATAATTCCACATATCACATCATTAAACAGTCCGTTTCGTTTCGTATAACAATTCACCTGGCCAGTATTATCATTATATTTATATAACCCTTCCCTGCTTCCAATCCAGAACATTCCATCATGTGCTTCATATACACAACTAACATAACCGTCATTTAATGGTGAATCTTTGGGTATAACGTATTGCAACTGCAACTCTTCTCCTATTTGACGATAGACCTGCAATCCATTTTCCCCTCCCATCCATATTCTTTGTTTCGAATCTCTGAACAAAACCCTGATCCGTCTCCCCTGGAAAGGACTACCATCTTTCTGCCTTGAAACAGCTACAGACTTTCTCTCTTTAATCCGAAATCTGGCCAAAGTATTTAGTGTTCCGATCCATAAAGCATCTTCTCCATCAGGAATAATAGCATACACATTCTCGTCTGAAAGTCCACTGTTGTGATATTCCATCTCACCCGATCTCCGATGAAGAATCGCCAATCCGCCTGCATGTGTTCCAATAAAGACCAAATCATTCTTTTCATCAATATAAATTGCCTTAATATTATTAGCACTGACCTTCTGATTGTTTTTTTCTACTTTCAGGGAATAAGAAGTGAACTTTTTGGTTGTCGTATTATAAAAATTCAATCCGCCACCGTCGGTACCAATCCATAAATTCGATTCAGCATCTTCCACGATACAATTGACAACATCACTACTCAATGAATTCTGAAACGGAACATGCTTCATATTACGAAAACGGTTTTTCAAAGGATGATAATAGTTCACCCCTCCCCAAAAAGTCCCCAGCCACATCCCTCCTTGCATATCCCTAAAAATACAACGAACTGAACTTTGAGAAATACTTTCGGGTTGTACAGGATTATTTTTATAAGAAGTAAACGAGTCATTCTCTTCATCATAGATAGATAACGCTTCAAACGTTCCTACCCACAAACGATTCTGCTCGTCGAGCCTCAACGCACGAACATAGTTCGATGCTAAACTCCGTTCATTATAGGGGATATGCCGGTAATTTTTCATCTCTCCTGTCAAAGGATTTATCTTATACAATCCTTCTCCTTCAGTACCTACCCACAAACAATCGTCTGCACTTTTCCAAACAGTATTAACCAGTCTTTTATTAAATGGACCACATATTAAACTTAATTTAGATTCTGTCAGAGAATACGTAAACAAACCTTCCCGGGCACCCACATAAATAATCCCATCTTGTTTCATCAACATCGAAAATAACATGGAACCCTCAATATGGGGCAGTGATATCTCTTTAAAAGAGTTTTCTTGTATATCAAACAAAATCAAGGCTCTTTTCGTTATCAAAAGCAAATGATCCGGATCTGCTTCCACAATTCTCAGAAACTCCTGCCTCTGCCCGTCTTTTAAATATTCGAAATTTATAAAACGGTCTTTCTCTTCATTGTAATATGATAAACCACTTCTCGTACCGATCCAGATTCTTCCCTTACCGTCAGCCATAATAGAGTGAGCTATGTTATTCGCAATAGAAGTACTATCTACTGCGTCATGCTGAAAAACGGTACAAGTATATCCATTATATCTATTAACTCCATCATAAGTAGCAAACCACATATTCCCTTTTGCATCCTGAGTTATATCAAAAATAGTGTTTTGCGACAAGCCCTTTTCAGTCCCGATATGTATAAATACGACCTCATTCGTATCTACCACCGGATAGAGAGAAGCAGAAAAAAAAAGAAAAAAAGTGAATAGCAGGCTGATTTTTCTCATCATAGTATTATTGTCTGTAAATAGTGTGACGCAAATATATCGATTTGGAATTCTTTTATGAAAAAGAGAGCGTAGAAAACGTAAGAAAACATCAAATTCCCCAAAAATACCGCAACCTTTTCGGAACAAAAGATTACGGTATCGATAATTAAGAAGTTAACCTCTCTGAAATAAGATATTCACAAGCCATATTTAAAGATGAATTCTACTATCTACGATCATTTACTTAATCGAAAGTCAGTTGTTTACTTTCGCCAGCTTCCCATCTCAATGCTTGCTTCTTATCTTTATAAACTACTATTGCTTCTGCCGGATATTCACTCTGAATCGTTGCAGTCTGTAATTTTCCATCTTCCCATTCCATATTTACCGTGAAATTACCTCTTGTTTTTAATCCGGTAACTTTTCCCTTCTTCCACTCTATCGGTAAGGCAGGAAGCAAATGAATGTTTTCGAGATGGCTTTGCAGCAACATCTCTGCAATACCAGCAGTGATCCCGAAGTTTCCGTCAATCTGAAATGGAAGTGCATTAAGCATATTCCGATACAGTCCGCCTCCCTTTTTACTTTCCACAAGCGGATCAATAAAACTCATCAGATTTTTTAATGCAGCATATGACTGCTCACCTTCATATTGGCGTGCCCATAAAGCTGTTTTCCATGCCATACTCCAACCTGTGGTTTTATTCCCCCGATCAATCAATGTTTGCCGGGCAGCTTTGAAGACCTCCGGTGTATCAGGAATAATATCACAGCCCGGATATAAACCGAACAAGTGTGACAAATGACGATGTTGAGGTTCTGTCTCTTTATATTCTTTATCCCACTCCAACAATTGTCCGTGTGAACCGATTCGATATCCGGCTAAATATTTTGATTTCTGTTCAAGCATTTTACGAAACTCTACATCAACACCCAGTAACTCAGCAGCATGAATCGTATTTCCAAACAGATTTCTGATAATAGCCATATCCATAGTCGATCCTTCACATACAGCAGCTTCTCTCCCATCCGGCATACGGAATGCATTTTCCGGAGAAGTACTGACCGGAGTCACCCATTCTCCTTTTGTATTCTGCACCAGCCATTCGGAACAAAAACGTGCAGACTCCTTTAATATCGAATAATACTCCCTTAAAAAAGCAACATCTTTCGTATAAAGATAATGCTCCCAAATGTGACTACACAACCAGGGACCAGACATATTCCAGAAAAACCAATGCACAAATCCATCTGCCGGATAGGCTTCCCGCCAAATAGACATATTATGATGGGCAATCCAGCCATTTCGCCCATACATGTTATGGGCAGCCTCCTTACCCGACTGTGCTATTTCTTCGATAAATGTAAAAAGCGGCTGATGACACTCGGACAGATTAGTTACTTCAGCCTGCCAGTAATTCATCTGCAAGTTAATATTTGTTGTATAGCCCGAATTCCAGGGTGGAATTATTTTATCATTCCACAACCCCTGTAAATTCAATGGCTGCCCTCCGGGACGGGAACCTGAAATCATCAGATATCTGCCATATTGAAACAATTGTGCTATTAAGGACAGATCTGTCTTAGTTTGAAACTCTTTCAACCGGATATCTGTCGGTTTATCTTTTTGATTCGGAGAAGATGGTAATGCCAAGTCTACCCGTTTGAAAAGAGACTGATAATCAGCAACGTGCTCATTTCTGATTTGCTGATATTCTTTGCCGGCAAGCTTTTTCCGTTGTGCTTGCAGTTCTTTTGCTATATTCTTCCCTGCCTTTGACGGACTCTTATCAAAACCATTGTAAGAAGTTGCTGCATAAAGCAAAAATGTTATTTCCGATGCATCTTTCACGACAAGTCTATTATCTTTGAAGGTGATTACTCCATCCTTCTTCAGCGGTACAACGTAAGCTTCAAATGCCATTCCTGCATCTTCTGCATAAATCACTTGTTCCGTACGGATCACTTTTCCCTTTTCATCAAAATATTCAGGATGCAAACGTTCCGTATTATATTTCCTCATCCCCTCAATTGTTCTTCGTTGTACATGCGCAGGAGCCCGGCCTTCCATCTGTAATCTTTCTCCTTCACAGGACAGATGAACCGGATGCAATGATGCAAGTTGCATTTCAAAGTGTAATACCGGCTTTTCAGCTTTTAAATGTATTACGATAGCCTGTCCCGGAAATGAAGCAAAGACCTCTCGTAAAATCTCTGTTCCTCCCTGTTTATACCGGGTAGTAACCACTGCCTGTTCCATATCCAGCGAATGAACATACTCCGTCACCTCGCCTTTCATTTTGAAATCAAAACAGACATCTCCAAAAGGCTGATAAACTTCATTAAGCCTGCCTATCCATTCATATTGCATGATCTTTTCGGCCTCAGCATTCTTACCCTGCTTCAGTAAATCCCGTACCTTTTCATATTGAGGCAGGATACAAGTAGAGCGGTTTAATGCAGCAGGTTCACCACTATACAATGTGTTTTCGTTAAATTGTATCCGCTCTTTTTGGGTATCTCCAAACACCATAGCCCCTAACCGCCCGTTTCCAAGAGGTAAAGCCTCTTCCCATACACGGGCAGGAGTCGTATACCATAACGTCAGATCATTCTGTGCATTTACACAAAAAAACGGAAAACAACAGATCACTGCTAACCAAATCTTTTTCATAAGTCTTTCTTTCGGAGATTAAACATATAGTTATTGCCACGTATCGTCAAAACACGTACTAATGTATTTCCATCTTTATATTGTACTTTCAACGGAGTAACAGGACTATAAACATCATACATACCGTTAAGGACCAATTCTGTTTCAAAAGCCTTTTCTTCCTCTATCACTTCTTCTTCTGATAAGCCGTCCATGCTGGTTCTCGAAACTCTCCGCATATCCGGTTCTGAAAAGAAAACTTTCGTTGTATCCTCTTCCTCGCCTTCTACTATATAGGAAAGAGGAATATTCACACTCTTCACTAACAATGAATCAAACGGCTGATCCTTACTAAAAATTGCTCCATAGGTAATATTCTTATCTTTTACTTTCACGATATGGGCTTCATCATCCTTACGTAAAATCTGTATGGACGTATTTTCTGACAGCAGGTGTCCAGCCAATTGTTCATCTCCGTTAGTAACTACATAATATTGATACCCTGCCCAATCGGGAGCTACGCCATGATCAATGTATGCAATGGTAAACGAATCATTCTTTTGAACTACCGGATCACAATCTTTCACAACATACAACAGACCTGAATGATCATTGAGTAATACCCCTGTTTTCCGTTTCTCCATCTTTACCTTTTGTTTCACAGGAGACTGAAACAAAGTTGTTACAGTTTTATGTTGCTTATCGCTGCTTCGGATATCGGTTCCAAGACATAGAATAATATCATCTATTACAAAAACCGATTTGTTAGCATGGAAACTATCATCATACTTCAAATCATGTAGCCTCATCGAAAACATGGATCGTTGTCCAGTAGCACTGACACCACACAAAAAGATTTCATCCGAGAAGTTACGATGTTTGTTCTTCTTCGCCCCCAACTCTGTAACTGGTAACACAATAGAAGTAGTTCCCGACAAATAATTCCAATCGAAAGCCGGATTACCCGGATAGAAACTACGGGTGTGTTTTCCAAAATGGAAATACTCAATCTGCCCGTAAGACAAATAGCGTCCATACAAATTCTCGGATGCAGATGATTCATAATCCCATATATATTTGCTAAATCCTTTTACATTAATATGATAATCTTTATTTTTGACTACCAGCAAACCAGAATAAGGCATAAACAGAGAACCTTCCGGCGCTGGTTCCTCTTCTATATCCATTTGCAACAGCTTAGCCATAGCTTCCGCTTCGCCCACACTGTTAGTATAAGTAAGGTCAGAATTCACCTCTGTCATAAACAATTTTACTACATCCGGATTTTTGCGAACCAATCGTCTAAAAGCAGCAGTCAGTTCAATATCTGTTTCCGGAAATGATTGGGCAACATAAGCAAAAGCCGGTAACAACTCCTGTAACACTTGTTGGCCACGAGGAAAACGCCCTACTGTACCTGCCGGTATACTCAGATTAGCCGAAAAAAATCTGAAAGTAAGCAATGCTTGTTTTAGGTGTGTCAATGAAGACTCTGAAAGAGCATAGGGTGTATCATGCAAAAGATAAGCCACTAAAGATGCAGCATAAAGTGCATGAGGGTAATATGCACTGTTATAAGGTCCCCGATGGTGATAACCGGAATAATCTGCCTTGATAGTTCCAAAGAATCCCGGACCAAAATCAAGTGCATTATTCATATAAGAAGAAAAAGCTGTCATAGCTGCTTGCTGTTCTGCCAAATCAGTCAACGAAAGTGCATATATCAATTTAGGTAAAGCCAATGCACGAAGATTATCTGCTACTTCTCCCGCATGTTCAGGTTTCTGGTAGCATGCTCCGAACATAGTGAACCATTTCAAAGCTTTCAATTCCCGGTTCAACTGAGCTTCAGATAAATTGTCTTTTAGCAGAAACAACGAATGAAAATATCCTGCACTGCGTAATTTCTCAAAACATAATGTTCCCATTCCGCTACCATCAGCCCATCCCTGGTCATGAAACCAATCATAAATATAGAGTGCTTTCTTCAGGCTATTTTCTGATTTGTTTTTCCGATAGTCTAATGCCAGAGGTAATAGAATATACTTATTGATATCCGGGAAGGTAGCTACATTTGTTACACCTGCTTTAGAAAAGTATAATGGGAATAATCCTTCTCCCATCGCCACTCCATCAGCATCATATCTGATCTGAACTTTTTCCGCAGCTTTCAAACCCTTCTTTATAAAATCCCTCTCACCTCTTTTTCTGATTTCTACCATCGGATGATTATCAGCAGACTGATCTCCTAAATACCACTTCATCAATCTGTTTTTAATTGTCTCAACTCCCTTTCTATTCTCATCTCTGACAATCACGTCCGAAAGATCGGGAAATGTATTCCGATATCCTATAAAATCGTGAATCAAACTATAATCCTTTTGATTCACCTTATATTGTGCGTCTGACATCTTCTGCCACGAAACTGTAGGAGTAAACTCTACATAGTCCAGATATATAGTCCCGGTTTCTACGTTTTCAGGCATTATCATAGCACAGGAGGTAATTATAGTTCCCGGCTTCATCAGCATATCTTCTCTGAACTTAGCCCACACACAACGCCATCCTTTAAAATCCATTCTAAAAGGTAACCGACACACCTCTGCTCCGGATTCATCAGCAAACGAGAAATACATATATTCTGTGACCGGTACCTTATTATATATCCATGCTGTAATCCCACCATTAACCGATCGGCTTGCAGCATCCAGAGACTCCTTTCCTGTAAAACGCACAATGGCATTTTTATCCCATACTACTTTAAGTGATTGTTTGCCTTCTTTATACTTTAACCGGGATACTTCAAGTTTTCCACCATCGATACTCCATTCTTTCGGCACTTTTTTATTCTCAAAAGAATAGACCTGTGCTTTCATCACCTCTGTAATGAAGCATAAGAGACAAACAATCAAAACCCAATTTTTTATTTTCATCTTTTAATTTACTAATTATTCACCACCGGTTGCACAGTTCATACAGCTTTATACATTCAATAGACAATGTAATATCTCTGCAAATCCTGCGATACCGGTGGTAAAACCAAATCCAATTTATCCCAAAAACAAACTTTAATAACCCGGATTATTCAATGAGCCCAATGCCTTATTCCGTTGTATTTCCATCAATGGTATCGGGAATAGCTCATGCTTACCTGTTACAAACCGATCTCCTTTACCTGCCGGAAAAGCATTCAATGCATATTTATATTTCTTCGGATCACCATCAGGAAATTTTTCGGTCGACTTCATATACGCATACATGTTCTCCAATGATTCTTTCAAAATACCCCAGCGAATCAGGTCATATTTGCGAGTACCTTCATAACACAGTTCAAAACCTCTTTCCCAATACAAGGCAGTTCTGAACTTGCCCGCAGGAGTAGAATCATCAATGAAGTCAAGATCAATCACTTTCGGTGCTTTATAAATCATAGCATAATTAGAGAAATCTTTTTTCAGTTCCGTTATACCGGCACGCTTTCTAACCATATTTAACAGTTCAACAGCCTCATCTGTCCTATCCAATTCATTCATAGCTTCAGCTACCATTAATACTACATCCGGATAACGCAAAACCGCATAATCTACATCCGTATTATTAGGATCTTTAGACATACCTACCCCAATCCATTCTCTTCTCCACTTGCCCGGATAATAGAATTTATTGGAAGGGGTATCCGGACTTGTAGCTGGTTTCTTCGGATCGTAAGGCTTAATATTATATACTTTCTGACTCTTATTATCAATTTTATATTGACATATATTTACATCCAGACGAATATCATTCTCGTCATAGAAGGAAGCCCAGGTAGGAAGGACTACAAAAAAGGAATTAGCACGTCCGTAAATACTGGCCTGATCTGTTGACGGACCAATGTAAGTACCCCACATACCTGCACCGGGAGCTTTTCCGTCAGGAGTATAGAATGCTATTTCCCAAAGCGTCTCTACCGGTTCATCTACATTCTGACAGTAGTTTTTCCAGGCTTGTTCATATCCTCCGGAATAGAAATTATGGAAACCACTCTTTTTGAAAGCCTCCCATTCTGTCAGGATTGCATTGAAATACTCTTTTCTTTTAGCTTCAGACGGACGTGAGAGCTTAGCATCTGCTTTCAGGCTATATCCGGCTCTTTGCAATAACGCTCTCATAGTTAAAGCTCTGGCAGCCCCCTGAGTTGCCCGTTCCGGACTTGTATTTGCATCAGCCCATGGAAGTTGAGTTCTGGCTATTTCCAGATCCGACATAATCTGATCATAGATTAATTCACGGTCTACACGAGGAGAATAAGCATCACTAACTGAAGCAGTATAAGTTGTTTTATACGGAACATCTCCCCAGTTTCTTACCAACTGCAAAGCTATAAAAGCACGGAGGAAACAAAGTTCACCTTCATACTTTTTCAATGTTTCATTACCTGTAGCATATTCTTTCATAGAGCGAATTCCATCCAATGCAAAATTCGCTCTGTCGAGTCCCTGATATTTTGCATTCCATGTAGATTCTATCCACTGATTATTTGTTGAAACCATATAATGTGATATATCACGACGCAAATTATCCGTATTAGTACCTGATACATAATACATATCATCAGAGGTAGGTATGGCCATTTCTGCTTGCCCGTAATGCCCCATACCTCCTAAAGTGTTGTACACAGCAGCAACGGCCATATTTGCATTAGGAACTGAAACGAAATAATTGGTTGAATCATAATAGGATTCAGGAGTTTCCATCAAAAGATCAGTACAAGATGTCAGTCCGGACATCAGACAGAAGATTGCTATATATTTTTTCATGTTATTTTTCATCATTATCAGTTATTAAAAAGTAATGCTTCCACCACAAACAAAAGAACGGCTTCTCGGATATCCTCCCCAGTCTACTCCACGTGTAATTCCATTGCCCATTGTTGAAACCTCCGGGTCAAATCCGCTGTATTTAGTAAAGGTATGGATATTATTAGCCGTCAGATATAAACGTAATTTCTTGATAACCTTCGTTTTCTTCAACATACTTGCCGGAAATGTATATCCCAGTGAAATATTATTGATTCGTAAAAACGAGCCATCTTCAATTGCCCATGAGTGCATAAACTTGTCACCATCCTGCATATCACTGTAACAAGCCACTGTCTTGCCTGAATTTAAGCGTGACAATGCAGCGGGATCAGTAATCTTTTTACCATCTTCTCCAATCGTTACCCAACGGTTCGATGAATTGGCAATATCAAGTACTGTAGTGTTTCCTGTTCTTCCGGAAAGAGTATTAGCCAATTTCGTTGCATTCAGAATATCTCCTCCCAAACTGAAGTTAAGGAAAATACTCAAATCGAAACCTTTATAACTGAACGTATTATTCATACCTCCATACAAAATAGGATTGGCATCACCAATGACTGTCCTGTCATTATCATCAATAACCCCTTTGCTTGCCCCTTCATCATCTACGTTCTCAAACTTCCAGTACCCCGGTTGTGGAGTATTATTCGTATTATAAGGAATCCCCTCTTTCAAAGTATATTTTTTTGTTGCAGGATCATAATTGAAATCGTCCACCTGATATAATCCAACTGTTTTCCAACCATAAATCCGCCCTAATGATTTTCCTACCTCAACGATATAGTTATTCTGATTCCACCCGAATTTAGCTTCTTCCAGAAAACTATCCTGATCATTTAAGGCGATCACCTTATTTACGTTATGCGATAAGTTCAGATTAGTAATCCATTGAAAATCCTTAGTCTGTATATTAACAGAAGTAATACTGATATCAATACCTTTATTTTCAGTCTCGCCAATATTCTGAAGCATTGTGTTAAATCCCGAAGAGGTGGGGATCTTTGTATTTAAAAGCAGATTGGAACTACGGTTTATATAAAATTCCGGAGAAATGGTTAAACGCTGATTAAAAAATCCGAAGTCAAGACCGATATTTAATGTTTTGTTAGCTTCCCACTTCAGATCCTTATTGGGAATCTGCGTAGAAGCAAACCCATTGGTTATTCCTTCTCCATTCGGATAAAAATTATTGTTACTACCCATAATCGGTAACGAAGCATAGCTACCAATTCTATTATTACCAGCCAAACCATATCCTATACGTAATTTCAAATCAGAAAACACATTCAGATTCTTGACAAATGCTTCCTCACCCACACGCCATGCAGCAGATACAGCCGGAAAGTAACCCCATTTATTATTGGCACCGAACTTTGAAGAACCGTCAGCACGCATAGAAGCAGAGAATAAATATTTGTCTGCATACGAATAGTTCACACGTCCGAAAAATGACAAAAGAATGTCATCATCATTATAAGATGATTTCGGAGTTCCCGGAGTAGCTCCCAACGACATATCATTCAAACCGATATCATCATTCGGAAAGTTAGAAGCACTGGCACTGAACCAACGACTCCAACGTGCCACATATTCCTGTCCCAACATCACGTCATAACTGTGTTTTTTCATCTTTCCTGCATACGTCAAAGTATTTGAAGTTGAGAAACTACCTTGTTCATTATTTTGCAAAGTACCATTAATGCTCGAACGTTTGGCAGTAGCAGAAAGTGCCCCGTAAAATGTTTCTGTACGACGGGTAGAGAAACGGGCTCCCGTAGTATTTTTAAAAGTCAGTCCCTTCAAAAGTTCATAGCTCAGACTACCATTAATCTGTATAGTTCTCTGTTCTCTCTTCTTATGTTCCGAGAGAGCTGATATAATAGGATTCTGCATTGCATTCTGATCATCGTCATACAATGGGTCGTCATTATCAATTAACTGTTGATCATCTCCCAACATACCGGCAGTAGGACGGTAAGATAAAATAGACCCCATCTTATTAAAGCCATAATTATCACCGGAAGTCCCCATTCCATGTACCGTAGTATGATCAAATGAGATTGATCCCGAAGCAGTCAACCGGTCATTCGGTTTATGATCAACTTTCAGTTTAGCGTTATGCTTGCTACTCCCACTGGCCTTCATCAACCCTTCTTCATCAAAATAGGCATATGACATGTTATATCGTAATTCTTTTGTTCCCCCGGCAATGCTTATACGGTGGTTCTGCATAACTTTTGTTCCTCCGAAAACCTCTTCCTGCCAATCTACTCCTTTACGATTCGCATAGTTCTTTCCAATATCGGCAAAGTCACCATATAAATTGGTAAACCCATTAATATTACCGGCATCTATATCTTCATCCGAGAAGTTTCGTCTTTCATAATCCAGAAACACATACTCTTTTGTTGAAAGCATATCCAACTTACTTGCCAGTTTGGAGAACCCAACATAAGTATCATAAGAAATAGAGAATTTATTATCATTCTTACTGCCGGTTTTGGTAGTAATCACTACCACTCCATTGGCTCCACGTGCTCCATAAACAGCTGTTGAAGAAGCATCTTTCAGAATATTAATAGATTCAACATCGGCAGGGTCTATAGACGAAAGACCATCTTCACTGGGAAAACCATCAATAATATACAGTGGTTCATTACTTTGCGTAATAGAAATTCCTCCACGCACACGAATAGAAATAGAAGCTCCCGGTTCACCTTCATTCTGTGTTACCATTACTCCGGAGACGCGTCCTGCCAAAGCTTGGGTGATGTCCGATACAGGTACTTTAGAAAGAGCTTCCGCATCCACAGAAACAACAGATCCTGTAATATCCTTACGGGCCATTCCACCATAACCAATTGCAACTACTTCATCAAGCATTACGGAGCTTGCTCTTAAAGTTACATCAATCTTACTTCTTCCTTTCACCGGTACTTCCTGAGTATCCATTCCTATAAAAGTAAATACCAATACATCTTTGGAAGGATTGTCGGATTTTAATTTGTAATGGCCATCCAGATCGGTAATCGCCCCTACTCCGGGTGCTCCTTTTAAAGTAACATTTGCTCCAATGACTTCCAAACCGTCACTGTCCACCACTTTTCCTGTCACCGTAATACTCTGTGCATACACCACAAGGTTTGTAAGTAGAAGAAATACTACGAAAAGACATCTTGTTTTTCTTTGCATAATAATTAAATATAAAATTATACATAAAGTTAGATAAGAAAGGATACAGAGTATGCTTCTTATCGATATTGCAAATGTATCAACTCGTTCACACAGGTCAGAATTCAAATGTTTCGGGTTTATTCAAAAAAACAGATTTCCATTTTGTTTTCGTTCGCACAAAGTTAGATATCGTTCATACCGTTATAAATCAACGGTTTCAGAGTCAGTATTCAACGATCTAATAACAAATGATCGCAGATTTTCGCAAATAAGAAGGCCTGTTGTACTTGAGAGATGATATTCTTTACGTGAATTTGCGATAATCTACGTTTCAACTACAGTACCGCATCAAACAATCAATAAAATCACAAAACAAATACAAATATTATTATCTTTAAATCACTATACATTAACACATTACAAAATATATTGAAAATCAATTAAATAAAAATTCATTTATCAGATATATTGTATTACATTTACCGGATAACAAAACAATAAAATAATATGAAAAACACTCTTAAAAGAACTGCTAAACATAGTCTGTTAGCAGTAGTCTCTCTTTTCTATTTTTCCTGCGTTAACAATATTCAACCGTTAGAAGAACCTACTCCTCCTCTACCTGCTTCGGGCAATATACCCATCACAATTTCCGGACGAATATTACAAGTCCAGACTCACACACGTATCACCGATAACAAATTTGACAACGACAATGCCATCGGACTTTACGTATTAGCCCAACCGGAAAATCTAAGCGGATCAAGACATATAGATAATATGCGCCTTGTATATTCATCAGACGTATTTACTCCTGAAGAAGAAATATACTACCCTAAAGGAGAAGGCAAATGCGATTTCATCAGTTATTACCCTTATCAGGAGGAAGGAATCATACAAGGAAGTAGTAACATAAACGTCAATGTCAGCCCCGATCAAAGTTCAACTAC
Source organism: Bacteroides sp. HPS0048 (assembly GCF_964240755.1). NCBI lineage: Bacteria > Pseudomonadati > Bacteroidota > Bacteroidia > Bacteroidales > Bacteroidaceae > Bacteroides > Bacteroides sp. HPS0048. Next base: position 22,991 of record NZ_CAXSVC010000003.1, on the reverse strand, counting down.
AGAATATAGTAATTCTGATTTTATGGTAGCTAAAGCAACCGGGATCTCCCCAAGCCTGAAGGCAGTAAACTTACAATATAATCACAAGTTGTGCCAGTTAAATATCATTCTACAAGTTTACGAAGAAGAAAATATCAATGAACTACAACAGAATGCATCTATCAGTATCAGTAATCTGAATACAAAAGCTACATATAACATGGATACAGAATTATTCAGCGCATTCAATACCCCACAAAGCATTATCCCAAACGGAAAATGGGAAATAGACGAAGAAAGTCACCAACTTACCGGAAAAAAAGTCATTTTAATACCGCAACCTATAACGCCCGATTGCGAATTAACATTGCGGGTTAACAACAAAGTTTATTGTGCATCTATGCCAATGGATCTTATTTTAGAAAGTGAAGCTGGCTGCGAACTCTTACTCAGATATGATTCAAGGGTAGGAATAGGAGGTATCACGACATCCATAAGCAATTGGAAGCCAGGAAGCAGTAGCAGTACAGACCTTGAAGAAAAAGTAGATAACAGCTCGATAACTATCTCTGATTTAAACTTTGAGAAAACCGGTATATACAACCTGATAACTTCTTCGGATATTGTGATCGGAGAGATTTGTAAAGAATACCTATTAGGCGATAATATCGATGCGCAAGCTATTGTTTTATATCCTACAAACAATTCAAACAAAGGAACTGTACTGCAAATACTGGGTGAAACTCAAAGTATACATGGAGGAAATATCAACTGGGACAAAACCAATAATTCATTTACCTACATAACCGGAGACAAAGCTCCAATAGAACAAATTTATGCAGACAAAGATGGAAACATAATCTTTGAAAAAAGTGAAGACGTACAACTAATTCAAGCCAAAGAAAGCATGTTAACAGATATCAGAGGTGCCGAAACAAATATTTATCCAATTGTAAAAATAGGTACCCAATACTGGATGCAGGAGAATCTGAAGACTACTAAGTATAATGATGCGACTGCTATTACCAATAATACAACAAATCTCACAAAGATAACAGCAGGATATTATCTATCACATTCTAGCTATTTCTATAACCAAACAGCTATTACTACAGATAAAATGGCTCCTCAAGGATGGAAACTACCCAATAATACAGAGTGGGAGAAACTGAAAAACTACATTAGAAATGAAACAGCAGTATTAAAAGCGGCTGTATGGACAACATTTGAAGACGTATCTCAGGCCAATAATAAAACCGGGTTTAACGGAAAACCAGTTGGCATTTATTCAAAAAATACTTTAAAGAATGAAAGTGCTTATAATTATTCTGGAAAGTATGTAGGCTATTGGACTCTACAAGAAAATCAATCAACTCTAAATGAAATAACCACTTCTCTCAGTTATAAGCAAAATGAAATTGGTGGACTCAAAAACTCCGATTACTGTGCCTATTCCATACGTTGCCTAAAAGAGTAACACATATGAATATCTATATCCAGACAATAATTCGTACAGGCATCATTGCATTAAGTGCTTTGATAGCCTGTTCGTGTGTCAACAGCATCGGAGAAGAAGAAAAAGAAAATACTTCTATTACTCCCGGCGATGTTCCTATAAAAATATCAGCAAAAACACTCCATACTCAAATTTACCAAAAAGAGTGTAATGAAGCTATTGGAATATATGTCCTGGTATCGCCTGCGACTTTGAGTAAAGAGCGTTATGTATCAAACAAACGTTTCAATTGTACAACCTCAGGATTTGTTCCTGATAAAGAAATATATTATCCGGCAGAAAAGATAAAATGCAATTTCATTAGTTATTACCCCTATCAGGAAACTGGCATTACAGAAGGGGAAAATACGATAGATCTAACTGTATGTACAGATCAGAGTTCAACTGTTGGCTATAACAATTCTGATTTTATGACCGCACAAGTTAGCAATGTCGCTTCGGGTAAAAAAAATGTAGAATTGCCTCATATACATCAACTATGCCAACTGACTGTCAGAATCAAGCCAACAGAAGGATATGATATAAATGTACTAAAAAAAAGTAACCCCTCAGTTCGCATTAACGACGTTTTCACACAGGCCAAATATAACATAGAGACAAAAGAATTTTCATTGCTCAGCAATATTCAGAATATTCTTCCAAACGGCGAATGGGAAATCGACAATGAGGCGCTAATTGGGAAAAGGAGTATACTAATTCCACAAACAATAGCAGCAGGAACAGAGATACTCACGCTATCTGTAGATTCTAAGCATTATGAATGTCAGCTAACTGAGAATTATGAGTTAGGAAACAGTACTTCCTGTGAGCTCACAATACTCTACAATCCGCAACAAGGAATAAGTGGAATAATACCAGATATTAATGACTGGAAAGAAGGAAACAAAAGTGAGATCACTCCCGTTGAAAAGGTAGAAAAGACATGTATCTCAATTAGCGATTTTGATTTCGAACAGAGTTCTGTATACAACATCACCTTTGATGGAAAAATAGTAGCAGAGGTTTGCAAAGAATATTTATCTGCTTCCGAAATACATGCACAAGCGATTGTTATCTATCCTGTAAAAGATGGAAAAAGTGACTGGACAGAAGGAACCGTACTTCAGATAATCAGTGATGATAAGGCAATACATGGTGGTAAAGTGATGTGGCAAGGTGATACAAACACATTAAGTTACACTCCCGGCAACCAGAATCCAATCTCTTCCTTCTATATCACTTCCGATTTATCAATTGCATTTGCACCTCCCATCAATCCAGTGTTACTATCTTTTAAAAAGAAGATATTGTCCGACGTCAGAGGAAGTGAAATAATCACGTATCCCATTGTAAAAATCGGAACTCAATATTGGACCAGAAAAAATCTCCGGACAACATTATACAATGACGGAAAGAAAATTACCTTAAAAACAGCTTCCAATTATTCTAAAAGCTCTGCCGGATATTTCAAAGAATCCACATTTATTTTCTATAATAAAGCAGCTGTTATCACCGGAAAGTTAGCTCCAAAAGGATGGAAAATAGCCGATAATGAAGCCTGGCAGCTATTAAAAACATACATCGAAGGAGACGGGGCTGTTCTGAAAGGAAATGATTTATGGGAAAAATCCGAGTCCGTACCTTCCAATGCAACAGGATTCAATGCTATTGCCACCGGCATCTTTACTAAAGTAAAAGAGAACGATTCCAGTATCTATCAATTTGCCGGAAAATATACTGCTTATTGGAATATGGGAGCCACCCAGAAAGCAGTAGCAGAAAACGGTATTCTTCTGAGGTATGACACGCATGAAATTAAAGGAGCAGCCTACTCAGATTATTGCGGATATTCAGTGAGATGTGTAATTGAGTAGGTAAGTTCATTCTGAAAAAAGACTCTAAAACCTGTTTCATTTATGATAAATTCTTTTGTTTATAGATGCAGAAAGATGTTTTTTGAATTATCTTTGTAGACCATTTAGCCCTATTGAAAAGATAAATGGCAGAAAAATAATATATTAACTAAATAAAAAGAAGAAAAATATGGCAATGCATACCTGGTTTGAGTGCAAAATCCGTTACGAAAAACTAATGGAAAACGGAATGAACAAAAAAGTAACCGAACCTTATTTGGTAGATGCACTCAGCTTTACAGAAGCAGAAGCACGCATTATTGAGGAGATGACTCCATTCATCACAGGAGAATTCACCGTTTCAGATATCAAACGCGCCAATTACAGTGAACTATTTCCCAGTGAAGAGGAATCGGCAGACCGCTGGTTCAAATGCAAACTCATCTTTGTCACTCTGGACGAAAAAAGTGGTGCTGAGAAAAAAACATCCACACAGGTATTAGTGCAGGCATCTGATTTGCGTGATGCTGTGAAAAAACTGGATGAAGGAATGAAAGGTACAATGGCTGATTACCAAATTGGTTCTGTAGCCGAGACTGCCATTATGGACGTATATCCATACAGTGCAGGACCTAATGACAAACCGGAAGTTTAATTGAGTGTTGAATTATGATTTATGAATTTCATAAATAGTACTTCAAATTTAATTCATACTATGACAGCGTTTTATTGAAACACAAATGATCGTAGATTTTTGCAGATTTAGAAGGCTTGCCGTATTTGAGAGACGATATTCTTTGCGTGAATTTACGATAATCTGTGTTTCAATGATACGATCATTTAATTAGGATACTTACAATGAAATTTTTCATAAATCATGATTCAAAAAACATAATTTATAAATCAACAATATGAGTGTTGCGGAGAATCTAAGAGAAGTACTGACCGAACTTCCTCCAAGGGTCCGGCTGGTTGCTGTTTCGAAATTCCATCCCAATGAAGCGATAGAAGAAGCATATAATGCGGGACAGCGTATTTTCGGAGAAAGCAAGGTGCAAGAGATGACTGCCAAACACGAGAGTTTGCCCAAGGATATTGAATGGCATTTCATCGGACACTTGCAAACGAACAAAATTAAATATATGGCTCCTTATGTAGCCATGATTCATGGAATCGATTCATACAAACTACTTGTAGAAGTAAATAAACAAGCTGCCAAAGTTGAGCGTACTATTAAGTGTCTGTTGCAATTGCATATAGCACAAGAGGAAACAAAATTTGGTTTCAGCGCTGAAGAATGCAGGGAGATGTTGTCTGCCGGAACATGGAAAGAACTGAAAAACGTACAGATATGCGGACTTATGGGTATGGCCAGCAACACTGATGATGTTGAACAAATAGACCGGGAATTCTGTTCTTTAAATAGCCTTTTCAAAGAATTGAAAGCTACTTATTTCTCTCATTCAGACACTTTTTGTGAACTATCTATGGGTATGTCACATGATTATCCTCAGGCTATTTCCGAAGGAAGTACGCTTGTACGGATAGGAAGCAAGATTTTTGGAGAAAGAGACTATAACATTTAAAATTATCTACTATGACCGATTTAAAAACTACTTTTGCCGGGCTTCAACTTAAGAATCCCATTATCATTAGCAGTTCGGGACTAACCAATAGTGCCGGGAAAAACAAAAAGTTGGCCGAAGCAGGAGCCGGAGCCATCGTATTGAAATCACTTTTTGAGGAGCAGATACTCATTGAAGCTGATCAACTTAAAGACCCCACTTATTCTGAAGGTAATGATTATCTGGCTGATTATATCAGAGAACATAAACTGGCCGAATATCTGGAACTGATCAAAGAAAGTAAGAGAGTATGTGATATTCCAATCATCGCAAGTATCAACTGTTATACAGATACTGAATGGATTGATTTTGCAAAGCAGATGGAAGAAGCCGGTGCTGATGCACTGGAAATCAATATCCTCGCTGTGCAATCGGATATTCAATATAAATATGGTTCGTTTGAACAACGCCATATTGATATTCTGAGTCATATTAAAAAAGTCGTTAAGATTCCTGTTATCATGAAATTGGGCGACAATCTGACCAATCCTGTCGCACTCATTGATCAACTTTATGCCAACGGTGCAGCAGCAGTTGTATTGTTCAACCGTTTCTACCAACCGGATATTGATATTGAAAAAATGGAGCATATCTCCGGAAATGTATTCAGTAGTGCTTCCGACTTATCCAAAACACTTCGTTGGATAGGAATTGCTTCTGCAATGGTTGATAAGATTGACTACGCAGCATCCGGAGGGGTACACAAACCGGCAGCTGTAGTAAAGGCTATCCTGGCAGGAGCATCAGCTGTAGAAGTATGTAGCACGGTCTACCAAAATACCAACATGTATATTGGAGAAATGACTCGTTTCCTGGCCACATGGATGGAACAGAAAGGGTTTAAAGGTATCGCACAGTTTAAAGGAAAATTGAATGCCAAAGATGTGCAAGGCATCAATATGTGGGAACGTACTCAATTCCTGAAATACTTCTCCAACAAATAAAAGATAAAAAAATGGCTGCGTTATGAAATACATCGCAGCCATTTTTTTATCTTTTATATCTCTATTAATCCTTCTTATCCAACGCTTCAAAACAAGAGTTCTTACTTACAAATTCGGGAACAATATCCTTCATTGCTGCTACAATCTTCATCTGATCGTACGTATAACTCATTTCAATTAAATTCTGGATACGCTCTTTTACTTCATCATAATCATACTCGCGGACGGTAGCAATCATAATCTTATCGTGATAGGTAGGTTTTGTCAACTCCTTCACGTTCAAAAGTTCCTCATATAACTTTTCTCCATGCCGTAATCCGGTAAACTCTATTTTTACATCTGTACGCCCCGAAAGACTAATCATACGCTTAGCCAAATCAACAATCTTAACCGGTTTGCCCATGTCGAAGATATAAATCTCCCCGCCATTTCCCATACTTCCGGCTTCAAGTACCAATCTACAAGCTTCAGGAATAGTCATAAAATAACGAATAATTTCAGGGTGAGTCACAGTTACAGGACCTCCGCGCTGAATCTGATCACGAAAACGAGGAATAACAGAGCCATTAGAGCCTAATACATTTCCAAAACGAGTAGTGATAAATTGTACGGTTCCCTCTCCTTTTTCCTGTAATTTCTTAGCTAAAGACTGCACATAAATCTCACAAATACGTTTGGAACATCCCATCACATTCGTTGGATTTACAGCCTTATCAGTAGAGATCATCACAAACTTCTCTGCACCGTATTTTACAGCAAAATCAGCTAAAATACGTGTACCTGCTACGTTTACCTGAATAGACTCGGACACATTATCCTCCATCATTGGCACATGTTTGTAGGCAGCTGCATGGAATATATATTGAGGCTTATATTCACGGAAAATAGCTTCAATACGGGTCGGATTAGAAATATCTGCTACGATTGTCTCAGCATCAATATCTCTCCATCGATCCTGCAATTCAAGACGAATATCATCAATGGTGTCTCTGCCTGATCTACCAGAATAAGTTTATAAGGATTAAAAGAAGCTACCTGACGCATTATCTCACTACCGATAGAACCGGCTGCACCGGTAATCATCACCCTTTTTCCTTCAAGATGAGAAGCAATCTTATGAATATCCACTTCAATCGGTTCGCGTTGCAAAAGGTCTTCAATCTGGATTTCCTTCAACTGAGTACGATTCAAAGGCTGTCCACCCCACTCACTCAAAGGAGGTGCAGTAAGTAGTTTTATATTATGAGCCAACAAACGATCTGCTATATCCGTTTTCTTCAACTGATCCATCTTAGCCGGAGAAATGATAATGGTGTTCACATCGCGATCCTCCAACCTCTCAATCAGCGTATCATCATTGGGATACACCTTCACTCCCATCATAATCTTATCAATCAATTCCGGTTCGTCGGCAATAAAACCACGCAAACGATAATGATTACGTAAATTCACACGAAGTGACTTGGCTATATTTACACCTACTTCTTTTGCACCATAAATAAATACATTAACTGTCTGGCTACGGTCAAAATTAATGATTTCAAAAAACATTTTAACCACAATGCGCGAACAAGCCATCAGAGCAAAATTTATGACATACGCCATAAACAACACACTTACCGGAGCTATCTTTACATTGAAATATGTATCCAGAAGAACACTCGTAACCATCAACGTCCCATATGATACGGTGAGGGATACGAAAATGCGCATAATATCAACAAATGAAGAGAAACGCAGTACATTGGAATACGTACGAAATACCCGGAAAAATACCAGATTAACAATTACTGTCCAGAGAATAGTCTTATCAATAGTAGAAGAGTCTAAAAAAATACTACGAAAATCATAACGGAGCGCATATGACAACATACACGAAGATACAATAATAAAGACATCAATCAACAGAATAGTCCAAATAGGCAACACCTTTGAGGAAAGGTATCGATGAAAAAATCTTGGTTTCATTCTTTTTACAGTTTTTTGTTTTAGGCGTTGCAAAGATACATTATTTTTATCAACCACCGCTTTATTTTACAAAATAATAAAAAATCTTTTGTGTTTCCCTACAAATCAATAGAAACCGAAAATAATAAAAAAATGTAATAAACGCATTGAAATTCAATGATTCCAATGCGTTTATTACATTCTCAAAAACTTACTAATCAGAAAGGCAAAGGTCCTTCATCTCCTCCACCAAACGGATTGGCACTTTGTGGAGCAAAATCGGGTACAGGCGGCGGAACATTACCGGAGCTACTATTCATACGTGAGCCAAGTACAGGCATCGCCCCTGCATCGGGCACAGGTATTACCATATCATCATCCGGATTCTGGAAACGAGTATATTCACCTTTAAATCGCAACAGAACATCACCCACAGCACCATTACGATGCTTTGCAATAATTATTTCGGCCATACCACGAAGATCATTTCCATGATCGTCCTGAAATATTTTGTAATACTCCGGACGGTGAATAAAACATACCATATCGGCATCCTGCTCAATGGCTCCGGATTCACGAAGGTCACTCAACTGAGGACGTTTTCCTTCAATACCCTCACGATTTTCTACACCACGATTCAACTGTGACAGAGCAATAATAGGAATGTTCAACTCTTTGGCAAGCCCTTTGAGCGAACGAGAGATAGTACTAACCTCTTCCTGACGGCTACCAAAAGCCATACCACTGGCATTCATCAGCTGAAGGTAGTCAATAATAATGATTCTTACACCATGCTCACGTACCAGACGGCGTGCCTTTGTACGAAGCTCAAACACGGATAGAGAAGGCGTATCATCTACATAAAGCGGTGCGTCGATCAGGTCTTTCAGTTTATAGTCCAACTGTTGCCACTCATATGCAGCAAGCTGTCCGCTCTTGATCTTTTCACTGGGTATTTCGCACACATTGGAGATAAGACGGTTCACCAACTGTACATTGCTCATTTCAAGCGAAAACAATGCAACTGGATTACGGAAATTGACAGCTATGTTCTTAGCCATGGAAAGCACAAAAGCCGTTTTACCCATAGCCGGACGGGCAGCAATAATAATGAGGTCGGAATTCTGCCAACCGGAAGTCATCTTATCCAGTTTAGTGAAACCACTTTCCAAACCACTTAATCCATCGGCACGGGCAGCAGCTTTCTGAATCAACTGATACGCTTCGCTAATCACCGGATTGATCTGCGTATAGTCCTTTTTCATATTCCGCTGCGAAATTTCAAAGAGCTTTCCTTCGGCTTCCTGCATCAAATCATCCACATCGAGCGTTTCGTCAAACGCTTTACTTTGAATGCCACTGGTAAAAGTAATAAGCTCACGTGCCAGATACTTTTGTGCAATGATACGGGCATGATATTCAATATGCGCAGAAGAGGCTACTTTACTACTCAGCTGTGTGATATAAAACGGACCACCTACTTCTTTCAAATCACCCCGTTTGGCAAGTTGTTCTTTTACCGTGAGAATATCCACCGGCTGCTGGTTGACTGCCAGATCGGTTATAGCAGCATAGATCAACTGATGACGATGTTCATAGAATGATTCCGGACGAAGTATTTCACTCACCAAAGAATAAGCATCTTTCTCGATCATCAAAGCACCCAATACAGCCTCTTCCAGTTCCGGCGCCTGAGGCTGAATACGTCCGTAATCAGTTATAGGTTGTGGAGTTTTGGATTTGGTATTACGTGGAATTCTTTTGGGTTGTTCAGCCATCTTTATATTTACTATTTAAATTCTATTCATTTACAATCTAATCCTTAAGCACACTGCCAGTATGCAAAGGGGGTGACAAAGATAGAAAATAAAAATGAGACTGATAGCAGAATAAGATAGCAAGACTGATAAGAAATATCTATTTGCAACCTAATAATGTGTATTTAACATTTGTATATCTACACCATTAAAGTACGTACTTTATCCATATAAACTATGCATTTTAACTGTGCGTTAATTACCTATTTAACACTGCGTTAAATACGTAATTTTATAAGTAAGAAAACCTATTTATCTGCATTTTCTTCTTTCAAAGTACCAGATAATACTTCCCGTCAGTACAATCATCAGTATCGTACAGATGATAGATCCCTCAAAGCCAAAAGTACCGCCGTTCAAAATGGTATTCTCTGGCAGTTGCAGCTGTAACAGTGGCGGACAAAGCTCAATCCCGCTTACTTTATACCCCAACACAGGACCTTGCAACCAATTCCAGAACAGATGTAACGAAATCGGGAACCAGAGATTACGGGTATAGAGAAAAGCAGCTCCGAGCAGACAGCCAGCCAACACAAGATTCAGCATGGGAAGAAAAGCTACATTCGGATTGAAAAGATGCATCAGAGAAAATAACACAGACGAAATCAGCAACGAAAGGAATTTGTTAAGCCTCGTCCGCAGCAACCGTCCCAAAACATAGCCACGAATCATTATTTCTTCTGTAAGGGCAATAAGAATACAGACACCGAAACTCCCCGCCAGATTGGTAAAGCTAAAATGAACTCCCATAATCCTGACCTCTCCCAATGCTAATGAAAGTCCGAATCCAATACCATACAGGAGTACAGCCACCAACAATCCATACAAGAAGTCTTTCCAACGCCCCCGGATACTAAGTCCTAAATCAGAAAACGGACGATAATCGCAATACTTAAGAACAAACAAAGCAGGAAGGACACTGGCCAGCAAACTGGCTGTCTGAATAACTGCGTATTGGGACAGTGTATACGATCCATGTACCCCCGAAAGCCCCAAACCAAGATAAGCAGCCACAGAAAGCACCATGGAAAGAAAGAAATATAATCCTATATAAACAGACAGACTGATAAGTACATGAACCCCTGTCCTGGGATTTTCCTGGCGGATAGCATTTTCTTGTTCCATATATAATAATTTACTTAGAGTATGCCACAATCATATAGCCTTATAGTAAAACTATGCCCACTGCCGCATTATTAATTGTTAAGCCGGAAGCAAAAATAACTATAAAAAACAAAAAGAGAGGCGTGTTCTCCCTTTTTTCTGTATATTTGTCTAAATAAAAGCTCACTCATGAAAATAAAACATTTATTTATAGGTCTGCTCCTGGCTGCAACGACACCGGGAATTATGGCGCAACCTATTAAAAAACAGTATTTTGTATCCAAAGCAGGAACATTGATTTCAATGATGACCGAAGACGAAGCAAACAGTGTTACTCATCTTACACTGACAGGAAAAATCAATGCAGAAGACTTCAGGCACCTGCGGGATGAATTTAAAAACTTAGAAGTACTCGATATCTCAAATGCAGAGATCAAAATGTATACAGGAAAAGCCGGAACACATCCCGACAAATTCTATGTATATATGCCCAACTTTATTCCTGCATATGCATTCTGCCAGGTAGTAAACGGACAACCTCAAGGAAAGATGTCATTGAAAAAAGTGGTTCTTTCAGAAAAGATCAAGAACATCGAAGATGCTGCTTTTAAGGGTTGCAGTAATCTTGCTATTTGCCAGATCAGAAAGAAAACGCCGCCCAATCTCCTTCCGGAAGGGTTGGCAGACAGTATTACTGCCATTTTCGTCCCATTAGGTAGCAGCGACGGATACAAAATAAAGGATAACTGGAAATCATTTGCCTTCATCGAAGGAGAACCACAGGAAGCTACTTTGCAAGTGGGTGCAATGAGTAGTCTGGAGAGTGAAATACAAAAGGCAGGCTTACAGCCCAAAGATATCAACTTCCTCACAATTGAAGGTAAATTGGACAACAACGACTTCAAACTAATCAGAGACTACATGCCCAACCTCGTTGCTGTAGATATTGCAAAAACAAATGCAACTTCTATTCCGGATTTTACATTCTCTCAAAAAAAATATTTGCTTCGTATAAAATTGCCCCACGGACTAAAGGTGATCGGCCAACGTGTATTTAGCAATTGCGGCAGATTATGTGGTACGGTAGAGTTACCCGCCAGTGTAACCGCTATTGAATTCGGTGCATTTATGGGATGTGATAATCTACGGCATGTGGTAGCTACAGGAGATAAAATTACAACATTGGGTGATAATCTATTTGGCGACGGGGTAGAAAACAAGTTGATATACAAGTAGGAATCGAGAAAATTAATAAAGAAACATAAGAGTGTACATTTTTGTCATGCAAGAGTGTACACTCTTGTTATATAAAGATGTACACTCTTGCATGACCAAAGTGTACATTCTTATTTTAATTGATTATCAGCACCTTACATCGAAATAATAAAATAAAAAAACGAGCAAATTCTTTTAAAGAATTCCTCGCCTCTGATAAGAAAAGCCATAAGGCTTTTCTTTTGTTTTCCTCTTTTTTCCTGAATTACAATCTTCTTTCTTACCTAAAAAAACTTCAATTACCTATTATTCTATTGTTATCCTTATTAATCTTTTACCTTTTATTTGTACCTATTGAAGCTTTGTTTATACCTTAAATTCTAATACCTTAATTTCTTATTTTTACCTTTTAAACTAATAACAATTTCTCAATTGCACTGCAAAGATACAGCTTTTTTCCGTGTGCGCAAACGGTTTTGCGTTTTATAACACTTTTTAAAGCTATAAATCTTTCACATCACTCAGTTCAACCAGCTTATTTACAATAGCATAGATAGTCAAACCGGCAGCACTGTGTATTTGCAGCTTTTTACTGATATTTCTTCTGTGAGTGATTACAGTATGGATAGAAAGAAACAGTTTTTCGGCTATCTCTTTGTTTGTCATCCCCTTCACTACACATACCACAATTTCTTTCTCCCGCTGACTTAGTGTCTCCTGTCCGTCTTCCTCTATATCAGGCTCAATATTCTCCAAACGGGTTATCTTGTTGGAAAGTGTCTCCAGGTCATCAAAAATAGAGATGGAATCGTCGTATTTACTTAGCAGGTTTGCATCAATAAACGAACTTACCAGTGCCACCACCCGAATTCCTTTTCCAGTCGTTTCTTCACGAAATCGCACTACATCAAAATAGTCACCAAATGTTGGGTTTACTACCAATATATCGGGATACTGCGTACGCAGACAGTCGTGTAATGCTTCAACAGAAAGAAGTTCTACCGGCTGGACTTTCAGATTAGGCAAACGTTTTAATGCCAGTGTCAACCCACTACGGATAATCACAGAATTTTCTGCAACAGCTATGCGAATTGCTTCGTTATTTTTCATTGTCATTCATCCTCCTTTCCAACTTCAGAATAGCAGGAACAAAAATATAATCTTCTACTTTACAATGAGACTCAAGCCCCTCTTCACAAGCATATATATCAAACAATGCAGCATTAAGCAAATTGGTGTTTGCCTTAGCAGGACAGTATTTAATAATAATATTTTTAAGTTCAGTCAACTTCTCTCCTACCTGATCATGGTGTTTGGAGAATGTACTGATTTGATAATTCTTTGGTGCGTTATTCTCAAGCAGCGCATCTACATACTTAAACACCGTTCTCTCCTCATACTCCATGTGTTTGCGTACTTCCCGCATATATTCGTCGAAGAATTTAAGAATAAGAAAAGATACATCGTTCTCTGAACAATCAATAGCTTCCAGTAGTTTGCGCCGTATAGCAGGCAGACAGAACTCCAAAAAATAAATATGAGCCTGCCGCAAGTAGTCAACCAATGCCGGAATAGACAGACCATCTGTTTCACCATCCATACGCGAAAATCCCTCGGCCATAAAATTCACTACCGCAAGAAACGTCGGACAATCGACTCCATTCATCTCGCAAACTTCTTTTACCGTTTTGTCTCCAAAGCCCAAAGACAACCCAAAACGGCTCATAACCTGTAACAGAGAGTAATTATCACTGATAAGATCAATCATCTTATCGGAGGATTTATATTTTTGTAATCTGTCCATTTATACCTATTTTTATATTACGCGTACAAAGGAACGGATATTTTTTCGTGCACGCAATCCCCATTTATAGGTATTTTGGGGATTTAAAAATTAATAATTAAAAATTAAAATGCTTATCTTTGCGACGTTAGTCCGGGAAGAAACCTTGACGGTAAAGTTCATACAAGCCTGTAATAAGGCTCATAATCAGAAAGAATTTATCAAGCTACAACACCGGTCTTTTAATTTTCAATCTTTAATTTTTAATTATAAATCATGGCAAAAGAATTAGAACTGAAATACGGCTGCAATCCTAACCAGAAGCCTGCCCGTATCTTCATGAAAGACGGAGAACTGCCCATCGAAGTATTAAACGGACGTCCCGGATTTATCAATTTACTGGATGCATTCAACAGCTGGCAATTAGTAAAAGAGCTGAAAGAAGCTACCGGACTTCCGGCTGCCGCTTCCTTCAAGCATGTCAGCCCGGCAGGTGCTGCCGTAGCGGTAGAAATGAATGAGACGCTAAAGAAGATTTACTTTGCAGACGATCTTCCACTTTCTCCGCTGGCTACTGCTTATGCCCGTGCCCGTGGTGCAGACCGTATGTCATCTTATGGTGATTTCATTGCTCTTTCTGACACGTGTGATGAAGAGACAGCACGCCTTATCAATCGCGAAGTATCCGATGGGGTTATAGCACCTGATTACACACCCGAAGCACTGGAAATTCTTCGTAACAAACGCAAAGGTACTTACAATGTTATAAAAATAGACCCGGCATACCGCCCTGCTCCTATCGAACATAAGGATGTATTCGGTATCACTTTTGAACAAGGACGCAATGAATTGAAGATAGACGAATCTCTGCTCAAAGAGATGCCGACCCGGAATCAGGAGATTCCCACCGATGCCAAACGCGATCTGCTTATTGCCCTCATTACATTAAAGTATACACAGTCCAACTCCGTATGCTATGCCAAAGACGGACAGGCTATCGGTATTGGTGCCGGACAACAGTCACGTATCCATTGCACCCGCCTTGCCGGAAATAAGGCTGACATCTGGTATCTGCGTCAACATCCGAAAGTAATGAATCTCCCCTGGAAAGATAAAATACGCCGTGCCGACCGTGACAATACAATAGACATTTACATCTCTGAAGATTATATGGATGTATTGGCAGACGGTAGTTGGGAACAATTCTTCACCGAAAAGCCGGAAGTACTGACCCGTGAAGAAAAACGCGAATGGCTGGATACGCTAACCGGAGTAGCATTGGGTTCAGATGCCTTCTTCCCTTTTGGTGACAATATTGAGCGTGCACACAAAAGTGGTGTAAGTTATATTGCACAACCGGGAGGTTCAGTACGCGACGATCATGTGATTGAAACTTGTGATAAGTATAACATTGCCATGGCATTTACGGGTATCCGTCTGTTTCATCATTAATATAATTAAGGTGTAAAAGCATCTGGCTTCACACACTTATTAATAACCAATAGCTACATCCCCATTTATAATGAGTACCAACGTGTTATTCCATTATAAATGGGGATTTTCTATATCATCCGGCTACCTTACCTTTGCACCATCATAATAAAACAGAAATTGAAAATGAATAAAATTGGTGTATTTTACGGTTCTACTACAGGAACCACAGAAGACGTGGCCCATCGCATTGCAGAGAAGTTGAATGTTCCTCAGGGAGATATTCATGATGTTTCAGCATTGACTGATGCGCTGGCAAAAGAATATGGTGTATTGGTATTGGGTACTTCAACCTGGGGCGTAGGCGAATTGCAGGACGACTGGTATGATGGCATTAAAATTTTGAAGAAAGCAGACCTGACGCATAAGTTTGTAGCACTATTTGGCTGTGGTGATTCCGATTCATACGCCGACACCTTCTGCGATGGAATCGGTATCTTGTATGAAGATCTGAAAGCCAGTGGTTGTACATTTGTTGGTGCAGTAGACACTGTAGGGTATACTTTCGATTCATCCGTAGCAGTAGTGAACGGCAAATTTATGGGGCTCCCTATTGATGAAGTGAACGAAGACGGCCAGACAGACGAACGCATTGCTCAATGGGTGGAAATACTCAAAAAAGAAATTAACTAATACTTTTTATTATATATACTTGCATTATGGCCACTGAAAGAACAATCCCCGGAGAGGTAAGAATTTTCCTGAATCACATTTATGAATTTAAGAAAGGAGTACGCAACATGGTACTCTATACCATGAATCGTGAATATGAAGAATTTGCAGTGCGCCGACTGGAGAATCAAAACATCAGTTATATGATTCAGAAAGTAGGGCCAAACAAAATCAACCTGTTCTTTGGTAAACCGGAGTGTATGGAGGCTATCCGCCATATCATCATCCGTCCGCTCAATAAACTGACTCCTGAAGAAGATTTCATCTTAGGAGCTATGTTGGGGTATGATATCTGCCAGCAATGCAAGCGATATTGTGGTAAAAAAGGAGGTATTAAGATTGCCGTTTAGTATCGTTTTTTTTGTATGTGTTAGCTTATTTGCATGTCTTTTTTGGGAAAGAAGCCGCTTCGTTAGGGAAAGCGGCTTCTTCTATCTTTCAATAGATCTTAAAATCCACAATAAAGATCATCAAAGAACTTAGTTATTTTCCTGATCTCTTTTCAGATTGAAAAAATCTTTAAAATGAATACAATCAATATGATATTTTCCCTTAGTAAATACTATTTTAGTAGCATAAATCAATTCACTTGGTAATATATTGGAATTCATCTCTTCTTCTTTTTTTATTTCATAAATATTCCACTCCGACACTAATTTCATCATATATTCTGTGAACAAAGGTTGATTCTTACTCTCAAAATCCCCTTTTTCGTTGGTATAAGAAAACGTATTATGTTTATTCCAGATTGTAACAAGCATATTACCTTGAACACCATACATTTCTAAGATATAAACAGTATCTTTTTCAGGAACATGCTTGAAATTATTTAAATAATCCAATTGAGTCCTGTAAAAATTCAGTGATTTTCCAAGAATATCTTGACTTCCTTGACAAGTGTATATATCTTCATATATTTTTAAATTACTCACATGCTTTTTTGTATTACATCCACAAGTAATGAATAAAAGCATTACATAAAACAAATAATTTTTCATAAATTTATCTCCTCCTATAAATAAATGGGGTTGACAACAATGGAATACCGTTAGGAGCTATTCCATTTGACTTCCAATAAAACAAACTTGTTACACCTCTAACTATTCTGGTACTTTCTAACCCGACTCGTGTTCCTGTACTTGCATCTATTCCATAATGGGTTCGCAATAGAATCCCATTTTCTGCTCTTAGTTGATTTTCTATATGGGTAGCATATTTTTCAGAATTAGGGATTGCTACCCCTCCTGCTGTAACCCAAGTAGAATTATCAATAGTGCCGTTCCAAACATCTTGAATATGTGCCATTTCATGCCCCAATCCAATATATGAAGGTCGATTTTCAGATCCTATAGCATTTATGCCTCCTGCTGTCGAGTTAGGATTCCATTTGATAAAAGCTCCATTAATGTCCGCTGTATTATTTCCTCGCACAATTTGTACTCTATTTGTCGAACTCATCAAATCACTAACTAAAGTATTCCCTACATTTCCCCCTACACGCAAATTATTTATTGCAGTAGTCAAATTATTTAAATATGTATCATTACCCGAATATACCTGACCATTACTACCTATAAAACCATAATTTCCATTTGCATCTTGTCCATAGTAATAAGTACTGCTACTAATGCTTGTAGTGCCATTAGGATTAGTCATAGTGGAATTAATAATATATGTAATGCTATCTCCCCTTAAATCAATTGCATTTATTGGGTTATTCGCGCAATACGCATACGGACTTATTGAATAATATTTCTCACACAACGGATCAACAGACATAAATCGTCCTAAAGCCGGATCATGCCAACGGGCCTGAAAGTCATATAAGTTTAATCCCATCAATCTCTCAAGTTCTTTGCCTCCAAAACGATATGCCTGCGGATTTTTTCCCCACTTGGAATCTATTACCGGCATACCATAAGGGAAAAAGTAGAAAAAAAAGAGAATGATAATAGTAATAGTAATGATTTTCCCATAGCAACAGTATTTAAATTACAAGATAAAGTACTCCTTATCATTCAATTGTTAAAGAATACGCTTTACCATTAACAAAGATAACAAAAAACTGAGATACAGATGTAAATCGGCAAAATTATTTATACAAATCCATCTCATTTTGCAGCTTTCCTTTGAACAAAAGTCATAAACAGCTTTTTTTCACAACTATCCGATTTGTTGTTCGCACTTGTTTTCCGTCCAGTTGACTTTGAGACTTTTGTTGTTTACCTGCCAATATGATATTACACTACTTCCAAGGAGGGATATGCACAGTTATGCCAATAATCAGTCTTTATGCTGGTGGGTAGGTTTATCCTTGTGATGATCATATCCGTCCGTCAACGTTTTCATGAAAGCAACAAGGGCGGCTTCCTCTTCAGGAGTCAATCCCAGGTTACCCAATTCATCTTTATTCACCGTAGCAGGATATTCGGCTGGCGGAAATTCATCACTTACGTCACGTACATTATAGAAATGTACAATCTCTTCAAGTGTTTTGAAATACCCGTTGTGTCCGTATGGCGCTGTCAGTTCCACATTACGAAGCGTAGGTACACGAAACTTTCCGTTCTCCTCCGCCTTTCGGACAATAGCTCCCAATCCAAGGTCTATAGAGTCCGGAGTCAGCAGAAAATATTCTTGGGGAACACAGTAATGCGGGTTTTCGGGATTTTTAGGAATACCCAGATTATCATAAGTATGGTCAGTAAACAGCGTACGGCGGGCAATAACATCCCGTTCCAGAATATGACATTCGGCACAAAGCCCTTTGTTTTCAAAAAGATCAAGTCCCAGTTTCTCCTGTGCAGTAAACGTATAGTTACCTTTCTTATATGCGTCAAACCTGGAAGAGAAAGGATTTACCTCTTTTGAGGACTGGTATGCCGCCAATGCATCGGTAATATAGGCATACAGGGAGTCTACATTTTCCGTCTCACCATAAATACGTATCAACTGCGGATAATAAGAGGTACGTTTCACTTTGTCTACCACCATACGCCTGTCATGATTCCCCATTTCAACGGGATTGAGGAAAGGTTCGCTTGCCTGAGCCTGTAATGAAGGCGAACGCCCGTCCCAGAACAGACCGCCTACATAAGTTTCCTCCTTTTCATCGTAATACAGATCGGGAATGAATTTTGAATAAGAGATGGTCATCGCATTGCGCTGAGAGTAAAGCCCTTTCACCGCACCTTCGGATACGGCACGGGAATCAATGTCTGCAAAACCTTTAGTCAATGTATGGCAAGTGGCACAGGACTGTCCGGCAGGTTCGGAGAGCGTAGCATCATGGAACAACCGGTTGCCAAGTAACTCTTTCTGTTTATGATAATGGGTAGGATCGTGCATGCAGGATGCCAGACTGAATACGCCCAACAGCAACACAGCATGAAGCAATGGTGTGTGTTTCATAGATGTTTTAGTTATAAATATGTCTTAATAATGGTATACAAAAATATATATTTTATCCGAACTATACAAAAGAAAGGAAATAAGAGATGGAAAAAAGGAGAGAAAAAAGAGGACAATCTAAAATGAGGTCAATCGCTTGCTGAAGGTAATTATGACAGCGTAAACGGTAAAGACGCAGGCTGCATGTAGTAAAGGCGTTCCCTGCATGCAGCCTGCGCCTTTACTACATGCAGGGAACGTATCAACTGTACAAAAGAAATTTCGCCTCTAAAAGCATAAAGAAAATATGATACATATATCTAAGATGCACAAAGATGCGTTCCATTATCCGGTACACTTCTCTGCACGGAAAGCAATGCCGGAAAAATTCTACTTAATAGGTTATTTTCACTCCGGCAAAGTAACTTCTTGGCGTTGCCGGACCATAAATATAGTTGGAGTCGCGGTTTGCCCCACGGTCGAAATCTTTCTGATATGCCTGGAAAATGTTTTGCACGCCACCATTGAGTTGTAATACTGCTACTTTATACAATTTAAAGTCGTAAGCCACTTTCATACCAAGATCAAAGAATTTGGGTGTAGTGAGAGCTACTGCAGGACGTTCGGGCATCTCCCCCATCGCTGCATTCTCAGCAGAGATGGCAGCACGCTGTACAAGCATACTGCCAGTGTACATGCCCGACAGAGCAATACTTAACGGCTTTATTGGTGCATAGGTAGCCGTAAAGTATCCGTAAGTATTTGGGGTACGAAACATTTTCTTTTCAGCCGGAGCGTCATCGTCCCATTGATGCGGTTCGTCGTAATGACTCCGTTGTAAAGTGATACCAGCCTGCAACTGGAATTGTGTCAGGTATGCCAGCTTTCCTTCCAAAGTCAGTCCCATGACTTTTGCACCCGGTCCGTTACCGCGTGTCCGTATCAATACTCCGTCTCCACGGTCCTCATAAGGTCCAAGCACGAAAACATCTTTCAGGTTCGTATAAAACCCTTCGACCAGAAAATTTACTTGCCAGGCTCCAAAACGGTGATACATATCGGCAGAGGCACTCAGGCTCTGCGACTTCTCTTCTTTCAATCCTTTAGCGCGTTCAATCATAGACACCGTACCACCCACATTCTCAATATGCAAATCCTCATCAAAGGCCTGCGGAGCACGAAAACCGGAAGCATAACTCAGACGGAAGTTAATATCCTTCGTCGGATTAAAACGCAGATTGGCACGCGGACTGAAAATGACATGATTCACCAGATTATGCTTATCCAGACGACCTCCGAGAAGAATACCCCACTTATCATTCTTCCATTCGTTCTGGAGAAAGCCACTGTAAATATTCACCGTCTGTTCCGTCTGGCGATTGTATCCCCACATATTGTCTTTCAGACGGTCACGGTTGTATTCCAGTCCGGCAGTGAGATCGGCAGGCATAAAAAAGCAACGCCCAAAGCTGTACATATACTGTGCACCCCCCATAGCCGTAAGATCAGTGGTTTTGCCATAGGCATTCAGGTCTTGCCCGCCGCCATAATAACTGTCACGATCTGTATTCAAAGCCGAAGCGAAAAGGCTCAGGCGATGTTTTTCATCGGGCGAGAAGTAATCGAACTTCAGGCTACCGCCATCAATAGCATGTTCCAATTGCTCGGCTATATTGGCTTCGTGAGGCGGACGATTCAGCAGATCCCCTCCCCGGCGGAACTCCTGCAAATGATGATACTCAAAAGTCAGCTTAGAGTAAGTGCTCGTCTTGAAATAAGAACGGAAGCCTACAGTCTGATTCTTTAGTTTGGGCAACTCCGTGTAACCGTCGCCATCGTAATCATAACCCGAACGATGACGGTTCTGCCCGAAGATATAAACTCCTGCACGATGGTCATCCGTCACCAGAGAGACATTTAAAGAGGTGTTATTATCGAAAGAGTTACCACCTCCAAATCCGGTAATGGTATGAGACAACTGGCCGGAGTTGCGCAGTGGTTCTTTAGTAATAATGTTTATTGTTCCGGCTATTGCAGACGATCCGAACAAAGCCGAACCACCTCCGCGCATTACTTCTACCCGTTCAATCATACTGGCAGGAATCTGCTCCAACCCATACACCCCCGAAAGAGCACTGAACACCGGACGAGAGTCTATCAGGATCTGTGTATACGGTCCGTCCAACCCATTGATACGTACCTGCTGAAAGCCACAGTTCTGGCAGTTGGTTTCCACCCGCACACCCGGCTGAAAGTTTAGTCCTTGCGAGAGAGTACTGGAGTTGGTAGATTCAAACAGTTTCAGATCGACCACATTGACCAATGTAGGTGCCATACGACGGGTTGTTTCGTTACGATTGGCAGAGACAACTACTCCATCAAGGGCAATAGCGTCTTCTTCCAATTCGAAATTCTCTTCCAGCGTCTTGCCCTTTTTCAAGGTTACGTCGCGGGTCAGGGTTTTGTATCCCACAGAACTGACTTCCATCCTGAAATTACCTTCGGGAAGATTCTTCAGAAAATAGTGTCCCGTAGCATCTGTTACCGTACCTATGGTAGTCCCTTTAAGGGCAATCGTAATATATGGTAAGTGCTCGCCGCTATTCTTATCAAGTACATGCCCGATGATATTGGCGTCAGATTTCTTCAACTCAGGGAATTCAGGATGTTCAGGTTGTGTGGCCATTGCTGAGAAAAAAGCATAGCACAGGCCAACGAGAATAAAGATATATTTTTTCATTTTCGTTTGTAGTCAGTAGTAACCACCTGGCAATGACAAAGGATGGAGACAGAACAATTGTACAGTCCTTTCCCCAACCACCATCCGGTAGTTACTTATTATTAATAGATGATTAAAAAAGAGGTTCTTTCGCGTTGAGGCGGAAAGAGTTTACGATAGATAAGGCGAAGGAGGCGCCCTCAATGACACCACTCCTGCACAAGAAGCATGACGGCCTATACGTTGAGGACACCATAGAAGCGTACACAACAACAATGCCGTAAATGCTGCAAAGACCGGGATAATACCCGCATCTGTGGTTTGAACGTGGGTTAAGAAGTGAATTAGCTGGAACTCAACAGTCGTATGTTCATGTTTTGTTCCTTTCTTAAAGGGGTGTGAGTGAACGATTGTCACCCCGTTCACCACGTGCGAGTGGGTGAACAGCGTAATGCCTGCCATGTACGAAATAAACAGTACAGGGAGGAACCACTTCAGGATAGATAGGTACAATCGTTTCATCTAAGTTTGTTTTCGGCAAAGATAAGGGGAATAATTATATCAGACAATCCCCATTAATGATGATTTGTCAACAAATACCGACTAACAGGCAGAAAAGCCTGGATTTTCACTATTATTAGGTATTTCATATCTCAAAGAAGCTCCTCATCTTTACAGTGAAATAGTAATAACACTCAGCCTGATGCAAAAGTTGCCAATGTGCTGATGTACCAATTGGCTGCGCTGTTTTATCGCAAGACATTGGTATATTGACATATTATTACAATGAAGAGGTTTCAAGGGTCCCCCTAAACAGTATCATTACGTTTATCCGGTATCGTACTTTGTTTTTCTTAGAAAGGAGTGTTCCTTTTCTCGATACAGGGCCGACGCATTAAATAAATTACTATTGCATATGTACTTTTCTTATTGTTATTTAATTGAATATTAATTGTT